>JBBIPG010000004.1:0-60493 GCA_037442925.1 Candidatus Fraserbacteria bacterium | reverse complement strand
TGTGCTCTACCAGCTGAGCTACCTGGGCAGGCGGGTTGTGGCGGGGATGACGGGATTTGAACCCGCGGTCTCTGCCTTGACAGGGCAGCGTGTTAGGCCGCTACACTACACCCCCGCGCAAACGGGCTTATTCTACCACAGAGTAAGAAGAACTTGCAAGCTCCAGGTGCGTGGGGTGGGCGAACCAGGATTTGAACCTGGGACCTTCCGCGTGTAAGGCGGACGCTCTGCCGCTGAGCTATTCGCCCTTCTGTCTAATATCGCCACAATGCCCCGATACCCCCGTGAGGAGCGAGCTTCTCTGCCGCCGGACGCCGGATAATCTCCAGCCTAGCCCCATGGCGGCGGACGAGCACCGGCAAGAGGGCTCGCAGCGAGGTGCGCTTCACTTGCGTCGACGAGCAGTTCGGACATTTCTCTTCCGATCTGTCAAAAGCATACCCACAAGTGACACACTCGTTGAGGGTCGCTTCCAGACGCCTATTGACGATGACTCGCTCCACACGACTCTCCTGCAAAGCTTTGAGCGTTGGCAGTAGCCCCACACCCGCCCGATCGCTGGTCGATGCCCGTCGCAGAAGCTCTTCGACAACCTGTATTTCTTGCGTGCGCTCATGAGTCTGGATCACAGACACGCTCTCCGCTAGCACAGCCGAAGGCGAAGCCTCTAAGGGTACTGAGATCTGCCCGATGACTCTACTGCTCTCTGCTCCCAGCGTCTGCATAAAACGCTCCCGAATGGCTTTGGGCCCTCCCAGCACGAGCTTCTCCGCTTGATGAAGCTCGTTGAGACGACGTAGCACACCGGACGCTTCCCTCCAGAACTTTTCGGTCTGGACTCTCACGCGCTCGACGAAAGCGTCTCGCTCGTTGCCACCGCGAACCGATCCGCGCACGGGAGTTCCCCGAGGCTGCGAAGGGGGTGATATCTCCTTCCTTCGCCAGCCGCTTGTGTCCAGTTCCAGCGTCCGGTCGTTCATCTCATAAATCTCGTTCATCACCACGATGAAAAAACGCAGTTTCTCGGAGTCGACCAAAACAATCCCGTAAGGGCGATACTCCTCTAAAAGCCACGCCAGCTGGGTAAGTTCTGGTCGCCCCCACTGGACCTCGTTCTCCACGGGGACCCGTAAATCGTATTGCTCAACAAGCCCATTCCCCACAAAAGCCACCCAAGATTTCCCTTGAGCGCGAAACTCTTTCATATGAGCATGGACGTGATCTGCAGCCTCGCGGAAGCGCTTCTGCTCCGAGCCTTCGACCCTTCCCTCCAGGGTCTTCAGCGCATCCTTCAACCAGATACGATACGAACCCTTAGGGTCTTGCGAAGGGTCCGTGTTCAGATACACACTCAAGAGGGGGTTTGATTCAGTTGTAAGCAGCTTCTCTAGATCACGGTGAGAAAACACGAGCATGTCTCCTTTCTGGATGGCCTTCGCCTTTGCCGAAACTGGCATCGTGCATGATAGAGGCTAGATGCGTCTCTTGCAAGTCTTCCACGGGGGACTTCGGCGCTTGCAGTCGCGCAAAATGAAGCCGTACAATTGCTTTGCATCATCATGCTTATTTTGATTCGATTGTCTGGAGAAATCAGCACCAAAGCCCGGCAGACACGAGTTCGCTTCACAGAGCGCTTGGCTCGCAACATCAAAGAGGCGCTGGCGGGAAGTTCTTTCCAGCTGAAGCGGGACTGGGATCGCATCTACATTGAGACCCCCAGTCTTGAAGCTACAGGGACTCTTCCGCGTGTCTTCGGAATCCAATCCCTTTCTGTTGTGGAACGCCGTGCTGGCACACATCTAGAAGAGATCGTGCAAGCGGGTGAAGAACTCTTCCGTTCACCCGTCCATGGTAAGCGTTTCGCCGTGCGGGCCCGACGCGCCGATCACCGAGCGGGAGGATCTTTCGGTTCACAAGATGTGGCGCGCGCACTAGGAGCTGCGCTTCTTCCTCACGCCCTCAAGGTCGATCTAGATAATCCCGAAGTGACGGTGCATGTTGAGATGCGGGATGGCCAAGCATATTTCTTCACAGACCAGATTTCGGGTCCGGGCGGATTGCCCTTGGGAATCGAGGGCCGTGCTGTCGCGCTCATCTCTGGGGGGTTTGATTCGGCTGTGGCAGCGTGGTTCATGCTCAAGCGAGGTGTCGCACTGGATTATGTCTTCTGCAATCTGGGCGGCCGTGCACATCAGCAGGGTGTGCTGCGCGTGCTGAACGTGCTCGGCGACCGTTGGAGCTACGGCGACGAACCTCGGCTCCATGCCATCGATTTTCAGCAACTGGTAAGCGAGATGCAGGCGAAGACTCAAGCCCGTTACTGGCAGGTGCTGCTCAAGCGGTTCATGTATCGGGCAGCCGAGCGGGTGGCTCACGAGGTAGGTGGATTGGGTATCGTCACAGGAGAAGCTGTCGGTCAGGTCTCCTCCCAGACGCTCCAGAATCTATATGTCATCTCTCCTGTGGCTCAGTTACCCGTTCTCAGGCCGCTTCTTGGTTTCAACAAAGAAGAGATTATCGCTCAGGCGCGTCACATCGGCACCTATGAGATCTCTGCCGCTGTAGCGGAGTATTGTGCTATCGTACCTCGCCATCCGGCCACACGGGCCTCACTGGAACATGTCCTAGCCGAGGAACAGCAGCTCGACCTCTCCGTGCTAGAGCAGGCCATCGCCGAGAGACGGGTTTTTAGTTTAAGAGATCTCGATCCCGAAGAGCTGGCCTCGCCGGAGATGGAAATCGAAGAGATCCCTGAGGGAGCGGTTGTGATCGATCTACGTTCACCCGCCTCCTATCGCACGTGGCATTACCCAGGTGCGATCTTCATGGACTTCTTCAAGGCCCTGGAAGACTACGCCACTCTGGATCGCGATCACACGTATGTGCTCTACTGCGAGCTGGGGCTGAAGAGCGCGCACTTGGCAGAACGCATGCGTCAAGTGGGTTATCGTGCGTTCAACTTCAAGGGGGGTATGAAGAGACTGATGCGCTACGCAGTAGAGAGGGATCTCGTATCACCGGAGATCCTTCCGACTTTGGCCTTTCTTGACTGAAACAAATCCCCATTTCTTGAGTACATAAGGGCGAGCCGTCCGCGGTCGGGTTCTGTGTGAGTGACCCTCATCCATCAACACGTAGCGCCGCTGAACCGTGGGCGGCTCTTCATTTGAGCTTCTGCCGGATCTCCTCGGCGATTTGATACGGCCCACTCTCGCCCCGGAGGATTCTCTCCACTTGTCTTGCCAGCATCTCCTGTCCGTGCTCATCCCAAAGCTCTCTCTTCAACTGCTCCTCCACAACTCGCTGAATGAACCTCCGCAATCGGGATAGATGACGTTGGCGTAGACCTTCCCCACCTAAAAGCCCTCGATGGCGATTGAGAGCCTCCTTCAAACGATCCACGCCCTCTCCTCCTGTGGCCACCGTCTTCACAATCGGAGGAATCCAAGCACTGGATGACTCTTCAGGTCGCAGAGCCAGTTGCAGTGATTGAACCGCAAACTCCGCTCCCTCTTGATCGGCCTTGTTCACGACAAACACGTCAGCGATTTCCATAAGCCCTGCCTTAAGTGCTTGAATGGCATCGCCTGACTGAGGCACAACGACGACCACAACCGTGTCCGCCGCCTCAATGATGTCAACCTCCACTTGGCCTACACCGATCGTCTCAAAGAAGATGAGATCATAACCCGCTGCTTCCAAGAGCAGCGACACTTCATAGGCCACTTCCGAGAGTCCTCCCAGACTTCCCCGCGTTGCAAGGCTCCGAATGAATACTCCTCCATCGCTGTAGAGTCCTTGCATGCGCACGCGATCCCCCAGCAACGCGCCCCCTGAAAACGGGCTCGTCGGGTCACACGCCAAGATCCCGACCTCCCGCCCCTCTTTACGAAAGAATGGGACAAGCTTGTCAACAAGCGTACTCTTGCCCGCCCCCGGCGGCCCAGTGATGCCTATGCGATAAGCTCTTCCCGTGTGAGGGTAAACCTCATCAATAATGGAAGAAAAGCCTGGCTCGCGATCTTCGATCAAGCTGATGAGCTTGGCCAACGCCCTGGGATCACCTTGCAGAAGACCGGCGATGAGCTCTCTTGTCTTCACGAGAATCTAGTATGAGTACGGCTTTGGCTTCCTCGGTGCACGGATATACTGGATCTGAGGCTGCTGGGAAAGCTCCAGGAGCTTATCCAGAGGAACCCACGCCTGAATTTCATTCTCATAACGACTCTCCTCCAGGACCAGAAAGCCTTCCGGCAATGCTGCATCTGGTGCAAGCTCAATGACCACGCGCACCATCGTGGCATACTCCAGTTGGCGCTGCTCAGCATACTTGCCGGGATCTTTCGCTGTGACCAACTCGAAGAGCGTCTGCTGGACTTTGCCTTGATAGTCTTCCCACTTGGGCGATACGGCTTGCTCTCCTCCTTCTTGCTTCGCGGTGCATCCCGTGAAGGCAAACAACAATAACCCGATAAAGAGCAGCCCAAGGAGGTTTCGACTCACCATGCCCTCCTAACCGGAGGCGGCTTGAGGTCGAGTGTCAATATGCACCACGTCCCCGCAGACGATCACTTCATGGCCTGCCGGGATCTCGAACTCACGGATGGAGTCATCCGGCAGCGTCACGCGCATGATGCTCGAATCACCACTGATGTTGGTATAGACGACACAGCCTTCTCTTAGAGTTCGCTCCCAATCTTCGGGTTTGACGAACTCCAGCTGCTTGAAGACCAGTGCGATCAGCTCTCCCGGCGGGGCCTTAAGCGTGAGCGTCACCGGCACAACCAGGGGACTGTTCAGTGCATCCGAAGCCGTGATAGTGATCCGACCTTCATAGCTGCCTGCGGTTAGATCTTCTTCCGCAAGCACCACCGACACTTGAAGCTCAGATGGAGCAGTTCCCTCCGTGGCACTCAAGCGCAGCCAAGGAACGTCTGTAGATGCCTGCCAGTTGAGAGCCCCACCACCGGAGTTCGTAATGCGCAACGTCTGTGCGGGAGGGTCGCCATTGGACGCTGGTACACTGAAGCTCAGGGCTTCGGGCTCCACTTGAATCTGAGGGGCTTCGAGCACGGTGAATGTGATTTCTCCGCTGGATGCTGTCCCAGCTGGAGTCGTGACGGTGAAGGTTCGAGACCCAGGAGATGCGTCAGAAGCAACCGTGATGGTGATGGGCAACGTTGTAGCCGTGCCGCCCTCTCGAAGAGCAGCCGTCACTCCTGTCCCACTGAATGTAACGGACGTGGCACCTGCAAGATTTGTGCCGCTGATCGTCGCTTGAATCTCACTCCCTTGCAGGCCACCGGCAGGCTCGATGCCAGTAATTGTTGGGGCAGCAGGCTGAACCGGAGGCTGACCCAAGAGCAGAATGCCTGCCCCGTAGCGATTGTCCTTGCCGGGCTCAGCCATGTCCTCTGCCCGATCTTCGAGAAACTCTTTGATCTGATCGGGCGTGTATTCTGGGAAGGCTTGTTTTACAAGAGCTGCCGCGCCGGCGACATGTGGAGAAGCCGCTGATGTGCCTGTGAAGCCGGGATTTCGCCCGCCACCCTCGCCTGTCCAGCGACCATAGCTACTAGTGGAGACGTGACTGGGCGCCGCGAGATCCGGCTTGATGCGACCATCCTTTGTCAGCCCCTGGCTGGAGTAGAAGAGCAACCTCCCATCGGGACAGAGGCTGCGCGAACAGCGTGAGGAATGATGCACGGCTCCCACTGTGATCACATTGGCCGAGATGGAAGGCTCCGTAATGCCTACGCTGCCCTGAGCTACAAGGTACTCAATTCGATTGCAGGGACACATGATGAGCATCTCAAAGCGAGAGTCGGCGGCATCGGCTCGCTTCTTACGAATGGCTAGATGATACCGTTCGATCTGCCCTACTCGACTTACATCAAAATCCTCGCTGGCAAGGGTCTCTTTGATGGGAACGCCGGGCCTCCAGATCCAATCACTCAGTTGCCCTACCGAGCCATCCCAAGGGGCAAGCGGCTTGAGTTGGCCCTCTTGCTCTCGCAGAACGACCACTTCGTAGTCATCCGAAGCATCCGTACAAGAGGCATCCCAGCTGAAGAGAACATCAATGATTGACGTAGCCACCCGTCGGCCGTCGGGATACTGGTACTCGATGAGCTGAACGTCGAGGGTGTTCCCCTCGTCGGTGTCCGTATAATTGTATAGATTGTCACCATCGGAATCGCGCCAGGTTCCTTCCCAGTGAATGTCTCCCTCATTGCCGGCTGCCGTAGCCCAGGCGATCCCATTCTCGTGAGCTTTCACGAACTGGGGCTCAAAGATCCCTCCGCCCTCGCGGAAACAACCCGACGGGAATCCAAGCGACGTGTTGATCACATCCACTTTCTGTTCGACCAGCCAGTTGATGGCGCTGCGAAACTCGACGTCAGTTGAGAACATCACCAGATAGAGCTCTGCTTCCGGGGCAACGTCGTGGACGACCTCTGCCGTTGCCGTCCCATGAACTTGAGCTCCGCGCGAGGCATCGGGCTCGTACATCTGCTTATCTGAACGGAAGGAGCGCGGTGTCACCTTCTCGCGGGCGGGTAGCTCCCGGCCCAGCAAACTCTCATACCCCCGGAACCCTCCGGGGTCCACGAGGGCCACTGTGACGCCTTGACCCGCGAAACCACTCTCATTCCAACCCGGAGAGCCGACCATGGTCAGACCTTCGCTACGAATGGAGCCCTGCATCAAGAACGGACGGACCGGCAAGCGAACGAAGCGAACTTGCGGCATCGCCGCGAGGCTCTCCAATTCATCAACGGGGACGACCGCTTGCACCCAATTCTCCTGAGTCAACTCGACTTCCCCGCCGAAATCTCTCACCCGCTCTGCAATCTGGAGGCTCTCGGCTTGTGGCGCCACTTCGATGACGACTTGCACTCGATCCCCTCTCGCTTTAAGAGCCAGCAGCTGCTCTAGCTCCGAGGATTGGGAGAAACTGAAGAATCGAGGGATGAGCGGAAGATCCTCAGAGGTCGCTCCTGAGACGCTACCGATCAATCCGCGCAGCATGCTCTGAATTTTTGTGGAATTCTGGTCCGGATCAGTATCGGAAGTCAGTTGGACGGACTGGGCCATTCCCAGCATGACGAACGCAGAGAGCACGCCAATCCAGAGCATGCTGATCGCACCGGGCTTGATTCGTAACACGATGCCATCTCCTTTCGGTCGCCTACCCGAACTTCCCCTATTTTACCCCGTTCGCGAGTGCTCCTGACAGTCGTCGTCCGATATTGTATGCCATGAAAGCAAACTCTACGCCACCGGCCGGAAATGCTCAATGTCCGTGATGCGCCCCTCGCGCTGGGCCTTGGGCTTGAGTAGAGCTTCCACTTCCAAGCCTACCCTCACTTCTTCGGGTGCAACTCCACTTAGCTTGTGCAAGAAGCCCGTTGAATCTGACCCGAAGTCAATCACGGCCAATATCTCAGGCTCCGTGAGTGGGTGCCCGTCTTTGCCGAGGCGAGCGATGGTGAAGGCACGCACCCAGCCGCGCGGGCCGACCTCCTGGTAGGCGTCCTCTTTCAGTTCTGCGAAACAATGCTCACAGTAGATACGGGGTGGCACGTACGTGATCCCACAAGGCGCGCATCGGGCTCCGAGGATCACTCCTCGATCCCGCAGCGCGATGAAAAATCTTTCGCCTGCGACGCCGGCCGTGTAGTGGAAGTGATCGACCTCCATGTCGCCCAGCCAGTGTTTCATCTCCGTCGTCCTCTGAAACTTCTCGCTGAATGTCATCGCCTCTCAACCTCGCTTACGGCGCTGGCTGATTCTCTTAGACGGAATTCCTTCACGAGGGCGGAAGTACTTGATGTCTGTGATGGCTCCCACACGCTCGCTTTCCGGCTTCCAGAGGGGCTCGACCGGCATCCCGATATGGATCTCCTCTGGAGAGACTTCTCCGAAGTAGTGCATGATCCCACAATGCGGGGGCGCACCATCGAAGGCCAACACCCCGACAAAGATGGGGTCCTTAATGCGATTCGCGTTCGTGTCGATGTACGAGATCGAAAACGTCTCGATCACGCCGGTGCCGGGTAGCTCTACCCACCCATCCGTCGTGCGATAGCATCGCTCACAGAACATTCTGGGAGGTACAAGCACCCTCTCGCACGCAATACATCGGCGGCCGAGGATCTTGCCTTGTTTGAGCCCTTCTAAAAAGTGACTCATTGCCACGCCCGCCGCCCAGGCGTACTTGGCCTGAGGCCGTGCGATCACGTGCGGAACTTGCTTCATCTGTTCAGTTGAAAGGGACCTCCCCTTGGGTTTGATCGCTTGGTTCATGAGCGCCTCCTCATCACGATCACACTGCTAAACTGCATCAAGTCGCCCCACGCCTGTGCCACGCCCACGGCTGGATCACCAGGCACTTGACGGGCACCCGCTTGCCCAGAGAGCTGCCAGAAGAGTTCTCCTACTTTGATCCCGAGCGTGGCCGCGATGGGGTTTCCCACCCCCAGAAGTCCTCCACTGGGACAGACGGGGAGTTCGCCATCGCGCTGCGTCTTGCCCTCTCGGGTCATGATGGCTGCTTGACCGGGATCAGCGAGACCCAGCGCTTCGAGGTGCTGAAGTTCTTTGTAGTCGAAGGGATCGTACGGTTCCGCAATGTCGATCTCTTTACGCGGGTTTTTGATTCCGGCCATCTCGTAGGCCATTCGCGCCGCATGGGCCACGAATTTGGGAAAGGCCAGATCGCGATTCGTCCACATAGTAGAATCAATACACCAGCCCACACCATCAATCCAGACGGGCTCATTCGTCAGTTCATAGGCCACATCTTCACTCACGAGCACCACAGCCGCCGCCCCATCCGACGGCGGGCTGATATCGAGCCGTCGCACCGGCAGTGCCATGGGTTCTGAAGTGAGCACGTCATCTAGGGTGATGTCCGGATCGGCCAATTGAGCACAGGGATGGCCTACCGCGTTGCGCTTGTTCTTGACAGCAACCAGCGCGATGTCCTCATAGCGCACGTCATATGTATGCATGTACCGCTGCATCTCCATGGAGAAGATCCAGACGAGATTGGGCTTGAGCGGGCGATCCAGTATGGGGTCCCAGATGTGGGCGAAGGCGCTCTGCGCGTGCGGCATGCAGCTGCTCATCTTCTCTTCACAAAGCACAAGAACTTTCTCGAACAACCCGGAGGCCACGTGCCACCAGCCCGCGATGGGGGCGAAGACGGCCGTGCCGCCACCGGTGTAGACCCGCATGTAAGGTCTGTTGGTTCCGCCAGCGCCATCGAGCAGCCAGTCACCCTTCTTGTGAACCCCATCGAAGGCATCCGGCGCGGAGCCCATGATCACGGCATCTATGTCATCTAGTGAGAGGCCCGCCTGATCGAGGGCCATCTGAGCGGCTTCCCAGCTCATCTCCTTGCCCGTCTCTTGCAGACGCCGAGAGAAGAGAGTCATCCCCGCGCCGACTACCGCAACATCTTTATGAATTTTCCCGAGATTCATGGTCATTCCCTCCGTGAGAACACCGCGACCGCTCCGGTCCCATGAGGCAGACCTCGCCAAGATTGAGCGACGCCGATCATGGCATCTTCCACTTGCCTTTGCCCCGCTTCCCCTCGCAGTTGAAGCACGATCTCGAGAGCTCTCGCCAGGCCGGAAGCTTCCATCAGATGCCCACAGCCCAAAGAGCCCCCGCTGGGGTTTACAGCCAACTGCCCTTGGGGGCCAAATGCTCCCTCGACCATGAGGAAGCCTGCCTCGCCAGGGCGCGCGAGCCCCAGAGCCTCCAGATGCTGAAGTGCTTTGAAAGCAAATTGATCGTCCACTTCAGCGATGTCTATGAGTTGAGTATTCTCAAGACCCGCTTGTTGATATGCCATCTGAGCCGCCCGCTTCGCATAGCTGGCATCCGAGCTACGCGAGGCGATCCAGGGTGATTCAGAACACCAGCCGATCCCTTCCAGATAGACGGGCACATCTGTCAGTTCACGAGCGATCTCTCCGCCTGCCAATACGAACACAATCGCGCCATCCGCTCGCGGAGCGATCTCCACGGCCTTCAAGGGATCAAAGGCATAGTCGGATCTCATCACGCTCTCCACATCCAGCTCGCACTCGAACTCTGCCAAGGGATTCAAGAAAGCATTTCGCTTGTTCTGAACGACAACCGCCGCGCACTCTTCCTCCGTCGTTCCCGTGGCTTCCAGATACGCTCTCATCTCCAGGCCGGCTACATAGTAGGGGTGGACTCCATTCGATAGCGGAGCTTCATAGATGGGGTCGAACGAGAGCTGAACGACATCTTCATAGGTGAGAAGCTCCGAGATCTTGCTGTGGGCCTCGACAACGACGATGTCAAAGAGTCCGGTCTTGATCTGCATGTAGGCGTTGGCCAAGCCCTGCAGTCCATCACCAGGGACAGTGTGCATGGGGCGAAGCGCAGCGCCCAATTGATCCGGCGTGAACTCGTCGAAGATCGAAAAGCCCTCCCAGAAGTCCTCGGCACAGGTGATGAAGCTATCGACCTCCCGGCGTGGATCGATCCCTGCGTCTTGATAGGCTTTCTGTGCCGCTTCGAACATGAGTTCTTTCCAGTTGACTTCGGGCGTAACGCTATTGAAGTTCGTGTATCCAACGCCAATGACAGCTACGTCCCGATGGCTCACGCAGCCATCAACTCCTTTCTTCTTCTTTTTCCTTTTGCTTGGGGCGCAGAGCGGGAAACAGGATGACCTCGCGAATCGAGTCTGAATTCGTGAAGAGCATCGTCAGCCGATCCACGCCGATGCCCAACCCGCCCGTGGGCGGCATGCCGTACTCCATGGCCAGCAGAAAGTCCTCATCGAGGACTTGAGCTTCTTCATCGCCCTTGCGTCTGCGCTCCTCTTGCTGGGCAAACCGCTCTCGTTGATCCAGAGGATCGTTCAACTCAGAGAAGGCATTTCCTAGCTCCAAGCCGCCAATGAACGGCTCAAATCTCTCGACCACATGAGGCACATTTCGCTTCATCTTGGCCAGCGGAGAGAGCTCCACCGGGTAATCGAGCAAGAACGTGGGTTGAATCAGCTCCGGCTCTACATACTCGCTGATCAGCTCGTCCACCAACTGCCCCCAAGTGGGCTTGAGTTCGATGTGAAGGCTTCTTGGTTGGAGGGCCGACTTGAGGCTCTCCAGATCGGCATGCTCCTCAATATCGATGCCGGTCTTTTCTTGAATAGCTTCCCTTAAAGTCCAGCGTCGCCAAGGAGGGGTCAGATCGATCTCGTGCCCCTGATACTGGAGCTTTGTCTTGCCCAGCTCCTGCGCGATGAAATAGAACATCTCTTCTGTGAGAGCCATCATATCTTCGTAATCCGCGTACGCCTGATAGCACTCCATCATCGTGAACTCCGGATTGTGTTCGGAGGAGATTCCCTCGTTACGAAAGTCCTTCCCGATCTCGTACACCTTCTCGAAGCCACCGATGATCAAGCGTTTCAAATAGAGCTCATCGGAGATGCGCAGAAACAGCGTCTGCTTCAGCTCGTTGTGGTATGTCGTGAAAGGTCGGGCAAAGGCCCCTCCATAGAGAGGTTGCAAAACGGGCGTTTCCACTTCCAGAAAACCATGTTCGTCTAAGAAACGGCGCATGGCTGTGATGATCTTGGCGCGCGTGATGAACGTGAGACGTGTCTCTTCGTTGGCAATCAGATCCAGATAGCGCTGGCGATAGCGCGTCTCGACGTCCGTAAGACCATGCCATTTTTCAGGCAGGGAGCGCAGTGCCTTGGCGAGCATCGTGTACTCTTCCACCCGAATGGAAAGCTCGCCCCGCTTCGTGCGAAAGATCAGCCCGCTCACACCCAGGAAGTCGCCGACCTCCAGATCCGTGAATAGCCGATAGCGCCCCTCTCCCAGCTGATCTTGGGTGGCGTGGAGCTGGATGCGCCCACTCTCATCGCATAGATCATAGAAGGAGGCTCCCCCCATGACGCGACGGGCCATGATCCGGCCGGCCACGCGTACCCGCTCGGAGGTCTCCTCTCCGGCTACAAGCAACTGGAATTGAACGTGGAGCTGCCCAAGCAGATGCGTGCGATCAAACTTGGTAGGATAGGGATCGATCCCCTGTGCGCGCAGTTCGGCGAGCTTCTTTAGTCTATCCTCGCGCAGCGCGTCAGACACATTAGCCTCTCTGAATACCTACAATGCTATATTTGATTCTGCCCGCCGGTGTCTCCAGTTCAACCACTTCGCCCTTCTTGCGCCCCACAAGCACCCTGCCCAAGGGTGAAGTGACCGAGATCTTGTTCGCTTCCAAATCGACCTCGGCTTGACTGACAACCTCATATGTGACTTGGCCCTTACGAGATACGTCTTTCAGGGTCACGCGAGTGCCGATGCCGACGGTCTTTGTACTGATGTGGGCCTCGTCAATGATCTTGGCTCTGTCGAGAAGTTCCTCCAGGCGGCGAACCTCCGCCTCATAAAACTCCTTCTGAGACTGAATATCGAGGAATTCCTTATTCTCACGGAGCTCACCGCCATGCTCCTTCGCCACTTTGAGGCTCTTGGGAATCTCTTCATGCAGAATGCGGCGATACTCTTCTAACTCCTTTTTCTTCAACTCATAGCCTTCTTTGGTCAGGACAATCTCATCCAACTCTTCCATACGCTCTCCTTCGTGCCCCTCGAAGCCCTTCAGATGGAGTCTCAGACAGAAGGGGTCAGGGATATTTGCCATCGGCTTTACAGTATTGAAGTGCTCAAAGTATAGCAAAGATCCAGCTGGCGTGCAACTGGAATGCGACAGGGAATGGTTCAATCGAGCTTCAGCGATGCGGCCAGTCTCTCCAGGCTCTCCCACAGGGCTTGGGGGGTCAGATGTGCGGCCGCAGGCTTGGGTTGAATGACCAGATCCAAGCCACGAAACCACTCCTTGCGCGTGCGAAACCACTCGCGGAGTAAGCGTTTCAGGCGATTGCGAACGGTGGCTTTACCCAGCCTCTTAGTCACTGTGAGACCCAAACGCGCAGGGGCATCTTTCTCTTGATCCAGGACGTATAGGCGAAGATGCTCGTTCTGAACGAGACTGCCCATGCGATAGATCCTCTCGAAATCCGAGCTCTCTTTGAGCCTTTCGACCCGCCGAAAGCGTTGGGATGAGCGCATGGCTCCTCTCATCATGAGAGGTCAGCGTTCACATTGCAAGCGGAAGAGGAGCCTTCGCTTGCCAGAGCAGATGCTCCTCGCTACAATGCTGTCACCGTCATGCTGGATTTGAAGGCGATTCGCGAGAACCCCCAAGAGATCGAAAGAAAGCTCAAGACGCGAGAACCCTCTTTGAGCTTAGCGCCGCTTTTAGAACTCGATGATCGCCGACGCAAGCTGATCCAACAAGTAGAGACCCTCAAGCATCAGCGCAATGAAGCTTCCGACGAGATTGCCCGCTTAAAAGCCAGCAAACGAGAGGCAGAAGCCCAAGAACGCATTCGCCAGATGCGCCAGATCGCTGACCGCATCAAGGGGCTCGAGAAAGAACTCACATCTGTAGAGGCAGAACTGAATGAGATTCTCATTCGCCTGCCCAACGTCCCACACGAGAGCGTGCCCGTCAGCATGCGCAAAGAAGACAAGATCGTGGTGCGCGAGCACAAGGCCAGACCGACGTTCGACTTCGAGCCGAAGCATCATCTCGATCTGGGCGAAGAGTTGGGTATTCTGGATTTCCCGCGGGCCGCCCGCATTGCCGGAGCCCGTTTCCCGCTCTACAAGGGCTGGGGGGCACGACTCGAGATGGCATTGATTCACTTCTTCTTGGATTTTCATTTCAAGAAGACCGGCTATATCCCCATCCTGCCCCCGTATCTCGGCAACTCCGAGACGATGTTCACAGCCGCGCAGCTCCCCAAGTTCAAAGACGACGTATATTACATTGAGAAGGACGACCTCTACCTGAACCCAACGGCCGAGACGTTGCTGTGCAGCCTCCACCGGGGAGAGATCCTTGATGGAGACCGACTGCCCCTTAAGTACGTGGCTTATACGGCCTGTTTCCGTCGCGAGGCCGGCGCTGCAGGCGAAGAGGAGCGGGGGCTCATCCGCGTGCACCAGTTCAACAAAGTAGAGCTCTTCAAGTTCACCCGCGCCGAAAACTCGTTCGATGAACTGGAGCGCTTAGTGCAGGATGCCGAGGCCGTATTGCAGGCACTGGACTTGCACTATCGGGTAGTCCTTCTGCCCACTGGTGATATCGCCGGACAATCGGCGAAGACGTATGATCTCGAGGTCTGGATTCCTTCTCAGAAGCGCTACTACGAGGTCTCTTCGTGCAGCAATTGTACGGATTATCAAGCTCGCCGCGGGGACATTCGCTATCGTGCCCAACCGGGAGCCAAACCCGAATTTGTGCATACACTCAACGGTTCAGGGCTTGCGACCTCCCGGCTCCTGAGTGCCATCGTAGAGATAAACCAGCAGCCCGATAGCACTGTAGTGATACCGGAGGTCTTACGAGACTATGTAGGAGCAGATGTGATCCGGCGATGATACGAACGACTGCGTTCATCTTGCTTTTGACCACGATCTTTGCTTGGCAATCTCAAGGGGCTCAGCCCCCTGCGACTCCTCTTGCGGACTTGATTCCCACCCGCTTAGCAGTCCTGCCTGCTGATGCGAGACCAGGTGAAGCGGCACAGATCACGGCGACTGTGGCCAACCAAGGTGCCGGAGATGCCCGAGGATTTTGGGTGCTGCTTAAGATCAACAATCTTCCCCAGCACTCGCAGTTCATCGGTGAACTTAGATCCCAAGCGGAGACCCGCATCGAAGCGCCCTGGGTCGTCACCGCTGGCATGCAGAATCTTCGCGTGGAAGTGGATATTCCCAGTCGTGTTGCGGAATCCAACGAAGAGAACAACGTTCTCTCCTTACAGCTCGTGTACGGTGCGGACTTGACTTTCACGAAACTGACTCTTGTCCCCGAACATCCCAAACCCGGCGAAGAGACACGGGTTCTGGCTACGTTGCGCAATCAGGGCACACAAGATATTAACGACCGGTTCGCGGTACGGATGGGAGTAGGACCTCGATCCATCGCCACGCTCTTCCTTTCAGGGTTAAAGAGCGGAGAAGAACAGACAGTCGAAGCCCGATGGATCGCTGCGGAAGGCGCACAGGTCATCTGGTTATTTGCGGATCGCTTTGGAACGGTCAGCGAATCCGAAGAGGGCAACAACACCCTGACGCAGCTCTTTGATGTTTCATTCACTGAGCCTACGGGAGCCGATCTGGTCGTTCGTGATCTTCAGCTCGAGCCACCGGCCCCCCAACTGGGCGAAGTGGCGACGCTGCGCGCCACGGTTGTCAATCAAGGTTTAGGCACCGCATCCGGTTTCCAGGTCTCATTTCAAGTGGACGGCCAGTCGGTCATAACTCAATCCGTTGCAGGCTTGGCAGCCGGTGGGACCATCCAGCTGGAAGCCTCGTGGGTTGCGGAAGAGGGAGAGAGGCTCATCCGGGTTCAGGCCGACGCCACAGGTCGGATTCCCGAACTCGATGACGCCAACAACGTGTCGGTGCTCGCTGTGGAGTTGGGCTCACCGCTCAACCGCTGCGGCCAATACGCCTACTTGGAGATCCGAGCGGATGCTCTTCCACTTCTGGTGGAACTGACAGGCTTGAGTATCGAGGAATTGGAAGATTCTTTCTTGCCTCAATTGAAACGTGTCATGGAAGAACAGTACCGTGGAGTGAACGTGCGGTTCACGTTCTCACAACCCATTCGAGGGTTTGCCGCCATTCTCTTCGGCCCTGAGAATGAAGGCAGCGTTTTGGGTCGTGCTCCTTTGGGCTTCCGCTTTGGCACGGCGCGGGTCTTTTTGGGAAGCTTCGTCCCAGCCAGTGGCCCTCGCATATCCCGGAACTCCGCTCATATCATTCTGGCAACGGTCGCTTCCCATGAGTTGGGCCATCTCTTCGGGTTGAACCACACCGGGCAGAACACCAATGACATCATGTCTGCCAATGCCGATACCCAACCTGCAAACCCAACGGTAATTCCTCAGTTCGCCCCCTCTTCCCTGCAACAGCTACAACGACTCCTGCCGCTCGTCTGTTCGTGAAAGGCAGAGTCGCACGAAAGATGAGAGAAGAGGGGCCCGACTCTACAGTCTCGAACCGCGCCCTCTTACACCCTATCGGGGAAAATCCACCGCCAGTTCTCCCCATCCCGGGGTGTCCCCCTGCCCAAGCCGGGCCCCTACTGACTACTATACACCCCAAACGTTAAAAAAACGTTAAAAGCCACGTCTTGAAAGTGGAAGAAATGCTCTACCTATGCGAAGACTTTATGATTTTAGGAGATTCCAACCCCGATGCGTCGCCGGACCTCGTGGAGGGTCTCTCGTGCGATTTTGCCCGCCTTCGCGGCACCCGCTTTGAGTACGTCTTTGGCATCGCTCTCACGAAGCCTCTTGCGCCGCTCACGGATGGGGTGAAGCGTTGTCATGAGATTCTCGAAGAGCGCACGCTTGAGCGGCTCATACTTGAGGGAACCACGTTCGTACTCTGCTTGGAACTGCTGATAGACCGCCTGGGGAGCCGAGAGCTTGAGGAGCAAGAACAGGTTTTCAACGCCGGGGCTCATCTCTTGTCCCCGCGGCCCTACGTCCGTCACGGCCGTCTTGATCTTCTCCTCAATCGAATTCTCCGGCTCCATCAGGCGAATGACGTGCTTGTCCCCGTAACTCTTGCTCATCTTTTTTGTAGGGTCAGCGGGAGACATAATGCGGGGTGCTTCGCTCAAGATTCCCTCCGGCTCGGGGAAGTACTCACCGAAACGGCTGTTGAAACGCCGCGCGATGCGGCGAGTGATCTCAATATGCTGCAACTGGTCCTCACCCACAGGTACCTTCGCCCCGTGATAGATCAGAATGTCGGCGGCTTGGAGCACCGGGTAATCAAAGAGTCCCACGCTCACGAACTCCTCCGTTGCCTCTTCGCGCTTCTCCTTGAATTGAGTCATGCGCAATAGATCTCCAAAGCCCGTCAAATTATTGAAGATCCAGCAGAGCTCCGTATGCTCCGGGATGTCGGATTGCAAAAAGAGCACGGACCTCTCAGGGTCTATTCCGCAGGCCAACAGATCGAGCACCATGTGAAGAGTATCGCGTTGGAGTTCTCCAGCATCCCAATCCTCCGTCAGGGCGTGGTAATCGGCAATGAAGTAGAAACACTCGTACTGGTCTTGGAGCTTTACCCAGTTGCGATTGGCCCCAAAGTAGTTGCCGATATGTGTCTCTCCTGTGGGCTTCTGGCCTGAGACGATCCGCTCCCGCTTCATCCCGTAATCCTCCTTTGGCCGTGTGCACTTCGTAAGAGTATCAAATCAAAAGAGTATCAAACCCCCTCATCACCGCGCAAGAGATCCACATTGCGAAACCGTCCATCTCCCGCTATGATCCAGCACATGATAAATAGTCTCGGTTCCTCTCGAAAGACTTTCACAGATGCACATCATCTCGAGGAGTAGCACCACCATGAAGATCCTGCTAAGAGATTTCACGGCCGTCACCCTGGGAGATCCGCCGGTGCGAGAGCATGTCTCCATTGCCATCGAAGACGGAGTGATCACCCAAATTGCAGAATCGCCACCTAAGGGCCGCTTCAACCGTGTATTCTCTGGCAGAGATCAGCTCATCCTACCGGGTCTCATCAACGCACATACGCATCTGGCCATGGTGCTCATGCGCGGCTATGCCGATGATCTGCCCCTGATGCGTTGGCTTAAGGAAGAGATCTGGCCCCTCGAAGCCAAGCTGACAGCCGAAGACGTGTATTGGGGTTCCCTTCTGGGTATAGCAGAGATGATTCGTTCGGGAACGACCTGCTTTGCCGATATGTACTTTCATATGGATGCGGTCGCTCGCGCTGTGGAGGAGAGCGGCATGCGCGCTTTGCTGGCCTATGGGATCATCGCCCCGGAGCCGGGCGAGCGAGCCGACCGCGAACTCAAGATCACTCAAGAATTCATCGAGCGCTTTCATGGGATGGCCCAAGGGCGCATTCGCGCTGCCATCAGCCCTCACGCGCCGCATACGTGCCATCCTTCTGTATGGGAACGCGCACTGAATCTGGCTCACGAACAGGGTGTCCCCCTTCACACCCATTTGGCAGAAACCAAAGACGAAGTGCAAGAGGCGCTCCGCCTATGGAAGAAGACTCCCGTAGAGTATCTAGAGAGTTTGAGAGTCTTTGAAGTCCCGGTGCTAGCTGCTCACTGCGTCCACTTGACAGAGCGAGACGTGCAGATTCTGGCGGATCACGATGTACGTGTTGTCCACAACCCGACGAGCAACCTCAAACTGGCCTCCGGGTTTGCGCCCATCCAGAAACTCCTCGATAGGGGAATTACGGTCGCTATCGGCACAGACGGTGCCTCCTCCAACAACAATCTGGACATCATCGAAGAGCTTCGCTTGGCAGCGTTCCTCCAGAAGGGTATACTAGGGGAAGCCACGGCGTTGCCAGCTCTCGAAGCCTTGAGGCTGGGAACCGAGTTCGGAGCTCGTGCTTTGGGCTGGGAGGAGCTTGGAGCCATTGAAGTGGGAAGACGGGCGGATCTCGTAATGCTAGAGATGGACCGTCCCCATTGGTTGCCCAAGTATGATCTCGTTTCCAATTTGGTCTATTCCGCGCAGGCAGCTGATGTGAAGACCGTCATGGTTGACGGCAGGATCGTTATGGAAGATCGCGTGATTCAGACGTTCGACGAGGAGGAAGCCAAGGCGCACGTGCGCCGCTTTCAGGAACGATATCAGAGGAGGAGTTGACGTTCATGGCACTTTTGAAGCAAGCGAAGACAGAGATCATTAAGACCCACCAACGGACCGGACAGGACACCGGCTCTCCGGAGGTGCAGATCGCCCTACGCACCAAAGAGGTGGAAGCCCTCACGGAACATCTCAAGACCCACAAACACGATTACCACTCGCAACGAGGGCTTATGATCAAGGTCGGCCAGCGCAAGCGCCTGCTGGCATATCTCAAGCACAAGGACCCGGAGCGATATCGACAACTGATTGAGCGCCTCGGAATCCGCGGCTAATTTACGGTTCATCATTGCGACGAGGCACGAAGATGGAAGCGTTTTCGATCATTCAACACCGGGAAGACCCTTTTACGATCGAGACGGGTCGGATGGCCCAACAATCCGATGGATCTGTGATCGTCACGTTTGGCGAGACCACCATTTTGGCCACGGTCAACCGAAGCGTCCCCGACGAAGATATAGACTATTTCCCACTTACAGTTGACTATGAAGAGAAATTCTATGCGGGCGGGAAGATCCCCGGCGGATTCTTCAAGCGTGAAGGAAGACCCTCAGAGACGGCCATTCTCCACGCCCGCATGATCGATCGGCCCATTCGCCCGCTCTTCCCCGCTGGTTACAACGAAGTGGTCCACGTCGTCGTCACGGTACTCTCCGCTGATAAGAATCACCCACCGGAGATCGCAGGGATGCTGGCTGCCTCCAGCGCGCTCATGATCAGCTCCGTGCCCTTTCTGGGTCCGGTCGCCGGGGTTCGTGTGGGACTCATCGATGGGAGACTCATATTCAATCCCACGGCGGAGCAGTTGGCAGCAAGCGCCATGGACATCGTAGTCGCCGGTACGGAACAGGCCGTCACCATGGTCGAGGGAGAGATGAAAGAGGTGCCGGAGGAACAGATCGTAGAGGCCGTCAAGGCCGCTCATCGCGAGATCCAACGCCTGGTGAAGCTGCAGAAAGAATTCATCCAGAAAGTCCAGCCTCCGAAGCCCAAGGTGGAAGTTCCACCGCGACCCGAATTAGAGAAACTGCAGAAGGAACTGAAGACTTGCATAGGGAACCGTCTCGACGGCCTGTGGGGGCCGATGAAGAAGCTCCAGCGCGAGATGCGGGCCGACCAGATTCGCGATGACGCTATCGAGCAGCTTCTTAAGCAAAAGATCACAGAGAATCCCCAGCTCAGTGCATCGGAACAGGCTCTGCTGCAAAACACGTTGAAGTCACTCTTTACAGAGATCTTGCGCGAGCACGTGCGACACGAAACGCTGCGGCGCAAGATCCGGATGGATGGGCGTAAGGCCGATGAACTGCGTCCCATTCGCTGCCAAGTAGGAGTTCTGCCTCGGGTTCATGGCTCGGCACTCTTTAGCCGAGGTGAGACGCAGAGCTTGGGCACCTGCACGCTGGGCACCACCCGCCAGGATGAGCAGATTATCGACATGATGCTGGAAGAGGGGCGCAAGCGCTTCATGCTCCATTACAACTTCCCGCCCTACAGCGTCGGCGAAACCGGCCGATTGGGACCACCGAAGCGACGCGAGATCGGGCATGGGCATCTGGCGGAGACGGCTCTGGCACCGGTGCTCCCCAGTGAAGAAGAATTCCCCTATATTATCCGCATCGTCTCCGAAATATTGGAATCCAATGGTTCCAGTTCCATGGCCTCGGTCTGTAGTGGCACACTGGCTCTCATGGATGCCGGTGTGCCCATTAAGAGTCCCGTAGCCGGAATCGCCATGGGTCTGATCGAGGAGGACAACGAAGCACTGGTCCTCACAGATATCGCGGGTTTCGAAGATGGTTTTGGCGACATGGATTTCAAAGTGGCAGGCACTCGTGAGGGTCTCACGGCGTTCCAGTTGGACGTCAAGACCACAGGGATTTCCGAAGAACTCATGGCACAAGCCATGGCGCAGGCCCGCCGCGCCCGACTGGAGATTCTAGATGCCATGGCGGCCGTTCTCGCGGCTCCGCGTCCGCAGCTCTCGAAGTACGCACCGCTCCTAGAGATCTTCAAGATCAACCCGGAGAAGATCGGCGTCGTGATCGGACCCGGCGGCAAGATGATCCGCAAGATCCTAACGGAGACAGGAACGGATATCGACATTGAGGACGACGGAACGGTCAAGATCTCCGGTCCTAGCGCGGAATCCGTGAAAGCAGCGCGTACCGAGATCGAGCAGATCACCAAGGAGATCGAAGTGGGCGATCGCTACCGGGGTAAGGTGGCCCGCATCGAGCGTTTCGGAGCGTTTGTGGAACTTAAGCCCGGTGTTCAGGGGCTGATCCACGTTTCGGATCTTTCCAACAAGTACGTGAAACGTGTGGAGGATGTCGTCAAGATCGGTGATGAACTCGAAGTGGAGGTAGTCGAGGTCGATCAGATGGGCCGAGTCAACTTGAAGCGCGTCATCGAAAGAAAACCCATTCACGTGGGAGAGCGCTACCCCGGCAGAGTCAAGAGCATTGCGGACTATGGTGCCTTCGTGGAATTCAACGAAGGCGAGTCGGGCCTCATTCACATCTCGGCCCTCTCAGAGAGACGCGTGCAGCGTGTGGAGGATGTCGTCAAAGTGGGTGATGCCGTCACCGTAGAAGTGATCCGCATTGACGAGAAGGGACGCTACGGTCTCAAGCTCATCCAAGCAGGCTCCTCGGAGAAGAACTGAAGCGATGAGGGAGCTCTATCCTCAGTGCTATGAAGACACGTTGTCCAATGGTTTGAAGGTGCTCTTTGAACCTCGTCCCGGTCGGCCCCTGTCCGTGGGTATCTGGAGCCGGTTGGGCAGCCGCGATGAACCGCCAGAACGAGCGGGCGTCTCGCATTTCGTGGAACATATGCTCTTCAAGGGCACAACCCATCGCACTGCCTATCAGATCTCCGAGGAGATCGATGCCCTGGGCGGATACATCAACGCCATGACCTCCAAAGAGTACACCGCATACTATGTCGATGTGCTCGCTGCCCATCTGGAACGAGCCGTGGATGTCTTAGCGGATCTCGTGAAGAACCCACTCTTCCAACCCGAAGACATCACAAAAGAGAAGGGCGTGATTCTGGAAGAGATCCGCATGCAGGAGGATACTCCGCAAGAGAAAGTCTTTGAGCTGTTCACGGAGCGACTCTGGGACTCCAAGCACCCTCTGGCTCGGCCGATTGCTGGCACATCGGAGACGGTCAAGAGCCTCACCCGCGAAGGCCTACTCGACCAGTTTTCGCTGTATGATACGCGCCATCTCTTTCTCGTTGCGGCAGGGGACATCACAGCAGATGGTCTCATGCGCATAGCGGAAGAGAAGCTAGATGACCTGGGAGAAGCCAAGCGCCCTCAGCCAGAACGATCTTCTCCTCCTCCTCAAGGTGGCTATCATGTGGAGGATCGGCGCGAGCTTAAGCAAGCACACATCTGCCTGGGCACAATCGGCGTATCCAAGCATGATCCCCGTCGCTACGCCCTCGAACTTATGAGTACGGTCTTGGGGGGAGGGATGAGCTCGCGCCTGTTTAAGCGCATCCGCGAGGAGTTAGGCTTGGTGTACACCGTCTTTAGTGCGTCGAGTTATTTCAGCGATAGCGGGCTCTTCACAATCTATCTGGGCACGGAGCCCAAGAATGCAGTCCAAGCTCTCGCGGTCTGCTGGGAGGAGATCGAGCGGCTCCAACGCGAGCCTGTGCCCGCTGAGACGCTTCAGTTGGCTAAGGAGAAGATCAAGGGCAATATCCTGCTGGGGCTGGAGAGCAGTCATGCGCGTATGAATCGCCTGGGGATGGCCGAGGTCTATTCAACTCATCTCTCGATCGACGATGTGATCGCTCGCACGATGGCTGTAACAGCGGAGGATGTGCAACAGATCGCGAACGATCTTTTCGGTTCGAACGAGCTTACTCTCACGGTGGTAGGCCCGGAGCGGCAACTCAAATCACTGCGAAAGGCAATCCCGATCGCGTGAGCTCTGGCTGGCATGAGAGTCCTCCACACGGCGGATACACACATCGGCAGCCGCCAGTATGGTCTTGAAGAACGGCGAGCTGATTTTTCTCACGCCTTCCATCAAGTCATTGAGATCGCTATCGGAGAAAAAGTGGATGCCGTCGTTCATTCTGGTGATCTCTTCGATGATCGGTATCCCACAGCAGAAGACCTTCACGAGACGCTTCGGACGCTCTTCCAGTTGAAAGGGGTGGGCATCCCGTTTTTGGGGGTCGTGGGCAACCACGAGCAGCGGCGCGGAGTGCAGTGGCTCGATCTCTTCGCTCAGCTTGGCTTGGCAGTACATCTCAATTCAGAGCCGTACGAACTCCATGGTGTGAAGTTTTATGGCATGGATTACGCGGGCCGTCGCGATGTAAAACTGCTCCACGTAAAGGGAGACGTACTGGTCTGCCATCAGCTGATAGACCGCATCCGCGCCGATGGCGAGCTGCGCTACGATGATCTAGTTGCCTGCGGCGCTCCGTATGTGCTCTTGGGGGATTATCATGAGCATCAGATCTGGCACGATAAGAATGTGCTCATCACGTATCCCGGCAGCACCGAGCGCTGGAGCCTGGATGAGCGCGAGCCGCGAGGAGTGAGTCTGATCGATCTTAAGAGGGGACGCTTGGATCGCCGCGAACTCCCTACTCGCAGATTTCTCTACATCAGTGAAGAGGAAGATCCCATCAAGAGCATCGATGCCCATCGAGATCAGCTCAAGGGTGCAGTCGTCTGTGTGTATCTGTCGCGTGATGGGCACCGCGTTCAAGAGATTGAGGAACATGCGCGCTCGCGAGGAGCTTTGGCTGTGCGTGTGCGAGACCAACGAGAAGAGTCGAGTGAAGGGGAGCAGGGGGTGGATGTGCAACTCGAGTTCGGCAATCTCGATGCGCTCATCTCCGAACGGCTGGCACAACTGAACGTCTCGGAGGCGACTCGTGATATCGATGGCATCATTCGCCATCCGAAGGTCGCTGATTCGAGAGTGGACGAAGAGGTCACGAAGTTGCTCGAAACGTTAGTGAAGAGACCGTAATAATTTTCCCAAAGTTCATTGCTCTCCCCTGACTCGTTCAACTATACTCCTCACGAGAGACTATGCCCAAGAAGAAGGAACAGAGTCTGCTAGATTTGCTCACCCGCACCGAGGGCGAACGTGAGCCCGTTGAAAGAGATCTTCCCACCAGTCCACCGCCAAGCAAGAGGCATCCAACTCTCCCGAAGGAATCTCATACCCCTGCCATGCAGTTGGAATCCCTCCAGATTGAAGACCTCTGGTGCTATGAACACGCCGAGATCGCCTTTGAAGATGGAGTCACCGTAATCGCGGGCCCCAACGGCAGCGGGAAATCTTCACTGCTGGAGAGCGTCTTCTTCGCTCTCTATGGGAGCAAAGCCGGTCCGGCAATGGATCGCTCTCTCCCAGATATCCTTCGCATCGGAGCCGATGTCGGTTCTGTGCGGCTCACATTCTCCCATGGAACACAGCGTTATCTTGCCCAGATGGCTCTACGACGGCGCGGAGACCATGTCATCAGTGAGAAAGAGGACTGCCGCCTGAGTCGCGATGACGGCGAGGAGTGGCTCGGAGTCGAGAATGTTGCTCAAGCTATTGAAGAACTGTTCGGCATGAACCGCGATGACTTTACCAACTGCGTCTACGTACGCCAGGGAGAGATCGATCGGCTGATCCGCACGAGCGAGGAAGAACGTCGTCGCATGATCGATCGACTGCTGCGACTTGAAAAGCTGGATCGCTACGCCAAGCGAGCACAAGAAGGGGCGCAACGAGCTCTCAATCGTCGGCTGGATGTGCTCCGCACACTCTCTTCAGACTTGAAGCGTGAGATTGAAAAACGAGAAAGACAGAATCTCGAGAGAAGCCGAGGAGATCTCGAAGAGAGACTCCGCGCCCAGCAAGCTGAACTCCAAAAACTTGAGCAGAAGATCTCCCAAGCGGAAGAGCTCCAGCATGGTCTTAAGGAGAGACTCCGGCGCATCGAGGAACAGACCCGTGAAATCCAGGAACGTACCGAAGAACTCACGCAGAAGGAGAAGCAACTTCGCGATGCGGAGAAGAGAGTCCAGCAATGTGACCAGGAACGGGAGAGCCTAAAGCAGAGATATAAACAGCTGGAAACGCAGTTCGGCAAAGCGCTCACGCAGCTGGGATTGTCCAAAGAACCCGTGATAAAATCCCTCAGCAAGGCCTCGAACTGGGAAGAACTTGAAATTCTGCCTCAAGAGTTGACGCGAACGAACGAACGGCAAGAAGCCCTCCATTCTCAGACGCAAGAACGCCAAAAGCGCATGGCCGAACAGCTTGACAACCTCTCCAAAGAGAAAGAGTCTTTGCTTACATCCATGGCGCAGGCAGAGACCCAGCAGCGGAACCTCCAACGAGAACTCGAAGAGATGGACGCGCTGATTCAACAAGGCAAGTGCCCGACCTGCAAGCAACCCATACACGAAAACACGTATAGCGCCACATTGAAACAGAAAGAGAAGTCGCTTGTGAAGTTGAACTCAGAAGTCCAACGAGAGAGAGAGAAACTCCAGACTCTAGAGGCAGAGATCGGCTCCCTAAAGAGGGAAGCCGACAAAGCCGTCCAGCAGTTGAACGAAGAGTTCAGGGCGCTGGCAAACCGACGGACTCAACTCGAACAACTGAAGGAGCAGGCGCTACGCCTCCTGCAGATCAAAGACCAGGGGTTCCAGCGAAAAGAGGAGCGCCAGACGCTCATGGAGAGCATGGAATCCCTTCGAGATGAGCTGACCCGTATCCGCACCAAGGTTGCAGATATCAAGAGGAGTCTGCCCGATATCGCTGAACTGGAGAAGAGATCACAGCAGGTATTGGTCGTGCTACAGCAGCTCAAGGATCAAAAGAAGCAACGGGAGCAAGAGATCGGCGCTCTACACCAAGAACGTGGGAAGATTGACACTCAACTGGAGCAGCTCAAGAAGTACAGAGAAGAACTCGCACAGAACGATGCGGAACTGACCGCAATCGAGCGCCTTCAAGCGGAACTCGAGCAGCTCACAGAATTCTATGGTGCACTCAAAAGGGAACTACGCACGCGCAACATCAAGGCCCTTGAGCTTTATTTCAATCAGTTCTTTCGACTCATGGATTCGGGCGCGAGTTACCGTGGCGTACGCGTGTCCGAGGACTACGATATCACGGTAGAACTCAAGAACGGAAGTACCATTCGGCCTGATCTGCTCTCCGGTGGTGAGCGAGCGCTCATCAATATCGCACTTCGTTCAGCGATCCATCAGGTGCTGGCACAAGCCAGCAGTCGCATGCCGCTCATCCTCGATGAGCCCACGATCTATTTGGATCGCGAGCGGGTGAATCGCTTGCAGTTTCTACTGGAAGAACTGGGTGGGCGTATTGGTCAAGTGATTGTGGTTTCGCACGAATTGGGACTTGTCGAAGGAGCCGATCACGAGTATCGCACGGAGAAGACCGCAGACAACACCAGCCGCGTCTATCGGGTGAGATGAGGATGCTCTCCAACGAAGCCAAGCAGACGTTACGAAATCAACTGAAAGCCTTCGGCGAACAAGTTCAACGCCTGAGCCCCAACCACCGCGAGGAAGCCCGCCAGTTGTTCGAGAAGCTGCACCTCAAGGGAGCAATACAAGCACTCACTCCTCTGGAGTATCGCTCCGAGAGCGTATTGCAGTTGGCCGCTTATTCGTTCCCAGAGTATGAGCCCGTGTATGCCATTGATGGTGGCAGCACACGCCTCCAGCAATTGGAGAACGGCACCATGCTCTGCGCCTATCAAGCCGTGTTGTCCAGTGATCCAGATACTCGCCACAAAGACCTCCCATTGGAGGCCTTTCGCTCGCTCTCACTGGTCTCTCACTCTCAGAGGACAGATCTAGGTGGCGCAAAATCTGAGACATCTCAAGATGAGTACGTTCACTTCTGGAGAATTCATATCTCGCGGACATATCTGGAGCACGAGGTTGAGCGCGTCGTGGGGGGACTTGCCCGAATGGCAGCTGAGTCGTATCACGCTCGACGTATGCGGCAAGAACTCAAGCCGCAGCAGGGCCTCTGGATTCTGGATGGGAATCTATACCCCATAGGGCTCTACTACTATCTTTCCGGAGAAGATCAGATCTGGCCGGAAGAGAACGGCATAAGAGCAAGCTGGACGGAGTGGAAGCCCGCTATTGAGATCTTGGCTCAGCCCGTGCGAGTTGTCGAGGAGTTTGCCGCACGTGGGTTTGCTATAGTGGGCTTCAACAAAAACCCGAGCACCTCATGGTTCTTGGAATTCACGCTGGAGCCAGAATCCCACAACTGGTCCAGCGATGCACAGTTCATGCGGGCTGTGCTCAGCAACACGCCCAAAGATGCCATTGGGTACACCAACTGGTTCGTGCAGGAGGGCTACTCGCTTCCGCAGCGTCGAGGACAGAGCGTAGAGAGCTTCGATATCTTTGAGCGCCTGGGATCGTTTGAATTAATGCACCCGTCCCGCGCTTACCACGTCTGTTTCTTCTACGTGTACGATCCGAGGGTGAAAGCCGTGCTGAAAGTCGAGTGCCCGCGCATCGTCTTTGAGAAACATGAACCCGAACGGTTACGTGCGCAAATCCTGGCAGAGATCGCCCAGGGCAAAGGGGTTCCGCCTGCGATCCGGCGAGCGGACAGCCGAGCCCGTATCACCGAAGAAGAGAGTGCCGCGTTGATTCGCGCCTGCGGGATTGACCTCGATTGGAGCTATAATCAGAGCCGGAGTGAACTGATGTGAGACTCCCACGAGGGGGATGAGTGAGGACCATGGCAAAGCAAGAAGAATTCGATCTCGACAAAGAACTGGAGAGAATCAGGCGCTCTACCGAACGGGTTATGACACCAGAAGACGAGCGCGCAGGCATTAGACCTCTCAAACCCGAGGAGATCGGGCGTGTCGCCATCTCGGAGGAGCTTTTCATCAGCACTACAGAGCATTGCATTGAAGTCTACATTCCTGAAGGGAAGCGCAACGATGTGGCTGTCGGCCAATATGTCGTCATCCCACTCGATTATCGAGACGAAAAGCTGTTTGCGTATGTCAAGAGACTCTCATATCGCAAACGTGACGCCATCGACGACATGAGTGAAGTGCACGTGCTCCTCAGCGCGGAATCCGTCGGAGAGGACGAATACATACAGCTTGCGGAGCTTGAACCCATCTCGATGATCAGCGCCGAAGGATTGCCGACAGAAGTCCGCTATCTCCCGAAACCCAATGCGCTCGTCCGGCGTGTCACCAGCAAGGACGAAGTGGTGCTGGGCCTTGATCTTCCCGATGACGGACTCTTCTTAGGCTATGTGGCCGTCAACGGCGAGCCGATCACGCTCAGCGGAGGCTTTAAGATCCCGTACTACTTGATCAACGATGCGAAGAAGACGGGCGATCCACTGATCTTTACGCACGTCTTGATCGCCGGAATGAGCGGCCGGGGTAAGACGCATACTGCCAAGAACTTCCTAAGACAGATTGTGGGTTCAGAGTACACGCTGGAGCGACGCGGCGGAGAGCAGCGCAAGCCGTGCCTTGTGATCATCGATCCTGAGAATGAGTATTGGGGACTCCGCGATGAGAACCCTGAGTTCCCGAGCGTCCCGCCAGAAGAACGAGACAACCTCGTAGGTGTGGGCGCCAAAGTGGGTGGAGTGGGCCAGAAGTTGACCGTCTTCTCGGCCGTGGAAGCCGGATGTTCTTATCATGGCTGCGATGCCCACACCGATTTCATGATCCCCTTTGAGCTGGTGGGCGATTTCCCCTACCTCATCGCCGGAGGAGAGCTGAATGAAGCCCAGTATACAGCGCTCGAGCGCCTCATCCGAGACTTCTTCAAAGACTCACAAGACAGGACGTATCTGGCCTTTCGGCGATTCCTCGAAGAGGAAGCGCGCATGCAGCCTTATCTCGCCAGCGGCTTCATCCACGAGGCGACCCTGGGAGCCATCCGCCGACGGGTCCTGCTACCCCAGTTTGCCCACATCTTCGATCAGGGAGCCAATTCCATTACCAAACTCTACGACAGTATCTTCAGAGAGGATCAGGTGAGCGTCTTCCCGACGAATCACCTGAGCGCGGAGGGCGAGCGAGTCGTCGTGCTGGCTGTTATGTCGTTGATCGCCGATGCCAAGACCAAGGCCATCGAGACAGATTGGGGGCGACGCATCGCGAAATATCCCGTGATACTGGCTGTGGACGAGGCCCATAGCTACCTCACGCAAGCTCAAACCCAGCAAGACCGCATCATCGCCGAAAAATTCGTGACGGCAGCCAAGCAGGGTCGCAAGAACAGATTGGGGCTTGTGCTCATCACGCAAAACCCGCAAGATGTGAGCGAGGCTGTCCTCTCGCAAGTCAGCACCAGGATCTTGTTAGGCATGGAGCAGGGGATGGCGGAGCGGGCCGGAGCTCCCAAGCAGTATCAGAAGGCGCTCCCGTATTTTGAAAAAGGGCGCATGGTTGTGCACTCGCCCGATAACAGCCGTCCGCTGGAGATTCGGGGATTGCCCTTCTGTGTGGTCAGGCACTGAGTGAGAGTGTTTAAGAGCGCCGACGCACCAGCAGCCGCCCGTGCTCAATGCGCTCTACGATGACTTCTTCACCCGTGCGAATGGGCTGACCGTCAGCGGAGCTCGCCCACCAGTATTCGCCTTTGACCAACACCCGACCCCGAGGCTGGAGTTCTTCTTTGACCACACCCGTTGCACCGACCATCCCCTCAAACCCGGTGACCGGCACACGCCTTTGAATGAGCAGCCCCTTGCTCAAGATGAAGACGAAGAGGCCCGTGACCACCCCTACCGTGACTAGCACGTTCCACATGGAGAGCTGGAGGCTCGGTTCGGGGATCTCAAAGAGCGTGAAGGAGCCGACCAGCAAGGCCACCACGCCGCCGGTGGTGAGAATCCCGTGCGTGGGCGTGAAGATGTCAAGCACCATGAGCAATACCCCAAAGAGGATGAGCGCCAGACCCACCAGATTGATCGGCAACACTTGCAGTCCCAAGAAAGCAAGCAGAAGCGAGATGCCGCCGATGATGAATCCCAGCCCGATCGTGGGGCTTAAGAACTCATAGATCAAGCCGTAAATCCCGATGAGGAGCAGAATATACACGAGATTGGGATCGGCCAAGTAATTCAAGAGTTGCTCTCGCCAACTCATGGGCAGATTCTTGAGGGGAACTCGTTCCGTCGTAAGCATCCTCCCATCCGGAAGCGAGTAGCCGTTGAGCTTTGCCAGCAGCTCTTCGACGCTGTCCGCCACGAGATCGACGATCTTTCTATTGAGAGCTTCCTCCCAGCCGGCCGTGACGCTGGAGCGCACCGCGGCCTCAGCCCAGTCAGCATCACGACCGCGCACTTTGGCGATCTCTCGCGCCCACTCTGCCGTGAAGTTCGTCACCTTCTCGGAGACGGCATCGCCGCTTGGGCTCTTCTGTTGGCCTTCTGGGGATTGATCCTGCTGCTCCTCCGGAGATGGCTGCTCTTGCGGGGCGCTGCCGTCGATGTTCACGGGGTGTGCCGCTCCGATGGTGGCTCCACGAGCCATGGCCGCTACATGCGCGGACATCGTGATGAATGTGCCAGCGGAAGCGGCCCAGGCTCCTGCTGGGCCCACCCAGACCACAATGGGCACCTTGGAGTTGAGTATGGCGTCCACGATGTCTTTCGTGGAGGAAACGAGGCCACCGGGTGTATCCAACTGGATGAGCACCAGGGAGGCTCCTTCCCGCTGGGCCCGCTCGATGTTGTGAACCAAGTAGTCTTTGGTGACGGGGTTGATACTGGCCTTAAGGGTAAGCAGGTAAATGGGGCCTTGTGGACTCGCCGATTGGCTCTGTGTGGGAAAACTCAACATCAGGGCGATACCCACAATCAGCAGGGTAACCCACAGTAGGCGTCGTAGAATGCTGCTCCTTCGTGTAAATGCCATCGAGTGGTGGAGGTGCCGGGACTTGAACCCGGGTCCGAAGATGCCTCTGCTTGGCTTCTACAGGCTTAGTCTTGCGTCTTGTTTTCAGACACAAAGCTCCCGCAAGACCGGATCTTCGTGTCCAAGCCTCCTGTGTTCTCGCTCCTTAGACGGAGACTCTCTGAGGAGCCAGCCCGCATGTTCGACGTTCGTCCTGTGTCCTACGGGCAGAGACTCAGGCGAACGGCTCCCTCTCTTAGTTCAGGGAAGGAGCAGCGTAAGCTAGTTCGTTGGCACTTATCGTGCTGTGCCGCCTGATTTGGGAGTGGACGGCCAACTCCACCTGCTGCCTTCACTTCGACATCCCCGTCGAATCCAGTCACCCCCATGTCAAAGATCAAAAGACTATTCTAATTATAACGAGCATTGCGGTGCATGCAAGGGGCTATCCATTTGCTAGCTCGGTCCACCCGAAGTCGGGATGAACAGGACAGGAAGACGCAAAATAGAAAACTCATACAGGGGTCCACGAGACGACGCTTCCACTCTGCAAAGCGCCCACACCCTCAGGCAGGCGGACTACGGCCGTGCACTCTGTAAGATTCGTGATCATGTGAGAGGATTGATGCGGCAGCGGCACAAGCCCCATTCCGCCATCGGGAGAGGATTCTAAGCGGCAGCGCACCCACCATACCCGTGTGGAAGCCGACTCCAGACGCTCGCGCAATCGGCCCCTATGAAAGATCGGACCGGGAGGCAAAACGCCCTCTAAGAGATCCAACACTCTCCTCACATGGGTGACCAGACAGACAAACACGGAGCCGGGGTTGCCCGGCAGCCCCAAAAGAGGCTTTTCGTTGAGCATCCCAAAGAAGAGCGGCTTACCCGGCTTCTGTCGAACTTTCCAGAAGATCTCGCGCACGCCCACGCTCTGGGCAGCTTTCATAATGAAATCCCGCTCGCCCACAGAAACCCCACCTGCTGTGATCACAAGATCTGACCCCGCAAATGCATCGCCAAGAGCCTTCTCTATGCCCTTGAGATTATCAGGCAAATGCATAGCATCAATGTGCGTATAGCCTTGTGAGCGTAGCCAGCTTGTTATCAGGGGCGTGTTTGAATCATAAACTTCACCGGGCGCAAGCGGGTTCCCCACCGTCACGACCTCATCCCCCGTCGTGAGTATGGCGATCCTTGGCTCACGATGTATGCTCACTCGCTCCACACCCGCGATCGCAAAGACGGCCAGATGCCCGGCCGTCAGTCGCGTCCCTGCTGTCGCCAGACGTTCGTGCTTTGGAACCTCCTCACCCTGCTCTCGAAGATTCGTGCCTGACAGCAGCGCATGGCGCACAAGCAACCAACCCTCTTTCACTTGAGCATCTTCTTGGCGCAAGATGGCATCGGCTCCCTGCGGCACGTAGCCACCCGTGAAGATGCGCATGGCTTCTCCAGGTTTTAGTGAAGGGATCTGGGTGAGCCGTCCTGCAGAAATCTCCCCTGTTAGGCGCAGTCGAATGGAACGCTCGGATGTTGCATTCTTCGTGTCTTTCGCCCGCAACGCATAGCCGTCCATCGCGCTCTGTGGGAAGGGCGGCAGATCTATCTGAGAATAGAGCTCTTTCGCTAATACTCTGCCCAGCGCCTCGTCCAGAGATACGTCTTCAATGGGAAGTGAAGAAATCTCTAGCTTGTAGTGCTGGAATGCCTCATCGACCGAGATCATCACGGGCTGCGCGTAAGTTTCCTCACCTTGGGGCCTTGAGGCGTGTCCTCAATCGCATACCCCATGCGCTGGAGTTCGTCGCGAATCTTATCTGCATCCTTCCAGAGACGCCTCGCTCTAAACATCTCACGTTGGGCAAGGAGCTGCTGTACTTCCTTGGAGACCTCTGTTGTGGTAAGCTTCACTTCAGCCAATCTCAGCCCCAACACGCGATCGAAATCCTCCAGAGTGGCAAGCCTGTCTTCCGGCGATCGATCCGAACGCATGAGCTCCCAGACGAACCCTAACGCCGCAGGCACGTTCAAGTCGTCGTTGATCGCCTCGTAAAACGGAGCACGCACATCCGGCAAGACCTCGCCCTCTCTGGCTGTTACGCCCGATTCTTTGTGGCTGCGAACATGCTCGCGCAGGCGTTCCAGGGCATTTTGGGCGGCTTCCAATGCCTCCCACGTGAAGTTGAGCTTCACACGGTAATGCGTGTTGAGACATAGATAGCGAAAGCTCAAGGGATCGAAGCCACGGTCGATCAGGTCCTCAACCAGATAGGCATTGCCCTCCGACTTGCCCATGCGTCGACCGGCTACGGTCATGAACTCCCCATGCAGCCAGTAGTTGGCCATCGTCTTCCCTTCGGCCGCCTCACTCTGGGCTATCTCGTTGGTGTGATGAATCGCGATGTGATCGACACCGCCGCAGTGAATATCGAAGGGCTGCCCTAAATACTTCGTGCTCATGGCACTGCACTCGACGTGCCAGCCGGGGAAACCGACGCCCCAGGGGCTGTCCCACTCCATCTGTCGCTGCCCTTCTTGAGGAGAGAACCTCCAGAGCGCAAAATCAGCCGGATGGCGCTTCTGGGGGTTGACCTCGACGCGCGCTCCGGCCAAGCGATCGTCACGGGACTGGCCCGCGAGTTTCCCGTACCCAGCAAGCTTCGAGGTATCAAAGTAGATGCCATCGGAGGCTCGATAGGTGTAGCCTTTCTGTTCGAGTTTCTGAACCAACGCGATCTGTTCACGAATATGATCCGTAGCTTTGCAGATGACGTGCGGCCTTCGGATATTCAGTCGTTCCACATCCTTGAAGAAACTATCGGTATAGAACTTGGCCAGCTGCCAGGCTGACTTGCCTTGGAGCCTGGCGCTTCGCTCCATGCGGTCTTCGCCCAGATCGGCGTCACCGATGTTGTCTCCCGTCAGGTGTCCCACATCGGTGATGTTCATGACGTGACGGACGTGATAGTCATTGTATTCGAACATACGCCTCAAAAGATCTTCAAAGACATACGTGCGCAGATTCCCCAGATGGGCGAAATCATAGACAGTCGGACCGCAGCAATAGATTCCTACTTGCGACGGCTTGATGGGCTTGAAGATCTCCTTCTGTCGCGTCAGCGAGTTGTACAGCTTGATTTCGAGGATATGGAATCACCTGACAGATTCTACTACTGAGCTGGGAGAGCTCGCAAGAGGGAAACTCCGATCAACTGGTGAGCGCCTGCTGAATCAACTTGAACGAAGCGATCAATAGAATTCCTCCCAGCAGACGTTGCAGCACTACCGAGGAAAGACGCTCGGCACCCAAGCGAGACCCGATCCCTCCCCCAAGGATCACAGAAGCGAGGAGTGGCAGCAGAAGATCCCAGTTTGGACTGTGTCGAAGCGACTGCGCCAGCAGCCCGCTCATGGAGTTCAGCACAATAAAGGCACTAGAAACAGCCGCGGTGTGTTTCGCATCAGCCCAATGTACGAACAGCAAGAGTGGGCTTAGGAAGATGCCGCCTCCGACGCCGATGAGACCTGCTAGAACCCCTAACACAGCGCCGATGACCAAGCCCACAGGCCATAGCAACTGAGGCAACGCTTCCCACTTGGGACGAATCTCGCGCCCCAACCCCAAGAGTCGTATCGCAGCCAGCAGCAACGTGAACCCCAGTAGCACGGCGAAGACCTGCGGAGAGATGATGAGCGAGCCGCCAAGAAATGCTCCGGGTATCGAAGTGATTACGAAGGGCAATAACAATTGCCTAGAGAAATGTCCTGCTCGCCAATAGTGCCAGAAACCGATGCCAGCCACAACGATGTTGAGCGCCAGGGCGATGGGGACCATCTCCTCGCGAGAGAGCCCTACTAGGGCTGAGATGGCAAGATAGGCGGAGGCTCCACCGTGTCCGACGGAAGAGTACAAGAACGAAGCAGCGAAGAACGAAGGCAGGAGAATCCAGAGCTCAAAGGGCATCAAGTATACCCGTGTGGATGCGGAAGTTTTCGGAGCACAAAGAAGATGTGGAGCACAGCGGGAAAGATGGCATCGTATGTCTCTTTGGCGCCTCGTGTGCTGCCAGGCAGCGTGATTACCAATGTGTTCTTGATCATTCCTGCGATTCCGCGTGAGAGCATCGCGTAGGGTGTGCGGCGCTGCCCGTAGGCCCGTGCCGCTTCCATGACACCGGGGATCTCGCGCTCAATGAGCGGCCGAAGCGCTTCCACCGTCTGATCCGTGTGAGCCAGTCCCGTGCCTCCGACCGTGAGAATCAAATCCGTGCCCTGTTCCACGAGATCACTCACTTTTCCTCTGAGTTTCTTGGGATCATCGGGCAGAATCTCATAGCCTTTGACGTCCACGGCTAGCTCTTTCTCCAAAGCCTCGAGAATCGTCTTGCCTGCGCGATCTTCTTTCTTACCAGAAGCTACACTATCTGAAAGCACGATCACCCAAGCCTTCACCGGTGGCGTGAGTGCAGCGCGATAATCGCTCTTGCCACCACTCTTCGAGACGAGACGTACTGAGCGGATTTCGATCTCTTGGGTATGAGGCTTGAGCATGTCATAGAGCGTCAGTGCCGCAATGCTTGCGGCTGTCAGAGCTTCCATCTCTACACCTGTAGGCGCGATTGTCTTAGTTGATGCTTGAATGCGCATACCTTCATTCTCAAAAGCGTACGAGATTTCCACATGAGTCAGAGGGAGCGGATGGCAGAAGGGAAGAAGCTCCCAAGTGCGCTTGGCAGCCAAGATTCCGGCGGCCCGTGCCACTTCCAGGGCATCCCCTTTCTCGGTGCGTCTCTCTTTTAAAAGAGCGAGGGCATCTGGGGGAATTGCCACGAAGGCCTCGGCCATGGCTTCTCGAAGCGTCTCGAATTTTTCAGCGATATCTTTCATGGCTTGGGTCTTCCACTCACCTTCAGAGTCAGAGACGTGCCCTCCAGAAAACGACTCTCGCCGGTCTCATAGTGCTCTTCTTTCCAGATGGGAGCGCGTTGCTTTAGTTCATCCATGGCGTACTGAGCAGCTTGGAATGCTTCTGCGCGATGCGCTGCCCGCACTACGATGATCGCACTTGGCTCGCCCACCGGCAACGTGCCGATTCTATGCTGGACCCGACATCGTCGTACGCTGAAGCGCGAGAGAACTTCCTCTTCGAGTGCTCGCAGGACGTTTTCTGCTAACGGAACGTGGGCTTCGTACGTGATTGCCCTTACGGGCTGGCCTTCATTCTCGTTGCGCACTGTGCCGCTAAAGATCACGAGCGCTCCGCTAGCGGGATCTTCTGTCTCTTGGAGGAGCCGGTTGAGATCCAACGGCTCTTCGCTGATCCAGCAGCCCATGCTAACCTCCGCTCACAGGCGGAAGAAGTGCCACTTCATCGCCATCTCGAATGAGATAATCCCCGCTCACAATCTCATCTCCCACGGCACAAACAACGCTGGAAAGCTTCGGGCGCAACACAGGATATCTTGCGATGAGCCCATCTTTGAGTTGCGCGACAGTTAGAGTCTGGTTGTCGAACTGAAGCTCTTGTGCTTTGGCGCCCACGTCGCGCTTGAGCCCTCCGTAGAAGACGACTTTCACGCGCATCGCTAACCTCCCAAACTGGACATGACGGTGTGCGTGGTCTGCCCTTCTTCCCAATGATGTCCTTTGGGCTTGATCTCCAGTGCTCTTATGAAAGCCTCTTCGATGGCAGCGAGATCGCGGTTGCGAATGGCCTCGCGCATGTTCACGTGGACATCATACGCCAAACAAGGCCGAAGTTCCCCGTTGGCTGTCAGTCTCAAGCGACTGCATGTGTCGCAGTATTTGTTGGAGATCGGCGTGATGAAGCCCACCTTCCCCGGAGCTCCTGGCGCTTGCCAATACTTGGCTGGACCGTTGCCGTTCTCTGCGGCCGGCAGGAGCCCATATTTCTCAGCAAGCCTCTCGCGCACTCTTGTCAAGTTGAGATATGAGCCGAAGCCGTTTAAGCTAAGCGCCTCGCCGATGGGCATCAGCTCCAGAAAACGGACGACGATCTTATCTTGCAGCGTGAGCTGGAAGAGATCCTCGATCTCGTCTTCGTTGAAGCCTTTTAGAATGAGCGCGTTAAGTTTTATTGGTTTTAAGCCCACGTCCATTGCTTTGCGGATGCCACGGAGCACCGTCTCTAACGTTCCGAAGCGTGTAAGTTTATTGAATCTTTCAGATTGGAGTGAGTGCAAGCTGACATTGATGCGATCTAGGCCTGCTTCTTTGAGCGGCTGGGCGAAGCGTTCCAGCAGCAGGCCGTTGGTGGTCATCGAGATGTCTTTCGTGTCTGTCTCACCTTTGAGCATACAGATGAGCTTGGGCAACTCGCGCCGGACGAGAGGCTCGCCGCCGGTGATCCGCACGCGGTCGATGCCCAGCTTGTTGGCCACTTGCACGATCATCACGATCTCTTCAAAAGAAAGGATCTCTTTCTTGGAGTGAAAGAATTGTTGATCAAGGGGCATGCAGAAGTGACAGCGCTGATTGCAGCGGTCCGTGACTGAGATTCTCAGATAATTGTGCACTCGGCCAAAGCGATCCGTGAGCTTCATGTCGGTTATTATCGGACATTCAGGGTCTACTTTTCAAATGGACTCCGGGCCAGTTGCAGAAGGCGCTGGTAGTCTTGAGGCGTGTTGACATTGAGAAAGACCTCGCGGTGCTCCCATCGCTGCCAGTCCTCCTCGTGCAGCCACTGCACTCTGCCCTTGGGCGAGCTCAGCACCCAGCGACGGAGCGAGCGTTCTCCCTTTAGAAACGCTTCTTTCAGTTCTGTGTGAAGCGATTGTCGATAGAAAGCACACGCGACTTGGGGAATGCCTTGCCAGAGGGGAACAAAGGCATCAGGCGAGGGCGCTTGGGCTTCCAATGTGCTTTTCATCTTTTGCAGGAACGACCTCGTTACCAGCGGATAATCGACAGCCAGCAGCAGAGCGTACTTGCTCTTGACGTGAGGAAGGGCGTTTACCAGGGCTGCCAGAGGGCCGGAGTTGGGATGCTCATCGAGGAGAAAGCGGGTATCTCTATTAAGCAGCGGCGAGAGGATTTGCTGATCTTCGTGAGAAGCGATGAGTACCCAAAGTTCGTCGCTAATGGCTTGAGTTGCCTCGAATGCTCTACGGATGAGTGGCTTGCCCTGGTATTCCAGCAGTCGTTTGTCTTGCCCCATTCGATGAGATTGGCCTCCGGCTAATACGAGCGCTGTGATCTTCATTGAAGAGCTTTCAGACGCTGGTAGTCCGCTGCCGTATCGAGATCCAATTGTGTACATTCTTCTCCAATTTCAAGCTCAATCTTCTCTGCGTCACCCCAATGTTCGCGCACGAGAGATAAGCCACCAACATCGCCTTCCAGCTCGCAGAGTCGGCCTAATAGCTCACGGGGGAAAGCCGTCGGATGGCCCTTCTGGCCTTGATAGATGGGAAAACAGAGCTCACCCGTCTGGAGAAATCGCTGTGTGACGCGATCCACGAGCACGCTCCTCATCAGCGGCATATCTCCCGGCAAAAAGAGCACACCGGGCGCATCCTGGGGCAGATGCTCAATCGCGGCTCTCACAGAAAAAGCCTGCCCCGACTGCCAGCGCTCATTGTGAACGATTCGCAGTTTGGGATGATCTCGTAGTTCCCCTAGAGCCTTCAGAATCTTCTCGCGCTCAAAGCCCACTACAAGCACCACGGGTTCGCATTGCGAATCGAGCAGGGCTCTCACGCTGTGATAGATGATCGCACGATGGCGGAAGGGCATGAGCAGCTTGTAGCCGTCACGAAAGCGCGTTCCCTGCCCGGCAGCCAGTACGACACCGGGCAGTTTATGTTCACGGCTCATGGGGAGTGAATCGGCGCTTGACGTCCCTTCAAGAATCCCGCAGAGCGCACATTCTTCACAGCCAGAATCTCGCTCAAGATGCTCAGGGCAATCTCCTCAGGAGCCTCGGCTCCCAGATCCAACCCAATAGGCGCATGTACACGTGCGAGTCTTTCAGCAGAGAGTGGTCCAATCCCTTTCTCAATCTCAGCCAGTAACTCTTGGGTGCGCTCCCGCGGTCCCATCTGGCCGATATAAGAAGCTTCACTCCCAAGCGTGAATTTGAGAATCTCCAGATCGTGGAGATAGTTATGCGTCATGATGACGACGAACGAGCCCGGTTGAAGCTGAATCTTCTGCGAGAGCTCTGAAGGATGCGCCAGCAGAAGCTGATCGGCGTTCGCAAAGCGCTCCCTTGTCAAATACGCCGGGCGATGATCGACCACCGTAACGCGAAGACCCAGCTCCTTAGCCAGCTGGACAAGCGGAATCGCATCATATCCTGCGCCAAAGATCACGAGTCTCATCGGCGGATCAATGCGTTCAAGATAGATTGCTCTATCAGGTTGTGGCTGAAGGATTTCATGCCTTCCACGCATCGACCCTGAAGCGCGGCGTACGGCCGCCAGCAGCTGGGGATCTTCCAGCTCGTCCAAACAGAGCTCTCCCTCCACGATGAGCATATGTCGAGCCGTCTTGGGCTCGATGGCCAGATGGCAGACTCGATCTTGCATGAGCGCCTGGCGCAGCTCGCGATAGACCCGCGCACCGCCCTCATCAGCTTGCAGAGACTCGATGAAGACTTCGATGGTGCCACGGCAGCCCAACCCTGTGCCCACGATGGGGTCCATCTCTTCCGCCGTGTCAAAGTGTATCCGCTGAGGCTGGTCTGTTTTCAAAACGCGTTGAGCGACGGAGATGATTTCGTCTTCAAGACAGCCTGCGCTGACGGCTCCTATGGACTGAGATTCCATAACGAGCAGCCGTGCTCCGGGACGGCGATAGGTCGAGCCGGAGGTGGCAATGACCGTGGCCAGTGCCGCCGCTTGCCCCTCCGCAGAGAGCTTTACAATGCGATTCAAGATCCCAAGCAATTCCCTCATGACTAGCTCTCATTGTAACTGCTAACCGTTGGGATTCACATTGAAGCCAGCTCAGTAAGAGCCCGCTTGACGTAGACCGCTGCCATGCGCTTTCGATAAAACAGATGATAGTCTGTGTTGTCCAGCGGACGTGCGGGCTGGAAGACCGCTTGGGCTACAGCGTCCAACACATCGGGCGTGATCTTCTGGCCCATCAAGAGTTGTGCAGCCTGGGGCATCTCCATGGGATGAGAGCCAACGCCACCCAGCACGATCTTGGCACGCTCTACCCTCCCATCGGGCGCTTGTCTTAGTGTCACAGCAACACCCAGCACGGGGAAGTCGAACGATCCGCGTCGACGCAGTTTCCAGTACGTGCTCTTGACACCACTGGCAGGGGGCAGGTGGATCTCTGTCAGCAGTTCTTCGTGTCGTTTGTTCAAATAAAACATGCCGTTATCACGGTAGAGTTCTCTCACGGGGATGAGCCGCTCACCTGCACGGCTCATGAGTTTCACTTTCGCATCGAGTGCGATGAACATGGGCGCACTATCTGTTGATGAGACAGCCCAACAGCGTGGGCCTCCGGGTGCCACACGGCAGGGGATATCACCCTTTTCTGGAGCACGTTCGGGAGCGATGGCCCAACCCTTGGGACCGGGGGCTTTCATGCACCAGCCGATGGCCACCCGCCAATGATGAGTCTGATCGTAGTAATTGCAGCGGGTGTCCAAACACAAATTGCCGCCGATGGTGCCCATATTTCTCAAAATGGGTGTGGAGATGACTCCCGTAGCTGTTGCCAGGCCGGGATAGCTCTCTCGCACAATGGGATGATTGCTGACTTCGGTGAGCGATGTGCCCGCCTTTATGACGAGACCAGAATGTGCATTGCCTTGGACTCCCTTCAGTTCGTTGAGATGACGGAGTCCGATGAGAAGTTTGGGCAAGAACTGGCGGCGCTTCATCTTAGGGTAGACATCGGTGCCACCGGCGACAGCCATGGCGTCGGGGCCATGATCCGCGAGCATCTTGGTGGCTTCGCTGAGCGTCTTAGGTGCAAGATATTCAAACTTGGGCAGACGTAGCACGAGTGTTCAACCTACCTTTTCGGCCGCTTGGCTCACAGGTGGATGCTCCTGTTTCCACTCCTCCGGAGGCTCGACCTTGATGGGATCGGGGAATTTATAGTCGGGAATCCCATCCGGGCCAACACGCGCCAGCTTGCCCTTCGCTTTCTCTTCCAGAGCTTTCAGCACCTTCTCCGGCGTGATCGGGATCTCCTCGATTCGAATGCCAAGAGCGTTGTAGACGGCATTGGCCACTGCTGGAATGACGGGATTAAGCGGCCCCTGACCCGCTTCTTTGGCCCCAAAGGGTCCCCGCGGCTCGTCCGTCTCAACGAGAATCGACTCTACTTCTGGCATCTCCTTGAACGTCAAGCTCTTATAGTCGAGCAGCGACGGGATCTTATGGAGATTCTTCCTGAAAATCTGCTCTTCCATCAATACTTCACCCAAGGCCATATACACACTGCCCTCGATCTGGCCTTCCACAAGAATGGGGTTGATCGCCCGCCCAATGTCATGCGCCAGCCAGATCTTCTCTACCTTCACATTGCCCGTCTCGGAATCACAGTCGACTTGCGCTACGCAGGCAGAGAAGCTGTAGGCAGGCGAAGGACCCACACCTGAACCCTTGTAATTGCCCATCTTCTTAGGGGGCTTATAGCTGCCTACAGCCCCGATTAAGCCAAATCGAGCTTCCGCTAGCCGTGCGGCCTCCGCAAAAGAGAGAGCCCGCTTGGGATCTTCTCTGTCGAAGATGCGCCGCTCTTTAGCGACTAAATTTTTGACCGGCACGCCCAATTTTTCAGAGGCGGCCTTGAAGAGGAGTTTGCGGGCTTTCATGGCGGCTTCATAGGCCGCGTTGCCCATCATCATCGTCACCCGACTGGAGTAGCTTCCCAAATCAATGGGCGTCAAGTCTGTGTCGGCCGTGACCAGCTTGATGTCTTGGGGGTAGAGCCCCAGCACCTCGGCAATGACCGTCGCCAGCACCGTGTCTGAGCCCTGCCCAATATCGATGGCACCCGAGAACGCAGTCACTGTGCCGGTGCGGTCGATCTTGATCTGCACTTCTGAGTGGGGCATGTCATTCCAGTAGATGGGCAGTCCAGCCCCACAGATATATGTGCTGCAGGCAAAGCCTACTCCCTTTCCCAGAGGCAGCTTCTTGTATTTCTCCCTCCAGCCCGAGGCTTCGATCACTCTTTCAATGCATTTCTTGAGGCCATTGCTCGTGATCTTAAGCCAGTTGACTGTCATGTGGTTCGGCCCCGTCAAATTGCGCAAGCGTAGCGTAATCGGATCGATCTTGAGATCCTGAGCGAGCTTGTCCATGTGCAGTTCCAGAGCATAGCGCGGCTGTGGTGTGCCGTGCCCGCGCTTGGGACCTGAAGGGGGTTTGTTTGTGAACACCCGCATTCCTTGGAAGCGATACGCCGGGATCTTGTACGTGATCGTCTGCAAGGCACCTGTATAATAGGTGCTGGCGATTCCGTAGGAGCCGTAGGCTCCGCCATCGAGAAACGACTTGAAATGCATCGCTGTGATCTTCCCGTTCTTTTTGACACCCGTCTTGACCCACATCAACACCGGGTGACGCCCACGGTGTGCGTAAAAGACCTCTTCACGGGTGAGTGTGATCTTGATGGGGCGACCCGTGATCATGCTGAGCTTGGCTGCACAGATCTCATGCGAGAAGGGATCATCTTTTCCGCCAAAGCCGCCACCGACGGGTGGGGCAATCACCCGAATCTTGTGCTCAGGCAGTTGCAGCACTCTGGCGAGAGCACGATGCACATAGTGCGCGGTCTGAGTCGAACTCCAGAGGGTCAGCTTCTCTTCCGCAGGGTTCCATTGGGCAAGAGCGGAATGCTGCTCCATGGGCAGATGCGTGTTGCCCTGATAGAAGAAGACATCTTCGCGCACATGATCGGCCTCAGCAAAGCCAGCATCGACATCGCCAAATTCTAGAGAGACGAGCTTGTGAATGTTGCCTTCAGGGCCGTAGTCGTGGATGCGCGGTTCTTTGACTGTCACGGCCTCCTCGATGGACATGATGGGCTTGAGGGGCTCATATTCCACATGAATGAGCGAGAGGGCTTCTTCAGCTATGTCTTCGTCGATGGCAGCGACGGCAGCCACAGGTTCACCCACATAGCGTACTTTTCCGACAGCTAAGGCCGTCTCGTCTTGTGTGCTGGGCATGATGCCATATTTGACGGGAAGGCTCTCACCTGTGATCACGGCAAGCACGCCGGAGAGACGCTCTGCCTGACTTATGTCAATATGTTGGATGAGAGCATGGGGATAGATGCTGGGTAAAAGCTTCCCATAGGCCATGCGCGGAAGGGAGAGATCATCGGCGTACTGGGCACGCCCAGTGCATTTGGCCCAGGCGTCCACGCGCGGAAAGGGTTTTCCAATCACTGAAAAATCTTTCGTTCTCGCCATGCGCTACCCCTTTGCGGCAGTGAGACGACTTGCTGCCAACTCGACGGCTTCGATGATCTTCAAATAACCCGTACAGCGGCAAAGATTCCCTGAAAGCGCTTCTCTGATCTCTTCGCGCGATGGGCTTGGATGTTTGTCAAGGAGGGCTTTGGCGGTCACGAGCATGCCCGGCGTGCAGTAGCCGCACTGGGCCGCGCCTCGCTCGGCAAAGGCAATTTGAACCGGGTGCAGGGTCCCATTCTGTTCTAAGCCTTCGACGGTCGTGATGTCATGTCCTTGTGCTTCCAGTGCTAACGTCAAGCACGACAGTACAGGCTCGCCGTCGATCAGAACGGTGCACGTGCCGCATTCGCCGACCTCACAGCCGTGCTTGGTCCCCGTAAGCTGAAGATCTTCGCGCAAGACTTCGAGCAGCGTTTTCTGGACGGGTGCCGTGAGCTGATGAAGCTCACCGTTCACTTTGAGTTGAAGCAGCTCTTTCATGTTCATGGAGTCCCCCTTGCCGCTGGCGGCTCCCAGTCTAAGGGGTCAGCGAGATGGTTGTCAATGGGCCGTGAGAAATTCATAGCAGACAAGCTGCAGATCTTCTGCACGAATTCGCTCCAGCAGTGCCGGCGGAGCCATGTCGCGATAGAGTTCGTTCTCGACAAAGAAAGCATCCAAGTCATCCGCTAGTGCTCTGAGATCACCGCTCTTTTGAAACTGCTGCCAGATCGCTTTCAGAGCCGGATCACGCTCGAAGGGCTTCAGAGAAATCTCTTCCAAGACGCCGCTCAAACGCTCACGCAGATCAGCAGATATGGGTTGAGAAGACTGCGAACCTTGGTGAAGCGCGCTGTAGAGCTTGAGGTTCATGCTTTTGAGAGGGCTCTTGATGCGGCGTGTGGCTTCAACGCTCTTTAGCTCTTCTAGCAGGTCTTTGACTGCACGATCCATGATCTCAAACACGTCCGGCCTGGGGGTCGGCATCTGCCGCGGTTCCTCCATAGGGCATTGAATGAGCTTAAAGATCTTGCGCTTCTCCTTCCATACAGGACTGCTCTTATCCGCAGGGTAGAAGCGCCAGAAATGGCGATCACGCGCTCTGAAGGCCAGAAAGAGACCATCAAGAGAAGCGTGCCTCCCGCTATGAATGCCCAGGGGGATTTCTTTGAGTCTGTCTTCTCCCAACGATTGCAGGCACTGAATCAAAGGGAACTTCATCTCATCCAACGAGAGCAGCTCAACCTCTCGCTCCAGCTCCTCCCAGACGCCCTCCTCAGCCGACTTGAGACGCTTGAGCTCCTCCAGCGACCGCTCGGTCACCCGCTCGCCTAGCACGCTCGTGTCGAGGCCGACGGTTCTGTGGATATCGGTAATTCTCTGTTGCAGTCGCTTGACAAGCCCCAAAAGATCCTCAAGCCCTCTTTCTGGAAAGAAATTGCACACCGTCACTCGAGAGTGCTTTGAATTGAGCCGATCGATCCGCCCGGCTCGCTGGATCATGCGCACCGGATTCCAGTGCAGATCATAATTGATGCAGATGGCAGCATCTTGCAGATTCTGCCCCTCGGAGAGCACGTCGGTGCTGATTAAAACCTGAATCTCTCGTGTTTGCAAGCTCTTCCGTTCATCCTCATTGGCAGCATTGGAGAGCGGAGCGAAATGCTTGATGAGCTGCTCGCGCGGCAGATGACGATCTTCACCGGAGCCGGGTTCGCTATAGACAGAACGAGCTCCGCAGACTAGACCCAGCCGAGGATTGCCCATTTGAGAACTCCACGTTGAGTCACCTTGAAGCCGCTCATAGATATGTATTGCTGTGTCTTGATAGTACGAGAAGATCAAGATCTTCTGCCCCCTAAATCGCTCCAGGAGCACCGCTTTGAGGCGCTCCAGCTTGCGATCCAATTTGATGTCTTGTTCTGTGGCTTTGCGGATTTTCTTAAGCCGTTCTTCCATACTCTCAAAGATCTGAAGATCCATCTCGACGGCGCGACGAATGGCCTTGAGATCATATTCAGCAATGGAGACTTCTGGCAGATTCTCTATGATCTGCACAAGTGACTCCTCATCGTCTTCTTGTTCCAGGGCCAGAATCTTTCGATGGTTTGTAGTGTCTAGCAATCGATTCTGCAGCAGGTGCTCGAAGAACTGTTGCTGGAATTGGCGCTGACGGCGAATGCTCACTTCAAACGCCTCCACCGAGCTTTCGAGTCGTTTGAGAAAGAGCGTCTTCATGATGCCGATGAGCGCGTTGTTGCGTTGTATGCGATGTACGTGATCCGGATCGCGAGACCGCTTGAATTCCTCGATGTTGTAGCTGACGAGACTGAGTGCCTCAATGCTACGGGCAATCTCTTGATAGAAACCTTGATAGGTCGCGACAAGATCGTAGTCGATGGCTTGCAATTCGCGCTGCGGAAATCTGACTTCTTCGCCGTGAAGCGTAATGGTTTCTCCGGCCTCTTGGCGCTTGCGGATATCAGAGCGGCTGCGACGCACGGTCGTCTCTTCCAGTAGATCAAATAGCTCTGCGGCTCCTTGATCGACCCTGCGGAAGAAGCCCTTCAAGTTACTGATGCCCCAATCCCGAAAGTACTCGTCGCTTCCTCGGGCCATCAACATCATCTGATGATAAAGATCCCAGATCGAGTTATTGATGGGCGTTGCGGTCATGAGAATGACATGCTTATCGCGTCTTCCTGTGGAAAGCAGCTTCATCAGGTTTTGAGAGCGTCCGATGCCGGGATTGCGAAAGTTGTGGCTTTCGTCCACCAAGACCAGATCGAAGTTCTTATAAGCGTTCCACGGGAAATCTGCGCGGCTGACTTCTTCCTGCGAGACGACCGTGGCACTGAGGCCATGCTCAGCCAGTTTGGGCCTCCAGAGGATGTCGCGCAGTTGAGCCGGACAGATGACCAGCCCTTGCGGGATATGACCTCGACGACGCTTGCGCAAGAGATAATGCTCCAGCAGGCCCAAGCCGATGAACGTCTTGCCCAGTCCCACGGCATCCGAGATGAGTACGCAGTGGTGTCTATCCAGAATGCGCATGGCTTCCTTTAAGCCTTCTTCTTGAAACGCTGCCAGTTCGACCCCCAATTGGCTCTCGGGCGCTTCGGGAATGAGCCGGTCTTTGAAGTATTCATAGAGGGTCTTGATGAAGACTTCGTAGGGCGTGTAGGGCTTGCCACCAAATTTAGAAGCTTCCAGCGTTTCAATCAGCTCAGGCTTATAGTCCTCAGATTCTTCCCAGAAAGCGTCGAACCAGTCTCTCAAATCTGTGGCGACGGAGCGCTCTTTGCGCACCAAGTTGAGTTCGGAGTTGCGCGTCAGACCAAAGGGCGTGAAATTGCTCGAGCCCACGACAGCGATCTCGGGAAAGATGTACGCCTTCGCGTGCAGGAAGCCCTTCTTGTAGAGCTTGACGCTCACAGATTCTCGCTTGAGAAACTCGATCAGCTCTGTGACTAATCTCACATGAGTCACATCATAAGGCATTTCGTCAAGATCGCTTTGGAGCTTTTGGCGATAGAGTCGGCGCAGATCCAGGCGATCCAGGCCACCATAGGTGACATCGGGCTCCTTGCCGATGAGCAAGCGCAACTCCTTCAAGAGGGGCAATGCTTCTCGCAAGAGTTCCCACACACGAGGATCGAAGAAGCCCGTGGCGATAGCTGCCTCGTGCTGCTCCAGATCGCGGATGATCTTCTGTAGCGCCGCAGCCAGAGTCTCGTGCTGGTTGTCGATATAGTCTGGTGGCAAGTAGCTGGGCATAGTCTTTAGTCTCCGTAACGGTTGATCGTAGCATGGATGGCTCATTCGGCCAACTCTGCATTTTGATCCTGAGAGAGGTAACTGCTATACTTCAGGTGGAACAAGTTGGTACAAGTGAGAGTGTGTGGTATCTTTTCCGGCGGAGGAGGGTAGCTGATGGTCCTGGCGAAAGAGTTGAAGTACTTCGAAGATCACAAAGACGAACTCTTGAAGCATTACGAAAATCAATTTGTCTTGATCAAGGATGATCAACTCGTTGGAGCTTTTACTACAGAGGTAGAAGCTTACCAAGCTGGGATTCAGAGATTTGGTAATCAACCCTTCCTCATCAAGAAGGTCACGAAGGAAGAGGAAGTCGTCCACTTCCCTGCGCTCACTTTGGGATTGCTCAATGCCCGTTCATAATCGCTTCTTCCTTAGCCAGGGCAATCAGATTAACCCCGCTGTCTTGGTACAGGCAGGCCCTCTCTTGCAAGTGGAAGTCTCAATCCCCTCGGCACTGGCTCAATTCCTCACAGCGCAAAACCAGTCCATTCCTGCACCTGTAACAGGCTGGGCGCTCATTGATACGGGAGCTACACGGAGCTGTGTCGATTCAAAGGCCATTACAAATCTGGGTGTGAACCCAATCGGGGTTACTACGACTGGGACAGCAGGTGGGCGAGTCCAGCAGCATTTGTATCCCGCAAGGTTTCGCTTTCCAGGAGAAGCGCTAGAACTCGAGTTCAGCTCGGTCATCGGTGTTGATCTATCAGGGCAAAGCATTGCGGGACGAGATATTATCGTTCTGTTGGGTCGTGACGTTCTCTCCCGATGCGTGCTGATCTACAACGGACCTGGTGGGTTTTTCACGTTGACTTTTAGTCTCTTTGCCTCTTCGCATCCCACTCCTCAATCAATCCAATCTCCTCCTCGCTCAGCCCGTAGAGCTTATAGACGATCTGGTCAATCTCGTGTTCCCACTTTGCGACGCGCTCATCTTTGGGCTGTTTGAGAATCTGCGCGACCAGCTTTTCAATTTGAGTCTTCTCTTTCTCTGTGGCCTGCGCAATCGGCAGTTGGCCCATGTAGATGGTTTTGAAGCGCATGAAGTCTCCACGAATACTGGGGCTGATGTGCGAGTAGCAGAAATTCATCAAGCGAGAGTTAAGAAACCCAAGTAGGAAGCATTTGTCTGTCGGGATCAAGAAAATGGTGCAGTCAACGTAGAATCCGTTGCCGTCAAAAGCAAACTCACATCGGCGAGCAATATCCGGATACACAATCTTCGGCTTCTCGAACTCGGCGTAGTAGTCGCAGGGCCGAAGCTCCCACCAATAGTCACCCTTGTCCCAACGCTTCTCTAACCGTTCTTGAAATTGCTCAAGATGCTTCTTGATAGCTGGATAACGCTCGATGTCCACTCCCACATATGTCCAGATCAGATAACGTTTCTGAAAATCCACCCGCCAACGCTTGATGTCCCGCCCACGCAAGAACGGCTTGATAATCTCCGCACTCTTTGGGTCTTCCGCAATCAGCTTCTCCTTCGTCTCCTCGTCAATCACAAATGCCTCGTTCAATCCTGTCACAATCCCACGATAAAACTTGCCCCCCACGTACTCGCCCAGCGGCACGCCCGCTGATTTTATCTTCTCCAACAGTCGCAAAAGCTGTGGCGATTCTAACCGCCAGCCCTCGGGCGAAAGATCTGTCTGCTTCAGCACTATTGCTTCGGAAGCCAGCTTCCGATCTAAATGCTCTAAGTCCTCGATCTGCGTCACCGTGAGCGCCCGGACGGAGGCAGCATCGGCAGGCGGGCCATTCTTGACAACCAGCACGCACGGATAGGCCGTCGCATCGAAGACGGGCTGATCGCCAAAGTCAATGATCGTCTGAATGGTCGCGTTTCTTGTGAGAAACTCGCGTAGGCCCCGGCCATAGCCCGCCCTAAAAAATTTATTGCTTGAGATGAACGCCAAGAGCCCGTTGGGCTTTAAGAGCTGAAAGCCCCGTTCGTAAAAATAGACATAGAGATCGGCCATGCCGTGATAGCACTCGAAAGCCTGCTGAAACGCAGCTTTCTGAGCTTCATCGAGGCGCTCTTGGCGCACATACGGCGGATTGGCGATGACAATATCGAAGCCGCCCTTCTCAGCAAAGACCTCGGCAAAGTGCAGCTTGTAGAGAAAAAACGGCAGCGCTTCGCCCTGATTGATCTTGCTCTCCAGTTGAGCGAGCGCGCCGCCCAACTGGATCAACTTCTCCAGCTGCTTTTCATCAGCACGTGCGAGCCTTCCGCGATGGCGCCGTGACTCAATGGCCCTCATCTGAGAGTCGATCTCGCGTTGGCGCTCGGCAATGTGCGTGAGCACGAGATCTCGCTCTTGCTCTTCGATTTCCCGACGTAGCTTGGCTCGCTCCTCCGGCTCGGCTTCAAAGAATTGCTCTTTGAGCTTCTGGAGCTCCTCGATGGCCCGTTGTGTCTCCGTGGGCAACAGAGCAATTGTCTGCCCTTTCTCCATCGTGAGAATGGGCTGTCCATCGAGCGTCTCCATCAGAGAATTCCCGACCATGAGTTTGTAATCGAGGTTGGGCAGCGGCATGACTTGATCGCGCTCCAGATCGACGACCAGAGAGAGCCACAACCGCAGCTTGGCGATCTCGATGGCCTCTTCTTTGATGTCCACACCATAAAGACAATTGGCAATGTACTCGCGCTTCCATTCGGCAATCTTCGCACTGCCCACTCGAACTTCCGCTCCTTTGGCTCGCTCGCAGGCTCTTCTAAGCGCGATCATCTCTTGAAGCATGCTGACGAGAAAGGCCGCTGTCCCGACTGCCGGGTCCAGCACACGCAACTGCCGGAGCGCCTTCTCGATCCGTGTGGCTTCGGCCACGGTGAGCTCCGGCTTACTCTCATCGTCTAGCTCAAAGAGCTTTCGGATTTGATCACGAGGGAGCTTCGTCTCGTCAGACAGATGCTCCACAAGGGCCGTGCGGCACATGAAGTGCACGATGGTACGTGGAGTGTAAAATGTGCCGGACTGCTCGCGCTCGGCGGACTCCATCATGTTCTCGAAGACCTTGCCCAGAAGCTCCGGGTCGAGCGCCACGTCGGACTCTAAGGGAGTGTCTTCTTGAACTGTGAAGTTCCAGCTGTTGAAGAAGCCCAAGATGCCCAGATCCGAGTTGGGATCGAAGAGTTCATTGGGCAGATAGAGCATGAAGCGATAATCGCGCTCGAAGAGGCCACCGTTGAGATACGGGATATTGCCCCAGGGCGATTGATCATCCGCTCGTCGGCGGTTGAGCGTCTCGAAGAAGAGCTTTTCGAGAAAGTCGCTGTAGTAGTTCTTGCGCTTGTCGAGCACGACGCGCTGATAGTAAGTTGTGAGAAAGCGGGGATGGCCCGCGAGCCAGAGCTTCTTCTGCAAGAAATACAAGAACATCACGCGCCCCAGCAGGCGTTGGGTAAAGGCGTGCAGATAGGCTTTGTCTTTGAACTGGGCGATGCCGCGATTGTGGGAGTGTACTTGTTGCTGGAGATGCTCGAAGAGCCGAGCATATTCGCGATAGAAGCGCTGCGTGACGCGCTCGACGTTGAAGGCCTCGCAGTGGGCTTGATACAGCTCTATCGCAGAGCGCCCATCGACGGAGAGGCCTTGCAGGACTTCGAGGTCGTGGCGGGTGGGATTGGTCGTATCGACGAGGAGTTTATGGATTTTGATCTTCAGGCGTGCGCCGTCGTCGAGCAGGCGGCGGGGATTGATGAAGACAAGAGTCTTGTAATCTTGCGTGGCGATCAAGAGATAGTTGCCGGGCCGACGCAGGAAGTTCTTTGCCAGTGCGTTCAGAGGAGTGCTCTCGAGGCTCTCGAGTTCGCAAAGGAGCACTTGTAACTGGCGATCGTGATCGGCAAGCAGATAGATCTTGCGCACCTCTCTCCCCTCAGCCGGAGCCAGGTCGAGGGCTTGCTTATCGAGAGGCTGGAGTGATTCTTCCACACGATAGCCCAATGGGCGAAGCAGATATTCGCACAAAGCTTCAGGGGTTCGACACAAGCGCAGATCCTCAAGTGTTACGCGGTGGCTTGCCTGCTGTCCCATGAAGTGACCCTCTGCGAAGCATAGGGGGTCTACGGTGAAGTTGTCAACATGGCGAATTAAGGAACAGTGGCCGCACGGCTCCTACGACTCTGCTTGCCCAAAAGTACCTAGATCGTATACCCTTGCGGAAGCTCGTTCAGCGCACGGGCTTTGCAAGAGGAGGAAGCATGACAGGAAAAGCTTTTCAGGACTATTATCCTGACAACGTCGCCCACTGTTATGGCTGTGGGCGGTTGAACCAGCATGGTTTGCAGATCAAGACGTACTGGGAAGGCGATGAATCGGTGACCCGCTTCCGCGCCCGTCCGTATCACACAGCCATCTTAGGCTACGTGTACGGGGGGCTGATTGCTTCGCTGATCGACTGTCACAGCACGGCGACGGCAGCTGCTGCCATGTACCGCGCCGAAGGCCGTGACATGGACAGCCAGCCGCCCTTGCGTTTTGTCACAGCGTCGTTGCATGTGGACTATCTTAAGCCGACACCCCTTGATGCCGAGCTGGAAGTGCGCGGGCGGGTGAAGGAACTCCGGGGCCGCAAGGTGATCGTAGACGTCATAGTTTCAGCCAACGGAGTGGTCACGGCGAAAGGAGAGGTGGTCGCCGTGCAAATGCCAGAGAGCTTTCTGAGTTGACTGTGCTACCGCAGAGGGGGCTGAAGAATCTGTCGCAAGGCAGGTTCTAGTTCAGGGTAACGAAAGCGAAACCCCATCGCTTCAGCCTGCTTGGGAATAGCTCGAATGCTGGCCAGAAGCCCGTCCGCCAGTTCTCCGAGCATCAGCCTAAGCGCAAAGGCCGGTGTAGGGAGAATTGCAGGTCTTCTCAAGACTCTGCCTAACGTCCGGGCATATTCCCTCTGACGTACTGGCTGCGGAGCTGTGGCGTTGACCGGACCTCTCACGTCATGCTCCAAAGCGAACATGATCAGGCTGATGAGATCATCGCGATGGACCCAGGGCCACCACTGCCGCCCTGATCCCAGCGGACCTCCGAGCCCCAGCTTGTACATGGGCAGAAGAGCCTTCAGGGCTCCCCCGTCTGGACCTAGAACTGTGCTGGTGCGAAGGCTCACAGCTCGCACTCCCAGCTCTTCGGCGCGGGCGGTCTCTCTTTCCCAGCCCTTGCAGATCTCTGCAAAGAAATCTGAGCCGGGACCGGATTCTTCCGTGACGCTCTCTTCGCCCCGGTCGCCGTAGTAACCGATGCCGCTGGGCGAAACCAACACCTTGGGACGAGCTACGACGGACCTCATGCCATCTACAAGGTTTCGGGTGCCGAGGACGCGGCTGTCATAGAGCAATTTTTTCTTGGCTGCGGTCCAGCGACCCGCGATCGTGGCTCCGGCCAAGTGAATCACAGCGTCAATGCTTGAAAACGCTTCTGCTGGTGGCGGCGCGGCTAAGGCATCCCAAGCGTACACGTGCTGCAGCACTGGGACACGCCGTTGTGCTGAGGCGGGATCACGCGAGAGCGCCGTAAGTGTATGACCGGCTTCGCTGAGAACTTGACATAGACGTGAGCCAATAAACCCTGTGGCTCCGGTGACGAGAATGTTCATTTCAGTTCTCCTCGCTCAGCTGGCCATCGCGAATTTTCACTATGCGTTGAGCGTATTGCGTCACCACGGGGTCATGTGTGACCACGATGAAGGCGACATGATGCTCCTCGTTGAGGTGCCGCATGATGTTCATGACCTGATTACCCGTCTCTGAATCAAGGTTGGCACTGGGCTCATCGGCCAATACAAGCTTGGGTTCGGTCACCAGGGCCCTGGCAATGGCAACGCGCTGCCGCTGGCCACCGGAGAGCTCATCGGGGCGGCGCTTGGCCATGTCTTTCAGGCCTACCTCTTCTAGCAGCGCCATGACCCGCTTACGCCGCTCAGATCGACTCAAACCCAGGAGCAAGAGCGGGTATTCCACGTTCTCATAGGCGGAAAGCACCGGAATCAAATTGAACGTTTGAAAGACAAGACCGATCTTGCGCTTGCGTAGATTCGCCAGCTGGCTCTCCGAGAGTAGGCTTGTCGCTTGTCCCTCGATGAAGACTTCCCCGGATGTGGGTCTGTCGATGCAGCCGATTAGATTTAAAAAGGTCGTCTTGCCGCTGCCGGATGGGCCGTTGATGACTGTGAAGTCTCCCGCCTCAGCCCGGAAATTGACTCCGCGCAGGGCGTGGATCTCTTCTTGCCCAACTTGATAGACTCTTGTGAGCTCGCGCGTCTCTAAGATCATAAACACTCTCGGATGCCCGCTCTGCCTTTAGGATATCTCTTGCCGTGAAGTCCAAGGGCGTGCAGTTGGAAGAGCCGCGCGTCCTCCTTCGTCCAGCGTAGATGCATTTGGGTCAGTCTTCCGCCTTCCGCTCGCCCAGTCTTGCGTCCAGGATGAACAGACCCGCCACGTTGTTTCCAATCATCTGGAGTTGATCGACCACCTCGCTGGCGCTCTTCTCTTCTTCGACTTGCTCATCGATGAACCAGTGGAGCATCACTTGTGTTGGGTAGTCATTCTCCTTGACGGCCTGATCATAGAGCTTGTGAATCAAGCCTGAGATCTTGCGCTCATGGGCTAATGCCTTCTCAAAGGCGTCGAGGGGCGACTTGAACTGCGCCGGTGGCTTCTCGATGGCTTGAAGTTCGACTCGACCGCCACGGTCAATCACGAAGTCGAAGATCTTCATGGCATGTTCCAGCTCTTCTAGTCTTTGCAGGCGCATCCAGTGGGCAAAGCCCCTCAAGTTCTCCGCCTCAAAGTAGGCCACCATCGAAAGATACGTGTACGCCGAATAGATCTCGTGCTTAATCTGTTCGTTGAGTGCATCTTGAAGCTTCTTGCTGAGCATGAGTTTCTCCCCTTTCGTTTTCTCGCATACTCTGCCCCCTTGCGTTCATTATACACTCTATGCCGTAGCTAAAGCATACTCAATCTCCTGCTCCGACGTCATGACTCGAAGCAAGGTGGCGACCTTGGGTAAGCGAGGTCATAGAGCACTCAGCAGTGCAATCAGCAAGGGGACAATGAGCCAGAGCAATCCCTTGATCAAAAAGAAGAGGAAGCCCACAATGCCCAGCCGCTTCAGCCAGCGAATCATCGTGCGATAACCTCGTACGTGCGCATAACATCACTCATTATTATTCCTTGGTCGCAGCACCTGCACTCTGATTAGGATTACAATGGCTGACGTCGCTGAAAACGGGCTTCGCTCAACAAACCGACAACCAGCATACCCCCTCCTACACTAAGAGGGAGCAACCAACTGAAGATTTCCCAGCTTGCTCCTACGCTCCACCAGCTACTTATCAAAGAGTCTTCTACCACCATGGCTCCACCAGTCCATGCGATAACCCCCGCTCCCAAGGCATTCAACCACGGGAAACGGCTTACAAGAGCCGCAATCCAGGTAGCTCCGACCATCAGCAACGGAATACTGAGCGCTAAGCCAAAGAGGAGCAACCCAATGTTGCCATGAGAGGCACCGGCGACAGCCAACATGTTGTCGATACCCATGACAACATCGGCCACAACGATGATACGTACCGCGTCCCAGAAGTTTCTCCCGGCTGGGGTAGTGGCTGCCTCACGATGTCTGTGAACTGCGAGTTTGAGGCCAATCCAAACCAGGAGCCCACCGCCGACCGCTTGAAGCAACGGGATGGATAGCACATACGCAGCCCCCATGGTCGTTAAGACCCGTACCATGATGGCCACTACGGTGCCCCAAAGGATGATTCTCCGACGCTGCTGGAGTGGTAATCTCTGGGCCGCCAAGCCAATGACCAGCGCATTGTCACCGCTGAGTACTAGATCAATGAGGACGATGCTGAGTAACGCGACAATGATAGAGAAGTCCATGTCAAAAACCCCCCGCCTTTCATGTTGTGCAGTCAGCGGGAGGTCCATCTCAGGATGAGACCTCCGTCGGACTGCGTATACAATCTAAGACGAAGGTCTCGCAATCTCTTAGTGATCCGAGAGTGCTACAAGACCGGGTGTCGCCACCGGCTTGACGATCTTGTACTCTAGGCCACCTAGAAGACTAGCCTAGTTGCTACTCCCCTTCGCAGCAATCTCTCTATCTCTGCGATGCGAATTATACCCTCTTAGAGCGATGGACGCCAACCACTCAGTTCAGTTCAACCACTTTCTGTCTGTAATCGCTTACGTCCCATGTTTCTTCAACCAATCATTGTAACCAGCCAACATGGGGACAACGTTGCCAGACACTCGCCCTAAGCCCCCACTCATGACACCCCTCTCATCAAATGCCTGTACATCATCGGGGATGACACTCGGACCAGCGATCACGAGCGGCACCGGTTCCGCCGTGTGATCTCCATAGACGATGGGTGTGCAGTGATCGCCCGTGAACGCAAGATGGGTCTCTTCCCAATCAAGATTTTCCAGCAAATACCCGATGGCTTCGTCGATCTTCTCGATGAATGCGATTTTCGCTTGCGCATGGTGATCGTGCCCAGCTGAGTCCGTTCCCTTCATATGAACAAACACGAAGTCTCTTGATTGAAGTTCCTCCACGGCGAGCTTCACTTTGTTGATAAGATTCGAATCCAGCTTGCCCGTCGCTCCTTCAGCTCGCTTAAACTCCAAACCCGCTAGTACACCAATCCCGATGTAGAGCGCACCCGCCGCGATCACCGTCCCACGAATGCCGTACAGCTCTGGCAACGTCCTTAAGTTGGGCACACCCGACGCACCACGCAGTAGCAAGATGTTAGCTGCAGGCTTTCCCTGGCGCTGACGCTCTTTGTTTAGAGGTAGATCCTTCAATAGCTCATACGACTGATGAATGAGCTCATTCACAAGCTGAGCTGAGTGCTTGGCCTGAGGAGTTTCTTGAGTGGGGCGGACTTCGAGAACTTTCTTGCCGTCGTCATGAGGGTCCGCTTCGGTGATCGCCGGTGACAGATCCGGCCCACGCAGCACGAGCGCTCCACGATGCTCCGTGCTCGCTTTGAACAAGACTTTCACATTGGGGTCAGACGGCAAGCGAATCTTCTGAAGTGCTCGCTCCAGCTCAGCTTGGCCTGTCTCGATACGCCCTGCCCGGCGATCTTTCACCATAAAGTTTTCATCAACCGTGGCAAAGTTGGCACGAAAGCACACGTCCCCCTCTCGCACTTCTAGGCCAATGCCCACAGCTTCAAAGACGCCACGACCAGGATAATCGCGATACGGGTCATAGCCGAAGATCGACAGATGTGCCGTATCACTACCCGGACGCACTCCCGGCGCGATGGGATCTAGAAGCCCGTTGATTCCGCGCCGGGCGAGTTCATCTAAAGTGGGTGTTTTTGCTGCCTGAAGGCACGTCTTGCCATCGTAATCCGTGGGCCGCCCTCCCAACCCATCGGCAATGACGAGAATGCCCTTCATCTAGCTTTGACGGGCTTCTGGAAGCGTTGAGTCACATCCGCCCAGTTTACCACGTTCCACCACGCAGCAATGTATTCAGCTCGTCGATTCTGATACTTCAAATAGTACGCGTGCTCCCAGACGTCCAGCCCCAAAAGCGGAATATATCCTTCAGTTCGCGGACTCGTCTGGTTGGGCATTGTCTTGATCTCCAGCTTCTTGGCTCTGGGGTTCCAGGCCAGCCACGCCCAGCCGCTGCCTTGCACACCGGCTGCCGCTTTCGAGAACTGCTCTTTGAAGGACGCAAAGTTCCCAAACGTATCTCGAAGGGCTGTCGCCAGCTCGCCACTGGGCTCGCCACCGCCCTTGGGGCTCATATTCACCCAGAAGATCGAGTGATTCTCATACCCGCCGCCGTGGAAATTGACGGCCCCTCGAATCGCCTCGGGCACAGTGCTTATGTTTGTGAGGATCTCTTCTATCGGTTTGGATTGCCAATCGGGGTACTTCTCTAACGCCGCGTTGAGCCCATCGGTGTAGGCCTGATGGTGCTTGTCATGGTGCAAGCGCATGGTCATCTCATCGATATGAGGCTCCAGCGCCTGGTAATCATACGGCAGAGGCGGAAGCTCGAATTTCGGCATGGACACTCACTCCTTTGACGTATGTTCGCGTGCTGCCCTGATGCTGGTGGCTTGTATCATAGCCTTGGGGATAGCCGCTTTCAAGTCAGTGGGGCGAGGCTCTATGCCGTTGCTGCATGGGGAGAAGTTCTCGGTAGGCAGCCTTTAAGAAACGCTGGTGCAACTTGGGGCTGAGGAAGCTAGTACGCTCGTACTCCTCATCGAAGGGCACATGGAGCACTTCAGCTTCTCCGGCCCCGGAGCGTAGGAGGGAACGGACAGATTGTGCCAGCTCGCGACAGTAGGAGTGAATCCTCTCAAACGTCCGGCGATCGTGGGCCCTTTCGTGACCGGGCACGTACAGTTCCACCTCCAGAGGTGCTATGTAGTCGAGCAGCTGTAGCAGACGGAGAAAGCTGCCTTCCGAGCCTTCACGAAAATAGAACGCATCGCCCAGAAAGAGCACGCGCTCACGGGGGATGAAGATTCCGATGCTATCGTCACTATGAGCCCCCGCGAGAGAGAAGAGTTGAACGCTTGTGCCATCAAGATCTAATGTCATCTCTCCGGTGAAGCTGAGGGAAGGAGGCACGAGCATCAGCTCCCGAAAATCTGTCGGGTTCAAGGTGGAGATGCTGGAGAACATGGTCTCTTGAAGCCAGCGGTGCACGCGATCCGGAGCCCAATCGTCTTGGATATTTTGCACGAAACGCTCCCGGCATCGTTGGCTGGCAATCACCGGTGCCTGGAAGGCCTGATTGCCGAAGACATGATCAAAGTGGCGGTGGGTATCGATGACGTAGAGAACGGGTGCCTCACGGATCTCCTGCATGGCCTCGTAGACCTGCCGACCGTGGGCGGGCGAGTTTCCCCCGTCGATGGCAATCCACCCCTCTTTGGTGAGCACCATGCCGATAGTGGGCTCAACCTTCTGCCAATCATGGCGATAGATCCAGATGCGATCCGAGAGTTGATGAACTCGCTGTTCCCGGTGTCTCATGTGCATACCCGTTGGGCGAGAGTAGCAAAAGGACAAGGTGGGTGCAAGGGCGGATTCGCATCACTCATAGCGACAGATCTTGCCCGGCGGCACGAGATGAATCTTGAAATCCGCATCCAGCTTCTCTACCTCCATTGCCATCGTCTTGAGTTCTTTCCGGTAGCGCGAAGAGATGTGAAACGCGAAAAGCTCCCGCTTCACCCCTGCTTGACGCGCGACCTCAATGGCCTCTTCGAGGGTGGAGTGAGTGGGCATCTCTCGATCTGCTTCATTCAGGAACGTGGCCTCGTGACATAAGATTTCAGTCTCCCTCACACAATCTGGGTCTAGAGGAGCGGAATCCCCTCCATAAGAGAGGAGCTTCTGTGGATATGTCGTTGTGATCTCCTCACGCCCTTTCTCTCGCACGTACTCTTGAATCTTCTTCTCACTGAGACGCTGATACTTCTCCTTCAAGCGTCGACGGACCTCAATGATGTTGTAACCCAAGGACTTCTCGCCGCGAGTATGCGCGGTTGGGAACGCTTCCACATAGCGGTCGTTCTGGCCCTCAAAGACCTTCACTTGGTCCCCCGCTTCCAGAGGATGCCACATGAGTTCATAATCGAGTCTGGAGTTGGTGCGTGCGATGTATGAGAGGAGTTCCACAACGCGCCAGTTGTCCTTGGGATAGTAGATGTGCAGCGGCTTCTCTGTGTCGCCCATGCCGCTATTGCGAATGTTGATGAGCCCAATGAGACCGGAGATGTGATCGGCATGGCCGTGGGATAGAAAGACATGCTCTATGGCAAAGCACTTGTTTCCAAGAATGCTGCTCAAGCCCTCTCCCGCATCGAATACAATGCGATCCGGTGCGTAATAGATCCATGTCGCATAGAGACCTTTGGAGTAGATGAGCAGCTTCACCGAAAGACTCCTTCCGCACACTCGCAGATGGCGCCATTGTATAGAGTAAGCACGCGACACTCAATTGATTACGGGAGAAAGATCAGCGTATGCTATGGCCAGATGTGCTGTGAGACTCATTCTGGGAATTGACGAAGCAGGACGGGGGCCCGTGATTGGTCCACTCGTACTTGCAGGAGTGCTGATCGACGAAGCGCGACTGGACAGACTTGTTCAACTGGGCGTGAAAGATTCCAAGCAGCTCCGTCGTTCGCCTAGAGACGCCTTATTCCCTGAGGTCATGACTATCGCACGGAAGTCCCGTCTACTCACCATTCCCGCCAGAAAACTCGATGGAAATCTGACACAGATCGAGCTGAAGGGCATGGCCCAGCTCATCCGCAGGCTGAGACCCGCGGCAGTCTATCTCGATGCCCCTGTCCCGCCAAGGGGGATCGCTCACTATGTGAGGGCGTTGCGATCTCTCGTCGGCGACAATGCACTCGAGATCATCGCGGAAAACAAGGCCGATGAGAAATACGCGGTTGTGAGCGCGGCTTCCATCCTCGCCAAAGTCCATCGAGATCAAGTCATCGAACAACTCCGATCCGAATACGGCGACTTCGGCTGGGGGTATCCATCCGAGAGAAAGACCCAGCAATTCTTAAAACATTGGTATGCGAAACACGGGGCATTTCCAGAGTGTGTTCGATACCGCTGGAATACGGTCCAACGACTGATCCAGAACCGAAGGACCAAGGCCTTCTTCCCCCTCAATGAGGACTGAGCTTCTAGCCTGCGCTCGTCCCCTGAAGTAAACTCTCTACGAGATGAGCATAGAGCGGCCGGAGTACGGAGTCGATGAAACACTGCGCGGAGTAGTCAAGCAGCTTGCAACTGGCCCGAACGGGTCATGCAAGGAACTCGATCAGATGATCCAAGAACTCGGACCCCATCACGTTGCTCATTTTCTCGTCACGACTTCCGATACAAGTGCTGCCAAGACCTTGCGAACGTATCTCAACAAATACTGGCCTGCCTATGAGGAGCTCGCCGAGCGCCTGATCCGCGCTGCACGCCGCTCCCCGGAGAACCAGGACCTTCAAAGTGACTTCGGCCAATCGTAGTTCAAATCACTGCAATCTGTTTCTACCCCTCTGATGCGAACCAGACCGTGATATGATTTGATCCTTCTTCCAGCCATCTAGTCCATACTGCGAGTGACTTGAGTCCGTGCACTCTATCCTGATCAGCGGTGAACTTACGGATCCATCCACTAGGGCATTTCAACCTTCAGGTCAAAACGCCACTGACTCGCTCTGCTTGGAAGCCATAGTGTTGCCTCTGTCGTCAGTCTGTAAGGTTCTCCCAGCATCATCAGCACCAAGTTATACGTGCCGGGCTCCCGCGGCGCCATAAGCGAGGCAGGCAGGATGATCTCCTGGCCCACAGGCAGAAGCACCGATTCATACCAGACCACAGGATTCTGAAATGGATCTATAGGGCTTTGTAGACATCCTTGAGCTGGGAGGAGTCACCGCCTATGGTAAGCCGGTGACCCTCAATGAAGAATTCCTCCCAGCTGCTGCAGTTTACCGAGGCCTGTATGCAACTGGCAACTGAGCAGGTG
>JBBIPG010000003.1:0-68024 GCA_037442925.1 Candidatus Fraserbacteria bacterium | reverse complement strand
TACTACAAAGGGGATTATACCCCGTGATACATACCAATCGAGTTGACTCAACGGAGGAATCTCCACAGTCAAAGGCTGGCGAGTTGGGTGACCTGAGACGACCCATTCCCCTCCATGAACCAGGTTGCTACCCCTTCGTTACATTTGACAGTACTCCTCCCTTCGTGCGTACCGGGATAACTTGCGTGGGTCCGCGCATCGGCGACCAACCCCCGCCACCACAGCAACCAGGGCCTTCGCCGCAACCACCCTACAATAACGTGAACACCACACTCGCTGCCTTACTGTGTGCTGAGGGAGATCAACTGGCATGCGAGGTGATCGGACGCTAGCAAAAGGTAAGCTCCCTTCCCGAAGTTCAGATTGCTTGGCTTTGGGAAGGGAGCTATACTTCCCTATAGGAGTAATCCTTAAATAGCTGGGAAAGGAGGTAAAGTTCATGAATCGTCTGCTTACGTTTATCATTGCTGCAAGTCTCCTCATGGGGTTAGTTCTTGGCGTGCTCTTATGGTCAAACTACTTGCTTCCTCCGCCACCATCAATACCAGATAACGCCAAGCTATGGAGACTTGACGACCACTTACTCAGCTGGGAAGACTTTCAAGGATCAATAGAAGGCTCGGCTATTGCAGAAACCGTAGCCACAGCCACGGCTACTGGGACACCGCTCGCAATTCCCAATTGGCTAGGATGGACCACTGACAGCAATAGAGCGTGGCAGGCCATCCTGATTTTCCGAACAGTAGCCTATTTCGATCGGAACAGTTCCTACGTGAACTTTGACCTCTTGGAATCAGACCCCGAAGACGTGCGCCAGCTGACATTAGTGCATGAGCAAGGTCATTTCGATCTTGCAGAGGCTGGGCGCCGGCAACTTCAGCGAGAGTTCCCAAAGCTGAAGGGATATGGGAAGACATCGCGCGAAGCCATAGAAGATTTACTCGTGCAGCTCGAAAATCTGATGCGTAAAATGACGAGTCGACTCGACCAGGAGAATCAACTCTATGACCACGATGTGAATGCATTACTCAGCCCTGGAGACCTATTGGTGCAACAGGCCTGGCTCAAGCGAATACAAGATGAACTAAACAATCGTTCAGGTCCCTTAGATCCCGCTAAGATCCAGATTGAGGGACAAGCTATCACGGGTCAACCCCTTGCGGCCTCGGCCCGCGCTCATCTGATCTTCGTCGATGGAAAGGGGCAGAAGATCGAAGGAGAGGCCAACCCGGACGGGAGCTTCATCATTCAGATACCTCCGGAGTTTGATCCCACATATCCCATACGAGGCCACCAGGAGATCTGGTTTGAAGGCACACTCGTAGCGCAACCTGCTCAAGCGATTACTCTAACCCAACCACAGCTAAAATAGGAGGAATGCATGGCACAACAAGCGAGACCGGCAATCGTCACGACTTTGGCAATCACGCTGGTGCTAGGTGGTTTGTATCTGGTGGTTTTTGAACTATTGGGCTTGACAGGGCTCATGCCTATTCAGTTTCAGGTGTCGACCACGATCTCTGGAATCAGCATAGAGATTGCAAAAGCTCTCGCCTTGGCTCTCATCGCTGTCCTTGCGCTTTCGCTTCTAGTTTCCGCCTACGGGCTCTATACACAGAAAGGCTGGGGTGTCTGGCTGACGGTTATCATCATCACGATTGAACTCCTCGCTCAGATCAATCGGAAGAGCATCATAAGCTTTATCACCCTGGAGGTTGGCAGTTGGAAGGGAACAATAGACTTCGGAGTTCTACTCGTGTTTGTACTTCTCATAGCGGTCTTAAGTCTCCGACCTGCCAGGAACTCCCTACCAATCGGAAGCAGCAGCGAGCATCAAGCACCCCAAGAAAGCGATTCAGCTGATGAGAAGCTCTCCTGATCTCCTACGTTCTTGACTGGCAGCTACTTCCACTTGATCGTGCACCCCACGGGTTGCGTTTCTTGGATCGCAGGCTCTTGACCGCGGAGCACAGCATCGAGGGCCTCTCGCAAGTAGCGTCGAGTCACTTTCTCCGGCTTCTCCCAGTTGTCATCAATCGTGCCGTGATAACGCAGTTTCAAGTTCTGATCGAACAGAAAGACCTCGGGAGTCCGCTGAGCTCCGTACGCGCGCGCCGTCTCCTGCGATTCATCCCGAAGATACGGAAAATTGTAACCCTTCTGCTGTGCGCGCTCGATCATCTTCTCAAGGCTATCATCGGGATATTTCTGGTCATCATTCGAGTTGATGAAGATGAAGCGCGCTCCTTTGTTGTAGTAATCACGCTGGATCGCAATCAACCTGTCTTCGTATGCCCGCACGTACGGGCAGTGATTGCAGGAGAAGACTACGGCAGTTGCTTTCTGACCTCGTAGGTCCGCCAGAGAATGGACCTTACCATCGATCCCCTTCAGCTGAAAATCTAGAGCGAGTGCACCAAAGTCTAATTTCCCCATCTTATTCCTCCTCTTGTTTGTGGTCGAACTCCATTGAGTTATAAGCTGTATGCGTCGTGAACGCAAGGTGCCCTATGCAGTACAATGACCCCGAGGAGGGGACACCGCGATGGCCAAGATCGCCATCCAGTATTGTGTCGAGTGCATGTTCTTGGGCCGAGCCCTGGAGATTGCCAAGCTGCTCTTAGACGAGTACCCACAGCAGATCAAATCCCTCGAGCTCGTCCCTGGGACCAATGGAGTCTTCACCATTGAACTGGATCAGGAGCCCATCTATTGCATCGGAAAAGAGGGCCGACTGCCCTCTGTGGAAGAGATTCGCGTCCTGGTAGAACCGAAGCTGGCTAAACGAGTAGGAAACGGAGATGCGAAGCAATGAACCCCAAACGCGCACTCTTCCTAGGGCGCTTCCAACCGTACCACAATGGTCACGATGCGGTCATCCGGTCAATTTCGTCCGAGGTCGATGAACTCATCATCGCCATAGGTTCAGCACAGTACAGCCACACATTGAAAGATCCCTTTACGGCCGGCGAGCGCATCATGATGATCATACGGGCCTTGAGTGATCACCCCATGACCAAGTATGTGTTGCCCATTGAAGATATCGAACAGAACGCACTCTATGTCGCTCATATCAGGCGTCTCACTCCGCCCTTCGATCTCGTCTACTCGAATAATCCCTTGGTGATTCGACTCTTCGAGGAAGCGAACATCCCCGTCAAGCAAGTGCCCGCCGTCAACCGCAAATACTACTGGGGCACCAAGATCCGTGAGCTGATGCTCCAAGGCGAAGAGTGGCGCCGCTACGTGCCCAAGCCCGTCTGCAAAGTGATCGATGAGATTCACGGCATCGAGCGTATAAGGCAAATCCATCAGTCCGACCAATCTCCCGCCTGACTTCTATGGCGCTCAATCTCCCCGTCGAGGGCAATGTCAAGTTAAAGACGCTCGTGGAACGCATCGACGCTCACGCGGCTCTTCAGACATTATGGGCTTGCTCCAATGTGAATGCGATTGATCGCATGGGCATCAACGATCACGGGCCCATTCATATCAAGATCGTCTGCAATCTGGCGCTGAGAATCCTGCGACTCTTAAGAAAACAGGGCATCCAAACAAGTGTCGAGATCAACCACCAGCTCACCAAGGAAGATGCGGAGCTGGTCGTTGTGTTGGCCGGGTGCCTCCATGATATTGGCCATATCGTCCATCGCGAGAACCACGAGAATTTTTCAGTAGCCCTTGCGCCACCTATGGTGAATGAGCTACTGGACGGACTCTATGAAGAGCGTGAGAAGGCCATCCTGCTCTCCGAGATCTTGCACGCGATCTGCGCACACCAGACGGAGATACAGCCTCTCACTCTCGAAGCCGGAGTCCTTAAGGTATCCGATGCGTTGGATATGGAACAGGGTCGAGCTCGCATTCCCTTTGCCAAAGGCTCTCCTACGATCCATGCCGTCTCGGCTCTAGCCATTGAAAAAGTTCGCGTGCGCAAAGGCGATCAGAAACCCGTATGCATCGAGATCCGCATGTCGAATTCCGCAGGCATCTTTCAACTGGACAACCTCTTAAAACCGAAGCTTGTGAACTCCGGCATCAAGGACCACTTTGAGGTGCACGTGGTGATCACCGGCGCAGAGAAGAAGATCGTTAGTGGCTATGAGATCTGAAGCGAGCTGTTCCTCTCAAGGAGTCTCTGAGAGCCATGCCAGAATGGTGCGCGTCCCACCTTCGGTGGGGCGCTCCTTCTCCTCCTGGGAGCCGCGGGCTGCCATGAGCAGCCCTTGAGCTTGGCGAAGCTCTCCCATGGCTGCAGCTGGATCGCTCTTGATCTGCTCTAAGGCGCCCAGTTCATGAGAGATCGTCGCTGTCAGGAAGAGCAGGACATTCTCCCCGGCGAAGAGGTAATTGCTGCCTTGAGGTGTCTGTTCCAAAAGTGCAAAGAGACGCTGCGCATGGACCCATGCCCCCACCCCATCGCCGATTCCTTCCTTTGGGCCGCCGTAGGAGGCATCGTAATGCTCTCCCTCGGGACCCTCGATGATATTGATCGCATGGTGGACGTGTGCGTCTCCAGCAGCGACATCCCCGCGACTGAGGGCAGACCAAGCAAAGAGCGTGTGAGTAATTGCTTGAGAGATCTGCCCTGTCGCTGCTTCTGTCACTTCGCGAAGCTGCTGAAGCTGATCTTGCGTCAGTCCTCCGTGTCTGGAAGCCTGCAAGGAACCGGCCCAGCTCACGAGGATATATATCAACAACCCATAGAGTAGCATGAGCTTCATCTTTCGCGTCATAGTCATCTCCTCCTCATTTAGTCAACCCCTCTCCCCTGGCCAGGCAGCGAACTTGTAGCCGAAGCCCCTCACCGTCACGATGAGCGGAGGCTGCTCTAGATCCCGCTCCAGCTTCTTTCTCAACAGATAGATGTATTGCTTAACGTCCTTGGCAGTGGCACCATAACTCCGCGCCCAGACCCGCTCCAACAACTCCTGATTGGAGAAGACCCGATCGGGTTCGGAAGCCAATACGCTTATCAACTCATACTCTTTAGGAGAAAGATCCACCCGTTGTGCACCCAGTCGCACCTCTTTTCTCTTGGCATCGATAACAAGAGGTCCAGCGCGGATCAAGTTCCCGTCGGAAGCCTCTTCTGGTGAAGAACGAGGAGCTGCTGTCTTGTCTGGGAAGAGCCGTAGATACGCTGCGGCAAGCAGCCCAACCACCAGGAGAACTACAAGCCCCACTTCGATGACAAACCGAATCTCCGCCTGAAGGGCACTCACCACCTCACGCAGCGAGAATCCGATGCGCACATAGTTTAGCTCTGTAGGAGCTGGCAACGTGCCATGGTCAGGGAGAGGACGCAGAATCTCCAAATAGCGGGTGCCATCCGGGAAGCTCCTCTCCCTGATGAGGATACCCGAAAAGTCCTCTACCGGCAGAGCGACTTCCAGAGCCTCATCGGTGCGGTCCTCGGCCTCAACGCTCCTGTCTCGCACGACCTGAGCGTAGAGCACATCCCCCCGGACAAAGGCCTGCGTGAGCCGTAGCCGGTTTTCGCCCGTCTGAAGTGCTAGGGATTCCGCAAAGATCTGCGCCGAAAGAGCTGCCTGCTTGGTGAACCGCTTCTTGGAGTTGTCCCAAGAGCGATGGATGTGGAGGGTTCCCAACACTGCCGTCAGGACCACCGTAAGTCCCACGGCGAGCCCTACGAGCGTCAAGCGCGATGGAACAGTCGGCATGTGCCGGCAAACACCTCACTCTTGCAGTGATTCTCGTGCTTCATAGAATACTGCACCTGGCTCTAATTCGTCCAGCGATCCCCCGCCGATGAAGGAGATGCGAGTATACTCTGGCGTTGACCTCAGGTTGACCTTGTGTTGGTTGATTTTTTATGGGATGCCGGGCTACCTTTCCGATTATTCGGGAGGTAGATCTACTATGAAGCATCTTAAGCTGACAAGCGTGCTTGTATTGGGGCTGGCTCTATTGCTCCTCATTGGAGTGACGCAGAAAAGCTTAGCTCCCTACCATCAACCTCCGCCTCAGCAGAGTCAGACTGCCACCTTCGGGACTGTGCTAACGGCTACCCTCACGGTAGCTCAGGAGACCCCAGCTCCACAAGGGGTACAGGGAGGAGTGATCGGCGCGGGCGTCTTCTATTTCAACCCCACGACGAATGTGCTGAGCTTCGCGGTCGCCTATCGCAGCCTGAGCGGTCCCCCGACGGCAGCCCACTTTCACAACGGCCCCCCCGCCACCGCAGGCGGAGTCGTGCAGACGGCCTGTGGAGCTCCTGGCCCGGCTTTGCTCACCTCATGTCCGACGGGGGCCAATGGCTTCCTCCAAGGGGAGTGGACTGTGCCAGCAAATCTAGTACAGCCGTTATTGCAAGGCCAACTCTACTTCAATATTCATACCGGCGCCAATGCAGCCGGTGAGATCCGCGGTCAGATCGTCCCCCTCTGAGTGCAGAGACCGAATGTAATGTGAGGTTGGACCGGGCTGCTCGGCTCGGCTCGGCTCGGCTCGGCTCGGCTCGGCCCGGCCCGCCCCCGCTTCCCGTTGCCAGCGAACATGCTCAAGAGCCTTGGACTGATCGTCGTGCTGCTGCTGGTCGGGTTGGGAGCCCTTCTCCTTTATCCCCGGACACCTCGCAAAGAGCCAGCAGAGCACTACGTCGTCGAGATCCGGGATTTCTCTTTTGACCCACCGGGCCTCTTGATCCAGCCAGGAGATGAGATCGAATGGGTCTGGCAGGAGATCACCGTGGACGGCCATTCGACGACGGCCTATCATCCCGCCTACGGGAAAGAGCAGCGCATTCCCCAAACTGCTGAGCCTTGGGATTCCGGCATCATCACCGAGATAGGAGCTACCTTCACAAGGACTTTCACCGTGCCGGGCGTCTACGATTACTATTGCCTGCCTCATGAGTACTTTGGGATGGTCGGCCGGATTGTCGTGCTTGGGCCTCAAAAGCCAACATCTGTGCCGGTGGATCGTCTGCCCGAGAAAGCCCGGACCGGCCTGCCCTCAATCGAGGCGATTCTAGGCCCGGAAGGCCAGATCTTCTATTTACGAGCCAAGCTCAACGCCATTTCGCTGGCCACCCGCCGTAATGAACACAACGATGCGCTCCAACTACTGGACAAGCTGATCCACTCTCTTCGCCAGCAAGACCAAGCCACAGAGATCCTGGGCGATCTGGAAGAGCTGCACGCACTCATGGCCCGCGAGGCAGATCCTCAAGAGATCGAAGTCCGCATTGACAAGCTGAAAGCGAAGCTCGCCCTTCCCTAGCAGAATCGGGTAATATACACATCGAGGAATGCTGCGATGATGAGACGTGTTCTATTTGTCGCTGTCAATCTTGCTCTATTGGGAGTTGTTTTCTATTGCGGTCTTCTCTTAAACGCCCCGGAAGGGGGCCAAGGCGTTGCACCTGTTTACAGCTACGAGATCATCAACACGTTCCCACACGACCCCAAGGCCTTCACTCAAGGGCTCATCTTCGCGGAGGATGGGTTCTTATACGAAGGCACAGGGCTTTACGGTCAATCCAGCTTGCGCAAGGTCGAACTTGCTACTGGCAGGGTCCTTCAGATCCATCATCTCGCCGATCAGTATTTTGGAGAGGGTATCACGCTGTGGAAGGACAAGCTCATTCAGCTCACATGGCAGGAACACAAAGGCTTCGTCTATGACAAAGAGAGTTTTCAGTTGGTGAGAGAATTCGCCTATCCTACAGAGGGTTGGGGGATCACCCACGATGGGAAACGTCTCATCATGAGCGATGGCACAGCAACTCTGCACTTTCTCGACCCCGATACGTTCCAAGAGATCGGTCAGATCGAGGTCAAAGATCAGGGCACACCCGTGCCAAGACTGAACGAGTTAGAGTACATCCAAGGCGAGATCTATGCCAACGTCTGGCTGACCGATCGCATTGCGGTCATCTCCCCCGAGACCGGCCAAGTCCTTCGCTGGATCGATCTCACGGGGCTATTGAGCGCCGAGGATCGTTCGCAGCCTGTGGATGTTCTTAATGGAATCGCCTACGATGCCTGGGGCAATCGGCTGTTTGTGACGGGGAAACTGTGGCCCAAGCTGTTCGAAGTTCGACCCGTCCCACCGCCTTCTCGTAGGCCCTAGCAAGTGGGACCACTCAAGAGTTTCTCCACGACCTCTTCGAGCGTCTTGGCCTCTGCTCGTCTTTGGGCCGCTTCCAGGACTTGAGACGAGAGTTCTGAGGCAAGTCCTAAGAGGAGACACTCTGCTTCATCTTGGGTCTCTTTGTCAATGGCGGCATGGCGAAGGATCAGCGCGAGAAGCTCTGCCGCCCGTTCCTTCTCCCCTGCTTTCACAAAGAGCCTAGCTATCCCGATCACACTGCCGAAGACCACAGGAACAGCCCCGATCCCCATGGCCGTCCTTAGGGCTTCCTGCAGGCAGTCTTTGGCTTCTCGCTCCTCTTCCAACGCCATGGCCACCCTAGCCAAGTTGTTCAGGGAGTTCGCTATCCCCCAGCGATCGCCGATCTCCCGTTGCATGGCAAGGCATTCCCCATAGAGTCGTTTCGCTTCCACGTACTCCTCCAGCATGGTGGCCACAAACCCCAGGTTGTTGCAGCAGAGTGCCATGCCCTGTCGATCGCCGATCTCCCGTTTCAGCGCAAGACTCTCCTGATAGAGCTCTTTGGCTTCCGTATATTCCCTCAACGCAGTCGCCACTTCGCCCAGGTTATTGAGGGAGGTCGCCATGCCCCAGCGGTCACCGATCTCGCTTTTCATCGCAAGGCTCTCTTGAAGCAGTCGCTTGGCTTCCGTGTACTCCCCTAGCATAAGGGCCACATTACCCAGGTTGTTGAGAGAACCTGCCATGCCCCACCGATCCGCGATTTCCCTGCTCAGCGCTAGGCTTTTCTCATAGAGTCGTTTCGCTTTCGCATACTCTCCCAGCCGATAGGCCACGTTGCCTCGATTCTTAAGGGCGATCGCGCTGCCTCTGATGTCTGCGATCTTCCGGCTCGAGGTCAAGCTCTCCTGAAACAGCCGGTTAGCCTGGACATACTCTCCGACCATGCAGGCCACAAGACCTAGACCGTTCAGGGAAAACGCCGCCTCCTGGGTATCACCCCCAGAGCGTGCAATGGCCAAGCTTTCACTGAGCAGAGCCTTGCCTTCCTCATACCGACCGAGGTGATAATAGAAGTATCCCGTGCGTCCCAGAAGCTGCCCTAGCAACAAGCTCTTCTTCCCTGCCGGTGCGGCAGCTATGGCTTCTTGGAACACTTCTGCCCCTTCTTGAAAGCGGCTTTGCAGATCATAAAACAGATAGAGGCTTTCGAGGGCCTTTTCCAGCTCCTCCGCTCTCCATGGCTCGACCGCCCAGCGCCAGCTTGCGCGCACGTTCTCCAGCTCTTCGCTGATCTGCTTGAGCACCTCTCTCTGCTGGGCGCCTAGGAGCGTTCCCTTTCGCTCCTCGAGAAATCGCGCATAATACTCACCGTGCCGCTCCCGCGTTTGTTCATACTGCTGGACGTCTTCTTTGAGCCGCTCCTCGGTGTAGCGTCTTAACAGTTCATGCAACTCATATCGCCCTCGGGAGGACCGTCGCAGTAAGGATCTGTCTATCAATGCGGTAAGCAGAGGCAGGGTGGCTCCTGCCACCCGCTCCGCGGCTTCTCTCGTGAAGCCGCCCCGAAAGACCGAGAGCTTCTGGAGCACTCCTCGTTCATCGCCGGTGAGCAACCTCCAGGAGTGGTCAAACACTGCGCGCAAGCTCCGGTGTCGCTCGGGCACATCTCGCGAGGACGTGGCTAGAAAATTTACATTGTGAGCGATCTCCGAAGCGATCTCACGACAGGAGAGCACCCGCACCCACACGGCAGCCAGCTCAATTCCCAAGGGCATTCCTTCCAGCAGCTGACAGATACGGACTACAGAGGACTTCTCCTCCGGGGACAGCGTGAACCCCGGCTGAACTCTTCTGGCATGGCAGAGGAATAACTGCACAGCACTATACCCTTCCGCGTCCTCGATCTGTTCGCCCGGGGGAAAGCTCAAGCCCTGAATGGGGAGAAGCCACTCGCCTTGCAGATTCAGGCGCTCTCGGGAGGTGACGAGGAGTTTCACCTGAGCAGTGCCCTCCAGAATCTCTGTGAGCAGCCCAGCTCCTGCCGCTAAGTGTTCAAAATTATCCAGCACGAGAAGCATCTTCTTCTCGCGTAGGTAACTTGATAGCTGGCGCTTCGGGTCTTCTCGACTGCGCAAGGGGAACTCAAGGGTGCCTACCAGAGTAGAAACGAGGAGGTCCGGGGAACTGACATGGTCGAGGGAAACGAAGAAGGCGCCGTCTGAAAATCCTTCGAGCGCTTCAGAGGCGGCCTGAATCGCCAAGTGGGTCTTACCCACACCACCGAGGCCAGTTAGAATTAGGAGCCTACAGGAGGGATCACCTAAAAGCTTGCGCATCTCAGCGAGCTCCGCTTCCCGGCCGATGAAACAAGTGGGTGGAATCGGCAAGTTGTTGGGGATCACGCGGGGCAGTGGGGGGACCTGGCCTTGAAGGATGAGTTCGTAAAGCTCCTGAGTCTCATGAGAAGGCTCCACCTCAAGCTCCTCTTTGAGGACCTTCACGCAGGCTTGATATGTCTGTTTGGCCTCTAGTTGTTCGCCTGCGTAATAGTGATAGAGCATCTTCGCACGATAAGCGCTCTCCCGGTAGGGCTCCACCTCGATCACCCGTCGGCAAAGCTCAATGGCTTGCTCATACTGTGCTAGACGTGCATGGCATTCCGCCTGCTGCCCTAGAGCACGGAGATGGATCTCCCGCCAGTGCTCACGCGGCGCAAGCGACCATTCTTCATAGAGGTTCTCCGCTAGATACGGACCGCGATAGAGGTCCATCGCTCGCTGGTAGCGTTTGATGGCCTGCAACCACTGATGGGTCTCTGCCAACTTATGTGCCAGCTCACAATGCTTCTCAAACTCCTCTGTGTCCAGCCAGCAGGGGACCTCTTTGCTGAAGCAGTAGCCCCCGCCCTCAACGCGAAGTATATACTGAGAATCTCTGCCCCTTTTGAGCTTCGGCTCCAGGAGATGGCGCAATTCGCTGATTCTTCCATACAAGCTCTTCCTAGCCATCTGAGGGTCGAGCTCAGGGAAGAGATATTCAATGAGCTGGTCTTGGGTGAAGACACGCCCTCGCTCGGTGAGCAGCACCTTCAACAGGGTCTGCGTCTTGCGTTGAGGCCAGGCCGTGGGAGGGATGAGTTTCTTATCGAGCCAGACCTCGAAGCGCCCAAAGAGTCGCACTTTGAGACCTTTTTCGCTCGTCCTCTCCATGAGCGAACCTCCTCATGGGAGGTTCAGAGAACCCCTGTTTAACCCAATTTTGATCCATACAGAGGCTTTATGCAAGTTCCCAAAGCATGAAGATGTAGAAGAAAAACAGAAGGTCGCAGGTCTATAACCATCCTCACTGGAATTTGACGGGAGGTTGACCATGCTTCGCACCATCAAGTCGGAAACGGTCTCCTTCATCGTGCGCTGTCAGTCTCAACAGGGCACGCAGGGGACAGTCTGGCGTGGCATGGTCGAGCATGTTCAGAGCGGGCAGAAGGCGGCATTCCAGGAACTAGACCAGATCGTAAAGGCTATCCAAGACTTGATGGATTCAATCTCAGCTGAAGAGAGAAGAGCTAAAGGAGAGTGAGATTGCATGGAAACTCTTAGCAAGGCTCAGATCCTTCGACGATCCGTCGTGTCGACTTTAATGACATTCGTTCTGGCGCTTTCAGCAGGAGTAACAGTCGTCGGCAACGACTGGACTTCGTGGGGTCTCAGCTCCCAAGTTGGTGGTCTACCAGCGCAGCCGGTGGCTGCCGCGGAGTTTACTAGCAGCGTCTACGTGTTCAACAATCGATTATTAAGCGACGGGAGCAGCTTCCTCGAGGCGGCTCTGCTCTCTCATATCTGTGTCGGCCCTAGCTGCACGGTCCCCAACTGGCTCGCCTTGGGTGAAGTCCCCGGCAGCCGGACCTCACTTACTGCCTCCGCTCCGGCCGCGACAGCCTTCAACAACCGGCTCTATCTACTGCGCAGCGTGACCGGATTCGCAGGTCCAGTTGAGCTGAACAGGGTCGAGTTGGCAGCCATGGACGGCAGTAGCAATTGGAGTGGCTGGTATAACCTTCCAGCACCGAACTTCAACGTGCCCGCATCAGCCGCGGACGCCCGTCCTGCGGTGGCGGCCTTCGGCAACCGACTCTACGTCTTCGTCTCTGACAGAACTGGGGGTATCCGTATGACTTCTTGCAGCGTGACGTCCTGTCCCCCGGGGCCGTCCATCTGGACGACGTGGCAGGAGGTCTTGGTGGGTGATACCAGGCCCTCCTCTCCTGCAGCCGCTGTCTTCAACAATCAGCTCTATCTACTAGTTGTTAGAAGCAACAACGTCTGGGTGAACGTCATGAGTTCGGGAGGGAGCTGGAGTGGTTGGAGCACGATTGGGGCCTTCGCTGATTCTGGACTGGCCGCGGTGATCTTTAACAACCAGCTCTACGTCTTCACCTGGTCAAATGGCAGCGTCCAGGTCATTACCCACTCTGCGGGTATCTGGAGCAGCGCCCGCTCCCTCTCTCCTGTTGGATTCGCGATAGCTCCACCGGCAGCTGCACCTTTAGGGGACATCCTCTACGTCTTCGCCGTCTCCAATTTCGATCTGATGTTCCACCGGGAGACGGGCACAGCAGGACCAGCGACGGGTGAGATCAGCATCAGGGTGGATCGCGGCTGCGGGCCTACGGGAACATCCTACAGCTTCGGAAGCCCCATCACGATCACTTATCGTGTGAGCGAAGCCGGGACCGCTGTCCTCTACGACTTCGCCCCGGAGGGGACGCTCAAGACGATCCCTCTTGGGCTGATACCTGCTGGTGTTGAGCGGAGTTTCACGGCGACCATCGCAGCTCCACTTGGCGTGGAGACGATCGTTCTTCAAGTGACGACGGTCTCGGGGCGAGTGCTGGCAGCTCCCTGCAGCTTTTCCATCGGAGGGGTGAGCACTACGCTCGCACAGATCACGACGAACAAGGGGTGTGAAACGACGTTTGCTGCAGGCGAGTCATTCTCTGCCTCCTATTCAGTGAGTGTACCCGTGACACGGGTTAGGGTCTTTAACATCATCCCCGGCTCAGCTCCCGTATTGCTCACACCGGTGCCCTTGACGACTCCGACGGGGATGGTCTCCGGCACGGTGGGATCTCAAAGGGGAGATCGAGTGCTGGTCGTAGTGCCGGTGACCCCATCATCAGGGATCATCAGTGCGACATGTCGGTATCACGTGCCCTAAGCAGCAAAGGAACGCTACCAATATGTTATGTAAAGACTTTGCAACCCACGATGAAACTTTGTAGTCCCTTCGTTTGTAGATCAAGGTCAATACATCAATTCCATGATCCGAGGAGGGATCTACAATGACGAGCAAGTGCGTCAGTTGGAGGAAGGTACTGGCGTGGGGAGTGAGAGCCATCACTGGCCTCGCTGCGATGGCGTTCGTCCTCTCTCTGGGTGCAGATCCTGCGAGCGCTACCCTGCCAGGGATCACCTTTGAGGCGTACCCTGTCATGGTTTGCGACGGCTGGGTCTGCCTCCCAAGCAGCCGTTCGACCGTGGACGGAATGGTTATCACGAACCAGTATGTGCTATGGGGCGTGGTCTTTGTCGCTCCGGCAGGCCTCCAGTTGCAAATCGTAACTCCAACAGTGGGGACGAGGTCCCCTCCACGCGCCTTGGGGTTATTTGGCATAGGCACTACCGTGCCAACATCCTGGGGTCGTGTTGGTTGCGCGACGGTCTGTATGGGCACCCACCCCATCGAGATCCGGTTCAGTTCAGCCAAGAAGGTCGTCGGTCTCTACACGGGCTTGCATAGCCCACTTGGGGCTCCGCTAAAGCTAAAGGCGAGACTCATCGCGTTTGACGAGAACAACAGGGTCATCGCTCGCAGCGAAGCCAGCGTGAGCGTAGGGATTAACACCCCCTTAAGGGTGACTTCGTCTAACGCTGACATTAAGAGTGTGAAGCTCTCCTTTGAGCCCGACTTTTTCGGGTCCGCCACGGTGCCCTTGCCGGTCATCGATAGTCTCTTTTGGCAGCAGTGAGCTAGAGGTGAGAGCACAGTTGGTCGAAAGTAAAGGCCGAAGTAGGAGATGGGGAAGTGGAGGCAGCGAACCTCGATCAGCTGTTTCCACTCCTCCCATCGGCCAGGTCAAGATCGCACAGTACGCAGCAGGCAAGCGGAGAAGGCAGAACAAGTTCAATCCAATTCAACGAGGAGGTTTACCATGTTCAGCAAAGCTAAGCTCAGCGGGCGGAGAGGGCTGTTGGTCGGGTTGGTAGTGGGGTTGCTTCTCGCAACTGGGGCTTTCATCAATGTTGCCAGTCCAGCAGGCTGGGAGTGCACGGATGCTCAGTGCACGTTCATGGGCAACGTCGGCATCGGGACGCAGAGTCCCAATCATAAGCTCGAAATTCATGGCACGGATAACAGCCTAGTCGTCTTGAGCACCGGAACCACCGGACCTGCAGCTAATGTGGGACTTGAGCTGAGGACCACAAGTCCCACCAACTTAGCTTACATAGATTTCACACCCGGAAGCACTGACACATCAGGAAGCGGTACTCCCGATTTCGGCGGGAGGATCAGGTATGACGGGGGCGCGTTCAACATATACGGTGGCAACGTCGGCATCTTCCCCGGCGGGCCGATGAATCCGCGAGCACCCTTGCACGTTGTGGGGGACTTCCTGGTTACAGACGGACGCAAGATGTTCGCCCAGGATCACCCTGCTGACCCTACCAAGCAGATCGTCTATGTCTCGCTCGAAGGTCCGGAAGCGGGCACCTACATCCGGGGCACCGCAGAACTGGTCAACGGCAAAGCGGTCATTGATCTGCCGGAGCACTTCAGTCTGGTCACCAATGACGAGGGCTTGACCGTGCAACTTACATCTAGAGGAGAGTGGCTCCAACTCTATCTGGTGGAGACGACTACAAAGCGAATCATCGTGCGCGAAGTCCAAGGCAAGAGCGGGCAATTCGATTATCTGGTCCAAGGCGTTCGGAAAGGGTATGAAAATCATCAGGTGATCCAGGAGAAACAGAAGTGACAGAGCAAGTGAGGGAGGAGTGGAGACAGCAAGACTCGTTCCGCTGCTTCCACTCCTCACTAGAGCATCTTTGAAGTGGAGGGGGGATACTATGCAAGGTAGGATCTTGAAAATCGGGTTCTTGACCCTGATTGTAGGCATGCTTTTGGTGCTTTACGGAGGAGAGGCCCCTGCCGTCCATGAGACGGCTAGTGCAACTATTAGCGCCAGCCCCACAAGGGGTCCGGCTCCGCTGACTGTCAACTTCATCGGCTCAGGCTCTCCACCGAGCGACGAGGGGTGCCCAACTGAGACCTACACCTGGTCCTTCGGGGATGGCAGTCCTGAAGCCTCAGGACAAAGCGTCGTTCATACCTATACCCAGCCGGGAACCTACATCGCCCAGTTGAAGTACGAGATGTGGGCGATTCACGGTATCGACCCGACCACCTGCCTTAAGGGCAAGGACACTCCCGCTGTGACGATCAGGGTCACGCAGCTTCAGCCGCTGGTGGCAGACATCAACGCCAATCCCAGAAGCGGGCCCGCCCCCTTGACGGTCGTCTTCGACAGCTCCGGCTCGAAAACTGACCCCGGCTGCACGATCAACCTCTACAGCTGGGACTTCGGGGATGGGACCACGCAGACCGGAGGTGCTACGGCGACCCATACTTACAACACCGCAGGGACGTACAGCGCTAGACTTACCATCTGGGACAATTGCGACCGCTCCGACTCCGATACCATCACCATTGACGTTTTCCTAGCGCAAGGTGGAACCTTCAACCTCACCGTCGAAGTGATGGACGTGCATCCGGGCGGTGGCGTCCCCCAGCAAGTGTACGGCCGTAACATCATATCAATAGAGGTCACCGATGCTTCCGGCAATATACATCGTTCTAGCGAGGTTCCCGCTTACTTCCAAGACCTTCCAGCAGGGCTAACAGTAGTGAAAATCCCGAGCATTATTGGAGAGCCCTGCGTGCGTTTGGAGAACCGCTGCCATTCGTTCACCCAATGGCGTGAGGGTACCACAATCTTGGCTACTGGCATTGAGCACGTCAAAATCGAGCTGAACAGGGACATGACGGTGACCGCTGTTTTCACCATCCTCCCGCAGACGGTCCACTTCCGGGCCATTTGGGAGCGGGGGTCGGGGAAGCCAGACGTAGAACTCTCCCGTGTCCCGATCACCTACAGTGCCAGTTCACCTATCATGACACTCGACAGTAAGGAGACCCCCTTCGATATTGTTGTGGACAATTTCGCTGATGTCTATGGGAAGGCTCAACCGACGTGGAGGGGCTTTGTCCGAGAGGATCCTTCTGGGCCCCTCAAGCACAGGACCCTCCAGTTCAAGGACTGGAGACTCTTTCAGGGGGTGATCGTCCCTGGAGAACCAGGGAAGACCGACTTCTTTACCACTATTCGGCAAGAAGCTACCTTCACGGCTGTCTACCAGAGCCCTCCTCCGTCTCCGTTCGGACCACTCGTGGCCGTACCCACCGGTCCCTCTCCTCCTCCCCCCGCAGCCTGCATCCGCTTCCTCTTTAAGTGGATCGGGCTTCGCCCAGTCAAACAGGACGAATGGGGTGGTGATGAGGTCTATGGCAAAGGGAGCTACGGAATCTATACAGGGACAACAAGTCCCAAACCAATTAAAGTAACAAAGTTTAAGACCAATACAATTGAATTCTCCGCTAGCACCATCTACCTTAGCCCTGTGAGATTCACGCAGGGGAACACCTTTATCGCTGCGCTCTGTCGTCGGGATGAATGGTTCTTTACCAGCATCGGCCTCTGGGAAGCTGACTGGTTGACCTCCGATGATTTCATAGGCATAGGTGACTCGGGCTTCAGCTACGAGGAGCTCGTGAATATGTCTCCGGGGAGCAGGCGTGGTGGGATAAAGCGTATTGAAAGGCCAGGATACCGATATGAGCTCTATTGGGAGTTTCAACGGCTGCCGTAAGATTTCTTCAGCTTAGGGGGTGAGCCATGAAGATCTTGAAGGGCGTTTCCATCGTGCTTGCGTTGCTAGCGATCGTAATCGCCTTGGGGTTGGCCTCGCCTGGGGTGATCACCGTGGATGACGACGGCCCGGCGGACTTCTCCAGCATCCAGGCAGCCATCGAGGCAGCGCAGCCTGGGGACACCATCCAAGTCGCCCCGGGGCTCTATCAGGAGAGCCTGCGGATTGACAAGAACGATCTCAACATCGTAGGAGCCGGAAGCGACCAGACTGTCATCGAGAGCGAGGAAACCGTGGTCGCTTTCGTGGTCCCGGGCCTGGGCACGCTCAGCGGCTTCACCCTGCGCTTCAAAGGATCTGAACCCCGCAGCGCGGTCGTGGTGCTCTTTGCTTCCCCTACGATCAGCGACAACGTGATCACGGGAGCCACCCTCTCCGGCGTGGAACTCCGCGATGGCGCGGCTCCATCTCTTCGGGATAATCTCATCGAAGGCAATGGCGGCCCTGGGATCTTGCTGGACGGTTACGCAGGTGGCGAGATTGTAGGCAACAAGATAGTGGGCAACGGCTTGGCCGGGGAGTTCGCGGGCATCGAGGTCCGGGAAGGCTCAGAGCCGGTGATTCAGAGGAACATCATCGAGGGTAACCGGGCCAGCGGGATCTTCGTCCACGATGGGCCCGGAGGAGAGATCCAGGCTAACACTATCATAACCAACGGCACAAGCGGGATCGTCATCACCAATGCCTTTCCAGAGCTTTCTCACAACACCGTCCTCTGGAATGGGGCAGCGGGCCTCTTCCTCGGCGAAGGGGCAGAACCACAGGTCGCCGGCAACTTCATCGCCCGGCACCCCGTCGGGGTCTTTGCCCAGGAGGAAGCTGTAGCTTCTTTTAGTTACAACCTGGTGCTGGAGAACGAGACGGACTATCAGGGTCTGCAGCCCACGGATGACGAACGTGCCTTGGTAGCTTCCATCCCGGAGTCGAAGCGGGCTCCACTGCTCGGAGCACTGGACAGCGCGGAGATAAAGCTTGCGGAACTGGCCGGAATGCCCATTGCAGATAGCCCAGAGATCTTAAGAGAACTCCAGCAGATCGAACTGCTGTTGGGAGAGATCTTCGAAGACGGAGCCGTGGCCTTGTGGACGCCGCACGTTGAGATCTTCTTCTCGGGCGATCAACCTCTCGTTGTCAACCTCATCGAAGGTCTCCTGCAGGCAGCTAAAGTCTGGTATGAGCGAGCCATGATGGGGCCGGACAGCACACTGACCGAAGAAGCCAACCGTAAGCTGACGCAGGCTGCCACGCTGACCTCGACTTCTATCATCTTTGATGAGGAGACAGAGGAACCGCAGGGGATCATCCTGCAGCAGGGGGGAGATCATGACACCGAGACGATCGCCACAGATGAGCTGCCTCGGACTGCCCATCGCACAGGCAACGGCCAAGCTCTTCCCGCCGGTGATGGCAATCAGACACCTGATCGCCACATGCAGTTTGACGTCGATGATGCCTTGCTCTTCAACGCGCAGCCGACTTCACAAGTGATGATCGCAGTGGAGTTCCTTGATGTGGGTGCCGACAGCTTCACGTTCGAATATGACGCTCAGGACACAGACGATCCCTTTCCTCCGGTGACCAAGACGAATAGCGGGGCTTGGAAGTGGGCGTTGTTTGTCTTAGACGATGCTTTGTTCTCCAATCGCATGGGCGGTGGAGACTTTCGGATCGACGATCTCACCGATGGCTCAGAGATCATCAGCTCAGTGGTCGTGCTCTGGCTGAAGCCGGAGTCATGAGGGAAAGGCGGGAGTCATGCGCGCTTTACGTGTAACGTTCGCCGGTGTGCTCTTCGTTTGGCTGCTCATGGGTTGGTTGGGGCTGGGAACAGGCATACACGCCCAGACTCAGGGCACGCCCCCGGAGATCACGTTTATCGATTTCCCTTCGCGCATCGAGGCCAACGGCCAGCCCGTGAGCGGTCTCGTCTTCTTCAGTGACCCCGATGGGGACGTCACCCGCGCGGAGTTCAAAGTCATTGAAGCATTGGACTTCAAGGACTTCACACTCGACTTGGCTGAGCAGCTCAAGGGCGTGACTTTGGGAGCTTTTGAGTTTCAGATCGCCACAAGCACTCCTCAGCGGGTGGTGCTGGAAGTGGTCTTGGTTGATGCTCAGGATCTAAGAAGCGAGCCCGGGCAGTTCAGCTTCGAGGCCATAAGTAAAGAGCCGCCTCCACGGCTTGAGGTCGAGCCTGCGAGCTTAAGCTTTCGCGGGCTGGCCGAGGGACCCAACCCAGTAGCGCAAGAGTTCAAGATCAGCAATGCCGGGGGCGGGAGCTTGAGCTGGACGGCACAAGCCGATGCCGGCTGGCTCCGCCTCAGTCCCAGTGAGGGGACGTTCCAGGCCAAGGAAAGCGCTTCAATTCAGATTCGGGTGGACTTAGCTGGTCTGAACGTTGGCACGTGGCAGGGCCGGATCACCATCACTGCGCAGGGAGCACAAAACGGCTCCACAGTTATCCCAGTCTTGCTCACAGTGATCCCCGGTACTCTCACAAGCCACCGTGGTGGCGTCTGGTCGGTGGCCTTCAGCCCCGATGGGAGTCTGAATGCCTCCGCTGCCTGTGAGAGTCCCGACGAAATACGCTCATGCCACATGCAAAGCGAGATCAAGCTATGGGAGGTGGCCACCGGTCGGCAGGTACGCACCCTCGACAGCCCTACAGGTATTGTCACTTCCGTGGCCTTCAGCCCAGATGGAAAACTCCTGGCCTCAGGCTCCCAAGATGCTACCATCATGCTGTGGGATGTGGCTACGGGCGCAAAGGTACTTACACTCCGAGGCCACGGCGCTTTTGGGGTCACATCGGTGGCCTTCAGTCCTGACGATCAGCTGCTGGCCTCAGGTTCTTATGACAAAACGATCAAGCTGTGGAAAGTGGCTACGGGTGAAGCAGTGCGCACTCTCTCCGGTCACACCAACGGGGTCTTGTCGGTGGCCTTCAGCCCTGACGGCAAACTGCTGGCTTCAGGCGCTGCGGACCAGAAGATCAAACTGTGGGAGGTAGCCAGTGGTCTGGAAGTGCGCACCATCACAAGTCGTTCTTCTAGGTCTCAAGTAGAAACTGTGGCTTTTAGCCCGGACGGAAGATTACTCGCCTCTGGATGGCGGGATTCCCCGATTACGTTGTGGGAAGTAGCCACGGGCCAAGAGGTGCGTACTTTTGTCGGTCACACCGACATTCTCACGTCTATAGCCTTCAGTCCCGATGGCCAGTTCCTCGCTTCCGGATCTTACGACAGGACAGTCAGGCTGTGGGACGTCAGCAGCCTCCAAAGCGCGCGCACGATTCGTGTGCCTCAGGATTTCCCGACCATCCAAGCAGCTATCGACGTGGCCCAAGAAGGTGACGTCATTCGCGTCTCGACCAGCACCTACCCGGAGCGGCTGTTCATCACTAAGAGCCTGACTTTGGTAGGTGTTGATCCACGCACAACAATCATCGACGCGAGCACGCTGTCCCCAGATGCGATCCCTACCGTCTGGATCAGGGAGGGCCGCCATGTCACGATCCAGGGCCTGACGATTACCGGCGGCCAAGTGAGCGGCCAGACGGCGATCTTCATCCAAGACGGCAGTCACATCACCATCTTCGACAGCGCGCTCACCCACAACTCCGGCGGGATCACTCCCTGGAACTCCACCGATGTAAAGATCATCGATAACTGGATCGCCGAGAACTTCGGGGTAGGGATCGGACTTCAGAACACGCAGGCCGTCATTGCCTTCAACGAGATTAGGGAGAATGCAGGATCGGGTATTGAGCTGTGGTGGGGCTCTACTGCGGAGATCAGCAACAACCGGATCTACAATAACGAGTTCTGTGGGGTCTTCGTCGATGAGACGTCCACAGTCACCGGCTGGGAGAATGGCATCTCGGGCAACGGCACGGATCTGTGTGGAGGGCCGTTCCCGGCGGACTTCAGGCAGTGAGGCGAGACGGTTTGTCTACGCTTGAGGTTTATAATGAGACAGACAGCACGAACCAAAGAAAGGAGTGGATCGACATGCGCACGTACGCAAAAGCAGCGGCGTTGACGATCGGGTTGGTCTTGTTGGCATTCGGAGGAGTGAGTCCTACAGCTTTCGCTCCTCCATACGCTCCTTGTGAAGTCAACTCTGTAAGCATCGAGGGACCTTCTGAGGCACCTGTGGGAGACGAGGTGACTCTAAGAGGGGCAGCAGAGCTAGGACAATACTGCACAACACCTACTTTCAGATGGCAACTGCTCTCTGCTCCTGCCGGGACCGGTCCTTGGAGTGCCACCGGAGAGGAGGTGTCGTATACCCCGGAAGTATCGGGGGAATATCGTTTCCTTTTGACCGTTACGGCTGATAGCACTGTCGGTGGACCCTCAGGCAGCGACACTGCATTACACGTCCTCACGGTAGGTGAAGGAGGCGCAAGACCTGGGCAGGTCCAAGAATTCGCATTGATCTTGGGTCCGGGCAGTGACGGCCAGCTGCGGACATTCCCTGCGAAGCTGACGATCTCTACCGGTGCGGTGCGTCTCTTCCTCACTTCACTGGATCAGGCTCTGACGGTAGTGATCCGGCGGGAGGGAGCACAGGCCGGAGTGGCGACAGTGCTGGTCGAGCCGGGCAAGCTAGCGACCATAGAGGTCGAGTTGAGCCAGGGGATGTACAACATGATCGATCAAAGCAGCAATACCCAGCTCGGACAGATCGAGGCGCGATGAAGCGGTTCAGCAAGTGATTCTCCCATCTTGTTGCGTGAAACGCCTCCCGGTGATCTGCTCTGCAATGGCGAGATTGATGCGTATGTGATCCGTGATCTCTCGACAGCGAAAGGAGCCACCGTGTAGAGCAAGGAATGGAATGATCTGATTCACCACACGCACAGGCACTTGGAGCGCAACGGATAACCCGATCCCGACACGCAGCACCGAACCACCGCCCTCAGCCCCGTCGATCTCGATGAGTCTGGCCACGCGAGAAGATCCTCCCTTCACCTCCACATGCGCCTGAATGTAGGACCATAATCCTTGACACACTCTCGCCTGAGGCATAAGCTACAGGCTAGCTCCTTGCGGATTCGGCAGCCGGAGGACCCCAGCATGACAGCTCGAGTCAAGCCTTATACAGTAGTCCACGCGCGCAATCGCAAGCTCCTCTGTCTCATCTTTGCGGCGCTTATTGTCTGGTTCTTGACTTCGGGTTCCCTGAGTGCACAAGCTCCAATGACCCTAAACGTCCGCATCGGGTTTCATGATCAGTTCGTTCCCGATCAGTATACTCCGATCCGTGTGCAGATCACGTATCAGGGGCCTCCTCTGACAGGCGAACTTGTATTGCGACAGGAGATCCGCCGACCCTTGCACCCTCCTCGATCCCTAGAGATGAAGCTTGCCCTTCAGCTGGGATCGAACACCCGCCAGCTCCACGTACTCTACTTCCCGCTGTCCGCCTATCCGGCAGCCGAGGAAGACGAGCCTGAACTCTCCGTGATGTTCCTTGTGGAAGGTCAAGAGATCGCAGCCAACCGCATCAGACTCCTCGATGCCGTTCGCTCTGAGCCGTTCGTACTGGTCGTGAGCGATACGAGCTTTCCCCGAGTTCTGCCCACGGGAGAGCAGATTGAGCAAGTCGAGGGATCAGAGCTTCCCTCCGATTGGAAAGGGTATGCGAGCGTGAGGCGCCTATACGTCGGGCGATTCTACTCCCGTAATCTCACACCCGAACAGCAAGTGGCTCTAGAGCAATGGCTCAGCCGCGGCGGAGAGCTGGTGGTGCTCACAGGGGACAACTTCTATGTGCAGGATGCTCCTTGGCTACGCAGGCTCCTTCCCTTGGACATTGACGAGATACAACGCGTAGAGACATTGGGAGCGCGGATCGTTGTAGGTCGGTCGCGTGGGGAAGTCATCTATGAGCAAGAGGGCTTTCCTCTTCTGGTGCGAGGCCAGCAGGGTCGAGGAACGATCTATGTCGCCGCTCTGAATCTTCTAGAGCCTAGTACCGTGCAGAGGTCCATCTGGGCTAAGCTCAGTCCAAGCGTGACCGAACTTCCCACAAGCTCGCCCTTGGGCACAGAGCTCTTTCGCGAAATGGAACTACAACTTCCGCCCAAAGCCTTCCTGGGAGGGCTCTTGGCACTCTACGCAGCAGGGTTTGGGCTTCTTAGTCTTTGGCTGCTTCGCCGCCCCCGTTGGGTCACCGGGTCTGCGAGCGAGATGCAGGCTCTTGTGGGCATCCGCGCTCACGGCTGGGGGGTCTTCGTCCTCCTCGTGAGCTGGATCGGACTATTTGCGGGCTTGACCCTGAGTTACCTGCAAAAACCGGAATTCACCCGTCCCGCTCAATCTCTGGAGGTCAGCCTCATACGAGGCGACACTCGCATCCCTTGGGCCTGGATGCAAAGCTGGTATAGTGTCTTCCCCAAGCGCACCCTCTCACTCGAGCTACCCCTCGAGCGCCCTGCGCTCGTCCTGCCCCAGGAGGAGACAAGCCTCACGGTGGGTTTGCAACCGGAGCGGCTCCAGCTTGAGTTCTCTCCCACACCCCTTGAGGCCTGGAAACCCCAGTATCTCTATCTCGAAGATATGCTGCCCTTACAGATTCAGTTGGAAGTAGATGAGAAGCCAGGGGACGTCAGAACTCCCGCAGTTCGGGTGTATAATGCCAGCAACTGGGCGCTGCGGGATGCCGTGCTTGTGCAGAGAGGGATCTTTTACCTAGTGGGAGATCTCCCTCCCGGCAAAGCCAAAGAGGTGGCGTTGGGCGATGGCGGAGCGAGTTCATGGCCGAGCGCGGGTGATCGCAGGGGGGGGTCATTTGATTTCGAGGGGAGAGTGAAGGAACGACTCTACTCCATGATACAACCCGAGATACAAGCACAGCTTAAGCGTGGAGACGGAAACAGCGTTCTTCTCGCGTGGGCGAGCGAAGAGGGTTTTCCCGTGCAACCTCACGAGAATCGCTGGATCTTGAAGCTCTTGCTCATCGTAGCCACGCGCGAAGGGTGAATGATGACGAGACAGAGTGACAAGCGCCTACGAGTCGCGGAGATGATCGATCCCGATTACTGGATCGATGAGGCTACCTGGTCAGCGTATATGGCGTTCCTGCTGATCACAGGAGTACTCTTGCTTATCTTTCTGCCCAACAGCCAACGCCTGGGTGAAAGCCTGGCCTCCCCCCCACCGGATACCGTGTTGTTCCCCGCCTTCTTCGTCGTTCTCTTCGGCATCTTGGCCATTACACTTGGGCAGGCGGAGATCGAGTGGCAAGCACGTCTACTCTGGCCGGGCTCGCTCGTGCATCTATTCACACGCCAACTGCTGGCGTTGGGTCTTACTCTGCCCTACTGGTTGATCTTCCTCACTGCCCACTCCCTAAACCCGTGGATCAGCCTGGGCGTGCTACTGCACCTGTGCGTCTATGGCCTTGTCTTGGGTCTCTTTGGCTGGAGATTAGCGCTGACGCGACGCTCTGACATCTTCCAGTTTAACATGAAGTATCTATTCTTTACCGTCTATTTCATAGGCAGCTTCTTTCTGCCCGGCCTCAATTACTTGAATCCGCTCTGGCCTCTGGACAGATTGCTAGGGGATAACAGAGCCACTGACTGGATTCCCTTGCTTGCTCAGAGCTATCTCTTGTGGATCGGAGTGGGAGTGCTACTCGCGCTCTGGGTCCGACGCTGCCTTACTCGTGAGGAGGAAGAAGAAGAAGGGAGGGCGCATGGAGTCAACGTATCTCAACATCGAACGTGAGACCATCCGCCGCCGGCGGCAATTGAACATGCTCAAGGGGCTGCGCAGAGGAGCAACGTGGGGCATCGTAGCCACTCTCGTTTATCTCGTAGCTGTCTACGTGGGGCTTCTGGGAATGGTCTCGTTGTGGATTCTCGTGGGCTTTAACTTTCTCGTCGCTTGGATCAGCGCACGCATGGGACAGAGATACCCCATAGCCCTACAAGATGATCTCTATCGTGTGGATCGCGCGTTCCACTTGAGTGAACGGCTCTCCACGATCTATGAGCTACGCAAGAGCAGCGGAGAGACGGACTTTCTTATGGCCCTCTATGATCGAACGAAGGAATTGCCGGAGGACCTGAGCAAGGCGCTAACCTTATCTAAGAGTGAGCGAAGTGGCTGGATGATGCTCAGTGGCCTGACACTTGCATCCATCGTCTTGCTGGGTCTCTGGTTCTCCGGTGTCCCCACACTGCAACTAGGCAGTCTCTTTTCCCCCAGCCCCAGGGAGACTCCGGTGACCACTTCCTTGCCGGAGTCACCGATGAAGCGCGCCGAATCCCCTTCGGGAGAGCTTCTTACGGTTCCATCGAGGGAAGAGCAAGATGGCTCCCCAGCACCCTCGGACACAGCTGCCAAGCCATCCGGTCCTGTCGACTCCAACTGCAATGATCCGCAGGCAGCGCGCCTAGCGGAAAACCAGGCTGGCACAACGAACTGTGCCCAAGCCGCTCCCGGAGAGGCAACACCCTCTCCCAGAGAAGAGGCTCCCCTGACGAACTCACGTGCGGAAGCGCAAGCCCTAAGTCAAGCCCTTGCGGAGTTGGCCGAACGCTTGGAGCGAGGAGAGATCTCCTCTGAGGAACTCAAAGAAGAACTGGAGCAGTTGAGTCAGCAGGCTTCTTCTACCGAGGCCCAAAGTACTCTGCAACAGGCAGCGGAGTCTTCGGAGGATCTCGATGAGGCAGAACGTCAGATTCAAGAGGCGCTCTCTAGACTTCAACGAGCACTTAATCAACCAGAAGACGCGGCGAAGGTAGACTCCAGCCAACAAGCCGCTGCAGGAGAACAGAGCGCACAAGACGCGAGCAGTAGTTCTCAAGATGCAGGAGATGACCCACAGCAACAAAAAGAAGAGGGAGCTACGTCCACAGATCAGCAATCCACGGGGACCGGGGGAACCGGCGCGCAGGATCAAGAAGCTGCTGGTGACGAAAACGCGGGAGAGGGTACGTCCGACTCCGAGCAATCCGCCGGCAAAGCGGGAGAGGAAACCGGCCCCCAAGCTTCTTCATCCTCGTCCGATTCGCAGGGTTCCGCTGCAGAGGGGAGTGAAGACGCAAGCCAGGAGCCGGGCAGCGGAGGAGATGCACCCGGCCAAGGTCCCCGTCAAGGTGATCGCGCATCCACAGGCTCAGAGTCCTTGCCCATCAATAGAAACTTGCTCATTCAGGGGGGGGATCTGCCTCGGGATCGAACCCTGCTGGAACGGCTGCTTACACAAGGCGTGCCGGTGGATCTCGCGGAGCTTGAGCGCAACGGCACACCGATCCTCCGACTCAATCTCGACCGCGTGGAAGCCCTCTTGGAACTTCGCGATCTGCCGCCGGACCTGCGAAATCTGGTTCGTGCGTATTTTCTGGCCATCACAGGCAATAGGTGATCTCGGCAATGCAACTGGAAGAACACCTTGAAAAGAGCCGACGGCGCTTTCAGACTCTCACAGAAGAGATCCACAAGATCATCGTGGGCCAGCAAGAAACGATCCATGGAGCTCTCATCTGCCTCCTGTGTGGAGGACACGCGCTGCTGGAGGGCGTACCGGGTCTGGGCAAGACCCTCTTGGTCAAGACGCTAGGTCAGCTATTGGGTCTTAGGTTCTCGCGCATTCAGTTCACACCAGACCTCATGCCGGCAGATATTCTGGGGACCAACATCATCATGGAGGATGAGAGTGGACGGCGCTACTTCGAATTCGCTCATGGTCCGATCTTTGCCCATATTGTCTTGGCCGATGAGATCAACCGCGCCACACCCAAGACGCAATCAGCTCTACTGGAAGCCATGCAAGAACGCAACATCACCATCGGCGGCCGGACCTATCCACTCGAGGAGCCGTTCATCGTGTTGGCTACACAGAACCCAATCGAAATGGAGGGCACGTATCCTCTGCCGGAAGCCCAGGTGGATCGATTCTTCTTCAAGATCCTGCTGAATTACCCCCCTCCCTCAGAGCTGGACGGGATCTTGGTGCTCCACGAGCACGTCATGGCGGGCGCATCGCCCCCGAGACAAGTCATCACGCGGGATGAACTCCTCGAAGCTCGACGTCTCATCGCGCGACTGCCCATAGCAGAGCCACTACGCCACTACATCGTGCGGTTGGTCAGCGCTACCCATCCTCAGTCTGAGCATGCACCGCCTCTGGTGAACGACTACGTCGAATATGGGGCGAGCCCTCGTGCCGGCATCGCCCTACTCTGGGGAGCCAAAGCGAACGCATTCTTGACAGGACAGCTCAACGTACGCACCGAGGACATTCACGCGGTCTTCTTGCCTGCGTTACGCCATCGCATCATCCGGAACTTTCGCGGCGAAGCCGAAGGCATTTCCTCGGAAGAGATCCTTCAGCAAGTGCTGGAGAGGACCCCCGAGATATGAGCACGATGCGACCGTTTCTAGACTCGCAGTTCCTCAAGAAACTGGAGAACTTACAGCTCATCGTCCGCGGCCGATTCCACGGCACACTCAGCGGGCGAAGACTCACCCACCGGGCCGGCATGAGTCTGGAATTCGCCGAGTACAAAGAATACTACCCAGGGGATGATCTACGTTACGTGGACTGGAACCTCTATGGGCGCTTCGACCGCCTGTTCATCAAGGTCTTCACCCGAGAGGAAGATGTGCCGATCTACTTGTTCCTGGATGTCAGCCACTCGATGGAGATAGGCCGTAAACTCGAGTATGCCGCGCGCCTGGCTGGTGCGCTGGCCTACCTCGGGCTCAAAGATCTCAATCGAGTCGGCATCTTCCCCTTTGCGAGCGATCTCGTGAGCGGTGTACCCCCGCGAGGTGGGCATCGACAGATCTTCGAAATTTTCCGCTTTCTTCAGGCCATACAACCCGCCGGTGAGACTTCGATCAATGACTCTCTCACTCGCTTTGCAAGAATCCGCCGCGAGAGTGGGCTAGCTATCCTCATCAGCGATATGCTGAGCGACGATGGCTTCGAAGAGGGGCTTGCTCAGCTCCTCTACCATCGCTACGAAGTCACCGTACTGCATCTTCTGGCTCCTGAGGATCTCGATCCCCATCTCAGCGGTGAAGTGCGCTTGCAAGACGTAGAGGATCATGATGAATTGCCCATCTACGTGAGCAAGGGAGTTCTAAAGACGTATGCCGATGCTCTCTGGCAGTATCGTCAGCGATTGGAGACGTATTGCCGCCGCCATGACTTACGTTATCATCTCATCTCGTCCGGGACTCCTCTGGAAGAGACCGTCTTTCAGACGCTCCGAGAGGGAGCGCTGCTGCAATGATCTTCCTCGCGGGGTGGGCGCTCTGGTTGCTGAGTCTTGGCCTGATCGTGGCTGTAATCTATTTTCTCAAGAGGCAAGCCCTCCCTGTCTCCGTCTCAACGCTTTTCTTGTGGCAGGGGCTCGAGCAGACGCCTAAGAGCGCTTTGCGACTGCACTGGACTCATCTACTCGGGCTGTTCTTGCAGCTTCTAGCGCTCGCCGCGCTGATCACAGGGCTTGCCCACCCCGTGATCTATACCTCCGCCCGTGGTGGTCCTACGCTAGCCATCCTCATCGATGGTAGCGCCAGCATGCGCACAATGATCGCCCCAGGAGGCCCAACACGCTACCAAGTGGCCGTCGATTCGATCCTAGAACTCCTGAGCAGCAGCCCTACAGCGATCATCACGTTGATTCAAGCCCAAGATCATAGCATCCTGTTGTCATCTCCCACTTCTGACCAGGCTCGCCTGCGAAGTGTGCTGACAGACTCTGGGCCGACATATCAAGGCGATGCGCGCCCCAGCCAGCTCATCAGCCTGTTGCAGAGCCAAGCTCCCAACGGCTTCGACCGAGTGGTCTATTTCACCGATCATTCCCCTCCCTTTGATGAAACAGCCCTTGGCTGGGAGGTGCAGCTTGTAAGGGGGGAAGCGTCACCGCAGAATCTGGCCATTACGCGCTTCTCTGTCCGAGAGCATCCCAATCGAAGCAGTTACGACCTCTACCTAGAGGCATGGAACTCAAGCGATGAATGGCAGCGAGTCCCCTTAGAGCTCACAGCCGATGATCAGCTCATTGACGTACGCTGGATTGAGTTGGCTCCCCGTCAAGTCTCCTCTTTCGTCTTTAACTACGACGGTTCCCGCCTTTCGCGCCTGACTGCCCGGCTTGTGACCGACACCGTTCGGGACGACTGGACAGATGATAACATTCGCTACGCCTCACCCCCGGAGCCAAGGCCTTGGAAGATCCTCTGGGTCGGTGACAGCAACTTCTATCTCGAAAGATTCCTCCGGCTCTCCGGACAGACGGATCTTGTAACGCGAACGGCTTGGGACGATACGATCCTGACGTCAGACTACGATGCGATCCTCCTGAATCAGACGGAGCTACCGAAGCCGATGTCCGGGCGCTTCTTGCTGCTGCAGTCGTCGGCCCCTCCCTGGGTGAGAGCTCAAGAGACGGTCCCTACAGACGACATGGGCGTAGAAGTAAAGCTCGATCACCCAATGCTAGCGGGAATCGATCCCAAAGACTGGCGTCTCTTGCGCATAAGCGAGGCACAAGTAGATCCCCGGGGTGTAGCCCTGCTCACGGTGGGAGAGATCCCACTCCTCTACCTCTATGAGACCACCGGACTGCGCTTGGTCTATCTCGGTGCTGATCTGGGCGCCTCCAATCTGGGCTTGTCGGTGGATTTCCCCATACTGATGTACCGCGTGCTCTCATGGCTTGCCCCCCGAGCCGAAGAGGAACGCAATGTCGAAATTGGCCAAGAACTGCCATTGATCGGTGTGGAGGGCCCCGTGCGTATCACCGATCCACAGAGTCGCTCTTGTGACTTCCCTTCAGAAGAGACTCGTTGCGGGCTCGTGGAGCAGCCGGGCTTCTACGAGTTGTCCCGCAACGGAACGGTCCAGATCTATGCGGCGAATACACCTTCTGAAGAATCGCTTTCACTGCCGACTGATGCCAAAAGGAGCGATCTTTCCGTGCCAGCACAGCGCGAATCACCGTCCCTTCCCTCCATCGCAGAACGGAACGTCGCTCACGGACTCTGGCCGTATCTTCTGGTCGCAGGGCTTTTTCTGCTCATTTTGGAACTCCTCTACTTTGATCGCTCCCTCTTCCATCTGCCAATCCCACGCCTGAGGAGGCGAGCGATGTGATCCGCTTTTACCACATTTGGGTCCTGGCGTTGCTCCTCCTCCCCTTGGGGTATCTCTTCTTCCGACGCCAGGAACTTGCGCATAGAGTGCTCACCGATCGATGGGCGATCCTGCTGCGGATCGCATCCATCACGCTGCTCTTGCTCGCTCTCGCCGGCCCGCAACTGCTCAGTCGCACCGAGAGTCACTACGTCTACTTTCTCGTCGATCTTTCCGCGAGCGCCCGTTCGACAGCTCTCGGGGCCGCTTGGATGGAGAGACTAAATACCTGGGCTGCTCCTCAGCCCCACACGCAGTACAGCCTGATCGTCTTCGGAAAGCAGCCCTTCGTAGAACTGCCCTTTGCTCCCTCACTTTACCTGGAAACCTTCCACACAGCAGTAGATCCCGAAGGGACCGATCTGGCAGCAGCGATTGATCTGGCTCTAAGCACCTTCCCTGAGGACGGGATGAAGACCATCGTGCTGCTCAGCGATGGCCAATCGACTCGAGGAGACCTAAGCGAGGTCTTGGTTCGAGCGGCTCGCCTCGGAGTGAGAATATTCACCCTGCCTCTGGATGCCCCCGCCGCGGAGTACTCGATACTGGATTTGCGGGCCCCTCGCGAAGTGGCCGTCAACTTGCCCTTCGTGCTGGAGAGTGTGATCTACGCTTCTAAGTCGACACGAGCGCAACTCCTCATCTACCGCGATGAAAGGCTAGCCTTCCAACGTGAACTCACACTGCGCGCCGGGCTCAATTTCATCGAGCAAAGCGATGAACTCCTGGAGTCAGGGATCTACCAGTACCGCATCGAGCTGATCGCTCCCGATGATGCTCTGATGCCTAATAATGCGTATCAAACCCTCGTCGAAGCTGTCGGTGATCCACGCATTCTCTTGGTCCAAGAGGAAAGTCAAACGCCTTCCCCTCTGGAGAGACTGCTGGCGAACTCAAGTCATGCCTACACCAAGGTCTCCCTGCGTGAGTTTGCCCTGACCCCCGTGTCGCTACTGCCCTATCGCGCCGTCATCCTCAATGACGTGCCTCTACGAGAGCTAAGCCGCAGTCAGATCGAGCAAATCGAGCGTTACACGCGCGATCTGGGCGGTGGCCTCTGGCTGATCCAGGGTAACCGTGCCGTCGAGGAATTCTACGATAAAGACTTCGGGAGACTCTTGCCCGTCACCTACGAAGGGCCGGAAGAGGTGCAACGGCCCTCGCTGGCTCTGGTGATGCTGCTGGATCGCTCCGGGAGCATGGGGGAAGCCGTCGACCCGCTGCGTAAGATCGACAAGATCGACCTCCTGAAGGGAGCGGCAATTGGAGCCGTGGAGAAACTCGATCCGCGCAACTTCATCGGGATCGTTGCCTTCGATGCGCAATACGACTGGGTCGTTCGCCTGGGATTGGCGCGCAACCGCAAGAATGAGATTATTCAGGCCATCAGGAGCCTCTCACCGGAGGGCGGCACCGATATCTACCAAGCGCTGCGCGATGCGGTCAATCAACTCTCACAAATCCGGGCCAGAGTGAAGCACCTTCTGGTCTTCTCTGACGGCAAAGTCACGAAAGAGAACCGTGACTTCGAGAGGCTCTTTCGCGAGATCTCTGACAGTACGATCAGTGCGTCCGCAATCGCCATCGGTCAACAAGCCGACATTGAATTTCTCTGGCGGCTGGCCGATGCAGGCAAGGGCGCAAAATACGAAGTCAAAGATGCGCGGGATCTCCCGCAGATCACCCTGCAGGAGCTCGTCCGACTGGAGAGGGCACGCTGGATCAAGGGCCCGGTGCCGGTAACGCCTGGGCCCTTTGCGTTCGAGCTACATAACCTCGATCTCCGCGCGATCCCCCCTGCGGATGGATATGTGCTCACTTTCGAGAAACCTGCTGCCCAAACATCCCTTCAGATCCGCACGGATGAAGATCTACCTGCAGATCCTCTTCTCAGCCAATGGAGATACGGACTGGGCAAGGTGATGGTGCTCAACACCAGCATCAGCCAAGAAGGACTGGATCGCTGGCTCGATTGGGATGGCTTGAGCACGTTGACGGCAGAGGTTTTAAGCCAGATTTACAGCGAAGCTCCCCTTCAACCGAAGGAGTTGGCCGTCCAGACGCGATGGGATGACTCTACTCTCACCGTGACGGCCGAAGCCGAGCGCGATGGCTTCTGGTTGGATCTTCTCTCGCTTCAAGGACAGCTTACGGGACTGGCGGGTGAGCCCAAACCGCTGCGCTTCGAACAACTGGGTCCCGGTCGATACCAGGCGACCGTGGAAGATCTGGAGCAAGGGGTCTACCTGCTTCGCGTGAGTGAGCCGTCGCTGGGGCGAGTCGAGGGCGTAGTGAATGTGCCGTATGCAACAGAGTATCGTCATGTCAACTTGAACGCCGAAGCCCTCTCCCGCATTGCCAGAGCCACCGGAGGAGAGTATCTCGAAGATACGGAGAACCTCGCGGCCCAGTTGCAGGGTCGTACACGGTCATATCGTGATATATGGCAGCCGGTGACGCTGGCCGCCCTCTTGCTCTTTCTCGTCGATCTCATGGTCCGCAAGCTGCCAATTCGTCGTTCATGAGCTGAGCTAGGCGGTGCAGCGGATTGCGGTGCATGCGTGGGTCTGCTATACTCAGCCGACAGCAACAAGGAGGCGAGATCGGTGGCATTTGTCATTGCACAGCCTTGTCTTAACACGAAGTCGGGTGAGTGTGTGCAAGTCTGCCCCGTTGATTGCATTCACCCTCGCCCAGATGAGCCCGAGCATGCAAACGTACAGATGCTGTACATCGACCCGGCGATCTGCATCAACTGCGGAGCCTGTGCCGCTGTCTGTCCGGTGGAGGCCATCTATCCTGAGGAAGATCTCCCCGAGCAGTGGAAGAACTTCGCCCAGATCAACGCAGAGTATTATAAGAAGGGCTAGCAAAGAGTCGCGCGAGCAGAAAACCCACGGCAAAACCTCCAATGTGCGCCATCCATGCCACACCTTCTCCTTGAAGCGCTCCTCCTCCCAGCCAGACGCTCACGAACTGCAATAGAAGCCATAGACCTAAGACGATCCACGCCGGCATCTCCACAAAACGAATGAAGTAGAAAACCCAGACAAGCGTCAAGATGCGCCCGCGGGGGTAGAGCAGGAGATACGCTCCCAGCACGCCCGAGATGGCACCACTTGCACCGATCATGGGAATCTGACTTGTGGTATTGGAGAGGATTTGCGCGAGAGCCGCGCCCAATCCGGAGATCACATAGAATGCCAGAAAGCGAGGCTTTCCCATCGCATCTTCCACGTTATCTCCAAAGATCCAGAGATACCACATGTCGCTCGCCACGTGAAGCAGATCCCCATGGAGGAACATGGATGTGAAAAGCGTCAACCATATGGGAAACGTAGCTGCCGGGAAGGGCGTGCAGTTGCCAAGGACTTCACAAGGCGTGACGCCGTACTGAAAGATGAACACATCCTCTTGTGTGAGGCTCTCCACACGAAAACCGGACCGGACTCGATAGGGCGACAGCTGATTCCCTAAGATCAATGCCTGATAGAGATAGATCAGAACATCTAGGGCAATCAGTGAGACTGTAATCCAGGGGAACGATCCGCTTCGACGATAATCTCGGAGTGGAAAGAACACACTAGGCCTCCCCTGCACGCATGGTGCTGGATCTTACGGTACTCGACGCAAAGCCTGTTTGCAAGAGAGTGATGACATTGCATTCTATGGACGAAGTTCGTTAGAATTCGCAAGCGGAGGGATCGTGTTCCGAGAGGCTTTCTTGTTGCGTCTGATCGCCCGGTGGGCGGCAGGAACGGTGGCCATCTGGGCTGTGGGCTGGCTCTTGCATCCTCACATCCAAGTCCAGGATTTTGCCACCGCGATCTGGGCTGGGTTGGCTCTGGGACTGCTTAACGCTCTTCTCCGCCCTATACTCGTCTTTTTCACTCTGCCGGCGACGATCTTCACCTTTGGGCTCTTCTTGCTTGTGATCAACGCCTTCATTCTTGTCTTGGTGGGTCAGCTGGTAGCGGGAGTAACCATCGACGGGTTTGGCTGGGCCTTTCTTGGTGCGTTGCTCATCAGCATCATCAGCGCGTTCCTCTATAATCTTATTGGTCCAGAAGGCCCGCGCGTACACATTGAACTTAGACGCTAAGCTCCCCATGGCCCTTTCGGTTGAAAGAAGAGCATTCCATCGAGTATAGTTTGACTGGCGATGGAGTCCGCCGGGGAGCGCCCGCTCCCAAACCGTCCCCCCAGGGACTGATGGCTCCTACCTGAACGAATCACTCGAACAGGGGGAGTCATTATGGAACTCTACGTGGGGATGGTCGTGGCGACCTTAGTCTTTCTGGCCAGTCTGGTATCCGTCGAACTGGGCCTAGCTGCCGCGATTATTGAGATCACATTAGGGGTCATCGCGGGGAACTTCTTAGGCGTCACGCAGCTCGACTGGATCTCATACATTGCCGGCTTCGGCGGAATTCTGCTGACCTTCATGGCCGGGGCTGAGGTGGACCTGCGCGTCCTGAGGGAGAAGGCGAAGGAGAGCCTGGCCATCGGCGGGCTTTCGTTCCTCGCCCCGTTTCTGGGAACACTGCTGCTCTCTCATTATCTATTGGGTTGGGACTGGCGCGCCGCGCAGCTGGCAGGCATCGCGCTCAGCACGACCTCTCTGGCTGTCGTATATGCCGTGCTGGTGGAAACGGGTCTTACGAACACCACCATCGGCAAGATCATCATGGCCAGCACGTTCGTTACAGACTTCGGCACAGCAGCCGGGCTCTCACTGCTTTTCATCACCCCAAACACAGATACACTCTGGTTTGCACTCATCTCCATCGGGATCATCGCTCTGACGCCCCTGGCTGCGCCCTTCTTCTTCCAGCGCTACGGTGAGCGTGTCATCGAGCCGGAGATCAAGTTCTTATTCCTGCTCCTGCTTGCGCTGATGTATTTCGCGCACATCGGGGCCAGCCACGCCATTCTGCCAGCCTTCATACTGGGCCTCGTTCTCTCGCCACTGTTCCGCGGTAACCTACAGCTACAGCGCAAGCTGCGCGTCGTTGCCTTTGCGTTCATTACTCCGATCTTCTTCTTAAACGGCGGCTTGAACATCTCCCTGCCCTTGCTTTGGGCCAATGCGGGACTCTTTCTGCTCTTGCTGGCCGTCAAGTTGGGTACCAAATTCCTTGGCGTCTATCCCCTCTCAAAGCTCTTCATCCCACGGGAAGCGACATACACAACACTCTTGATGAGCACGGGTCTCACCATGGGGACGATCAGTTCGATCTTTGGCTACCAAGCCGGGATTATCAACCAAGCACAGTTCTCGGTCTTGGTGGCGGTGGTAGTCGTCAGCGCCATCCTGCCCACCTTTGTGGCACAGCGCTTCTTCCATCCGCATCATGCCTTGGAGGCTATGGGCGGTGAGGTCGAGGCTGAAGCCTTGATCCAAAGCCGAACAGGATGACCCTTAATGTCCTTTCCAAGCATCCTTTTCGATAGAGACCCAATGCACAAAGAAACAGCAGACCCGCCCGGTTTTTTCGCCGATCTAAATCTCGACCAGGTGATAGACGCCATTGCGGCACGCAAGGAGGAATACAACCTGAAGCCCTTCTTCTACACACCCCTGCGCGATGTGGAGACCATCCGTTATCGCCAGGAAGTGATGCAGGACATGGAAGACGCGACGCTGAGGACGCCCCTCGAAGCCTTTGCCGACAAGATGACCATCGTACGCCGCTACCTGGCCCTCGTTGAAAAGCTAGACTTTGATTATCACAAAAAGGGCTGGTTTCTGGAGGCGGCGCTGATCTATTGCGACGCCATAACCAACCTGGCGCGTAACCTGAGCCAGGCAGACTTGCATTCACGAGGCCTTCAGGCCTTCCGGCAGTATCTGGCGGACTACGTCTGCTCGGCTGAATTCGAATCCCTGCGGTCAGAGGCGCAGAAGGTCAAAGAAGGATTGAGGAGCGTGAAGTATTCCGTGATCATCAAGAGCGGAAAATTCAGCGTGCGAAGGTACGAAGGGGAGACGGATTACAGCATCGAAGTGGCTAAAACTTTCGAGAAGTTCAGACAGGGCGCGGTGAAAGATTACCGGTTTGACCTTGACAAAGGGTCAGGGATGAATCATATCGAAGCAAAAATCCTCGAGTTTGTCGCCCGGCTATACCCAGCAGAGTTTGCTGCACTGGACCGGTTTTGTGAGCGGCACAGCCGCTTTGTGGATGAGGCCATTCGCACATTCGACCGGGAGATCCAATTCTATGTCGCCTATCTGAGATTCGCTGCTGACATTAAACGCAAGGGGCTTACGTTTTGTTACCCCCAGATGAGCGCAACCAGCCGTGAGGCGTACGCTTATGATGCCTTCGATCTGGCATTAGCGCACACCCTGCTACACACCAAGAAATCGGTCATCTGCAACGACTTTTCCCTGAAGGAACCGGAACGCATCATCGTGGTCTCGGGGCCGAATCAAGGTGGCAAAACTACCTTTGCCCGCATGTTTGGGCAACTACATTATCTCGCCAGTCTTGGCTGTCCCGTGCCGGGTAGAGAAGCACAGCTCTTTCTGTTCGACCAGATTTTCACGCACTTCGAGAGGGTGGAAGACATCCGCAACCTGCGTGGCAAATTACAGGATGACTTGCTGCGCATTCACCATATTCTTACCCGCGCCACGCCCAATAGCATTCTCATCGTAAACGAGATGTTCGCATCCACCACCTTACAAGACAGCGTTTTTCTGAGTAAAGAAATCATGGCGAAAGTGATGAAACTGGATTTGTTGTGCGTGTGGGTGACATTTATTGATGAGTTGTCGTCTCTGAGCGAGAAAACCGTCAGCATGGTCAGTACCGTTGACCCTGAAAACCTTGCTCTGCGGACATTCAAAATCGTCCGAAAGCCCGCCGATGGGCTGGCTTACGCCCTCTCGCTTGCCCAAAAGCACCGCCTGACTTACGAGCAAATCACGGAGCGTATTAAATCATGAAGGTCTTTCTGATGTATCCCGACCGGGATTTCGACCCAAAGCAGAAACGCCCGTTCAACGAAGCGGAATTGACCCAAGACCTGGAACTGAACACGTTGTTCAGCGCAATGGCGCGGGGGGACAAATTTCTATTCGAGGTAGCAAAGCAAGCCATTTTGTCCAGTTTGGATTCACCTGAGACCATCCGCTATCGCCAGGAGATTCTCAAGGATTGCCTGAAACATCCTGATGTCGTCAGGCGGATTTACCACATTCCGATACAAGCCATCGAAAACAGGCAGAGGCATTGGATGGGTATTTTCGCCACTTACCCAAGCAGCGTATTGAGCGGCGCGTTGCAAATGCTGAACATGTTTGTTGGCTTGCTTAGGGCCTTGAAGCAGATCGCCGATGAGAACGCCGAAGGATTCGAATCACAGGGCTTTCGCAGGTTTTTTGCTATGATTCAGCAGGAACTGGATGATGGTTATCTCGCTGTTGTAGAAAATCATCTCAAAGAGCTGAGATTCGACGGCGGTGTTTTGCTCAGCGCCCAATTGGGAACTGGAAATGAAGGTACGAATTACATCCTTCGCCAACCCAACCGCCAGAATCAGAATTGGGTGCGGCGAATCTTTGCCCGGAAATCGCCGAGCTATTCCTTCACGCTGCACCCCCGCGATGACCATGGAGCACGGGCGCTAGGGGAATTAAGGGACAGGGGCATCAACCTGGTCGGCAATGCCCTTGCTCAGTCTGCCGACCATATCGACAGTTTTTTCAAGGCATTGCGGCTGGAACTAGCTTTTTATATCGGCTGCCTGAATTTATCTGAACAACTCGCCCAACTGGGGGAACCCATTGCCTTTCCCGAACCGGCGCTTGCCAGCGAACGCCGACACTCGTTCACCGGCTTGTACGATGTCTCCCTGGCGTTGACTATGAAGCAACAGGTGGTGGGCAACGATGTCACCGCCGATGGGAAAGACCTGGTGATGATCACCGGTGCCAACCAGGGTGGGAAATCCACGTTCTTGCGCAGCATTGGTCTGGCGCAGTTGATGATGCAGTGCGGGATGTTCGTCCCGGCGGAATCGTTCTCAGCCAATCTGTGCAGCGGTCTTTTCACCCATTACAAACGGGAAGAGGATGCATCCATGAAGAGTGGCAAGTTCGATGAAGAACTAGCTCGGATGAGCGTCATCGTGGATGCGATCAAGCCCAACGCGCTCATCTTGTTCAACGAATCCTTTGCCGCCACCAACGAGCGGGAAGGTTCGGAAATTGCCCGGCAAATCGTGAGTGCCTTGCTGGAAAAGAACATCAAGGTCTTCTATGTGACGCATTTATATACATTAGCGAACGGCTTTTTTGACAGGCAAATGGAAAACGCCCTATTCCTGCGGGCGGAAAGGAAGGCCGACGGAGAACGGACTTTTAAGTTGATCGTAGGCGGACCATTGCAAACCAGTTATGGCGTAGAAGTGTATAACAAGATATTCAGGTAGAGCTGACAGAAAGGAGATAGCCAGATGTTCCAGCGGATCTTGGTGGCGAACGACGGCTCGGAGGGCGCTTTCAAGGCACTGAAGGTTGCGGTCGATCTGGCGCGCAGGTACGGAGCGGAGCTGCATCAGGTCTCGGTAGAAGAGAATTTGCCTCACTATGCGGCGACCGTGGGCGAGGTGCTAGAACGCCAGAGGGAAGACGAGAGCTACTTTGCGAAGGTCTGCGAGGAATCCAAGCAGATCGCTTCTAAAGCCAGCGTCCGCCTCACCTGCCACATCTTAGCTGGCCACGAAGTCGGAACGATTGTGAGCTTTGCGGAAGACAACCACTTCGATCTGCTGGTGATCGGACATAAAGGGCATTCCAATGTCTGGCCGTTCCACATGGGCTCGACCGCATCCAAGATCGCTGATCACGTCAGGTGCACGCTCCTCATCGTCCAGTGAGGCTTGACTATGTATTCCCCTAATTCATAGTGTAAGGCGCAGCAGTAGGTGCGCGCACGGCAAGATAGGAGAGGAGGAGGTTTATGCAGATTACCTCAGTGCAGGCGTACGAGATTCTGGATTCGAGGGGTAACCCTACAGTAGAGGTGATGGTGCAGTTGGCCGACGGTTCCTGTGGCCGGGCCAGCGTTCCCTCAGGGGCATCGACCGGACAGTTCGAGGCTTTGGAGCTGCGGGATGGCGGGAAGCGCTTTGGCGGCAAGGGCGTCCTCAAGGCTGTTCAGAACGTCAATGAGATCATCGCGCCCGCTCTCATCGGAAAAGATGCTTTCCCACAAGAGCAGATCGACCGTCAGCTCATCACGCTGGACGGAACCAAAAACAAAGGCAAGCTGGGCGCGAATGCCATCTTGGGCGTCTCGCTGGCGACAGCACGCGCTGCAGCCAAGAGCCGAAATGTCCCGCTCTTTCGCTATCTGAACGAACTGGGGGGCAATCAAACGGCAACCTTGCCTCTTCCGATGCTGAACATCCTCAACGGCGGCGCGCACACAGATTGGCAATCGACCGATTTCCAGGAGTTCATGATAACTCCAATAGGAGCTTCTTCTTTCTCCGAAGGGCTGCGCTGGTCTGTAGAAGTCTACCAGGCGCTCAAGAGGGTGCTCAAGGAAAGAGGCTATTCCACGCTCGTAGGCGATGAAGGTGGGTTTGCCCCTGCGCTCGAATCCAATGAAGAAGCAATTGAGCTAGTGCTAGAGGCAATCCAAGCAGCCGGGTACAAAGCGCCCTCTCAGATCGCCATCGCATTGGACCCCGCCTGCTCCGAGATCTACGAGGACGGTACGTATCAGCTCCAGCAGGAAGGGCGCACACTGAGCCGGGAGGAAATGGTTGACTTCTGGGTCGCTTGGGTAAAAAGATTCCCGCTCGTCAGCATTGAAGACGGGATGGCCGAGGAGGACTGGGAAGGCTGGAAGCTCCTGACAGAAAAACTGGGCCATCGGGTCCAACTCGTCGGCGACGATATCTTTGTCACGAATCCGGAGCGCCTCGCGCGCGGCATATCACAGAAGATTGCCAACGCCATTCTCATCAAGCTGAACCAGATAGGCACTCTCACCGAGACGCTTCAGACAATGGAGCTGGCCCGCAAGAACGGTTATCGTCGCGTTGTGTCCCATCGCTCCGGCGAGACAGAGGACCCTTTCATCGCCGACCTTGCGGTCGCCACCGGCTGCGGCCAGATCAAGACCGGGGCAGCCTGCCGGGGCGAGCGAACAGCCAAATACAATCAACTGCTGAGGCTCGAAGGACGATACGGACTGGAAGTGGCCAGACCCCTCTGACCATGCTAGATATCATCTTGCGCGATTTCCGAGCTGCAGTGGGGACAAAAATAATGGACGCTCACGAGCGCGCCCGAACGACCTCTCGTCGCACGATAAGCAGCAGTGGCAGCGAGGCCAGCTCAAGGGCGATCGAGCCGATGATGAGATAGTTGATATTGATCTCGTAGAGCATGCCCATCAACAAGCTCCCGAGGAACCAGAAGAGGCCATAGGCTGTGTTAAAGAGGCCATACGCCATCCCGCGCTTGGTGGCCGGAATCATCTCGGCGATCGCCGCGCGCATAATGCTCTCTTGAATCCCCATCACTGCTCCCCACAAGACCATCCCCATGAAGGCAAATCCATAGCTCGTCGAGAAGACCAGAGGTGCGATGGGCAGGCTTAGAAGGGGAAGGGCGGTCAAGGCCAGCAGGCCCACACGATCAAAGATCCGCCCGACCAAGAGAGCTACTAGGGCATCGACCCCCATCGCTACGGCAAAGAAGATCGGGATCTGTGCGTCAGGAACGACCTTCTGGAATGAGAGATGATACGAAACGAGCTGGAAGTGCGCATAACCTGCGACGCTGACGGCCGTGAAGACCAGATAGAGCCAGAAGACACGCGGAAACTGCCTAGTTTGCACATCTTCCGATGCAGCTTGAGTCACCTCCAGGTCACGGGGCTGCGGGTAGAGCCAGCGCGCAATAGCTAACACGCTCAACGCTAAGAGCGCGGGGATCAGCAACAGGCCAAAGCCAGTCTGATAGCCCCCTTTAAGATAGAGTACAGCAGCCACGATGAGGGGGCCGATCAAGGCACCAACTTGATCCAGAGCTTCATGCAGCGCAAACCCCCAGCCTCGCCCCATCTCTGCCGTCGCGTGCGAGAGCATTGCATCTCGAGCGGGTGTGCGGATGGCCTTGCCCAATCGTTCGGCGAAGATGAGCACCGCTGCGACCGGCCAGTTCCCGGCCAACGCCAAGAGGGGCACGGCGATCAAGTTCAGACCGTAGCCCCAGAGCGTGATCAACCAGAAGCGTCCCGTCCGATCAGCCAAATAGCCAGAAATGATGCGAAGAGCATAACCGATGAATTCGCCCACGCCGGCCACGAAGCCCACTACGACAGCACTTGCGCCGAGGTAGCTCAGAAACGGCCCGGTGATGCTCCGTGCCCCTTCATAAGTCATATCGGCAAAGAGGCTGACAAAGCCGATCAAGACGACGAACTTGAGTGCCCTGCTCCGCAGCGTACTCTTCACAGCTCTTCTTCCAGGAACTCCAGCTGAGTCTGGGCTTGTCGAACGTGCTCCAGGGTGCTTCGGCCTGTCTCACCAAACTGCAAGGTGTAAAGAGCGTGATACAGACCTTTCTTTGCCAACAACTGCTCGTGCGTGCCCTCTTCGACAATGCGCCCTCTGTGAAGCACGATGATCTTGTCCGAGTGACGAATGGTCGAGAGTCGGTGGGCGATGACGATTGAGGTGCGATCCTCCAGCATTCTACCGATGGAGTCCTGAATCAGATGCTCGGTCTTCGAATCGATATTCGCCGTGGCTTCATCCAGGATCAAGATCTTGGGGTTGAAGGCGACGGCGCGCGCGAAGGCCAGGAGTTGTCTCTGCCCCACGGAGAGCGTTGCGCCTCGCTCTTTCACCTCGGTTTGATATCTACTAGGCAGCTCTTGGATGAACGCATCTGCTTGCACGAAACGCGCGGCCTCTATGGCCCGCTCGGTCGGGATCTTCTCAGATTGCAGTCGGATGTTGCCGAGCACGTCCCCGGAGAACAAGAATACATCTTGTAGGACGACGGCCATCTGGGAACGCAACGACTTAAGATCAAGCTCTTGGATCTCCACACCGTCGAGTAGAATCTGGCCCTTCTGGATCTCATACAAACGCAGCAACAAACTGATGATCGTTGTCTTGCCGGAGCCCGTAGGGCCCACAATCGCTACGCGCTCGCCCGACTCCACCGTGAAAGAAACACCTTTCAAGATCCAGTCGGCATCGCTCTGGGGCTGAGGCACGTACGCGAACCACACATCCCGAAACTCGATTCGGCCCTTCACTGGGAGAAGCCTCTTGCCCAAGTAACGTTCTTCGGGCTCATCCAAGAGCAAGAAGATTCTCTCTGACGAAGCCATCGCTCCTTGCAAGATGTTGTATTTCTCAGCGAGATCGCTGATGGGCTGAAAGAGCATTTCGATATAGCTCACGAATGCCACCAGCGACCCCAGAGTGAAGACCCCTCCCACCACGCCAAATCCGCCATACCACAGAATGAGCGCCGTCGCCACAGCGCGGAGCAAGCCAATCAAGGGTTGAAAGACAGCGAAGATGGTGATCTGCTGCATGTTGGCCTGGTACTCTTCGTCATTGATCTGGGAGAATTCTCGGAAACTACTCTGCTCTCGCACAAAGAGCTGAATGATCCGCATGCCAGAGATACTTTCGGCCAGATACGCATTGAGCTTGGCCAGTTTCCTTCGCACTTCACGGAAGGCATCGCGCGCTCGCTTGCGAAACTCAAACGTGATCCAGATGAGCAGCGGAGTCAGCAGCAGTATGAGACCGGCCAGCCTCCAGTTGAGCTGAAACATGATCGCAAAGATACCCACAATCAGAAAGGCATCCTTGAAGAGATACACAAGGACAGCACTGAACATCTCGTTGATGGCCGCTACGTCGTTTGTGGCTCGGGTAACGAGACGTCCCACGGGATTCTTGTCGAAGAAGCGCACCGGCAGTTTCATGAGATGTGAAAAGATCTCCGTGCGCATGTCGTACATCACGCGCTGGCCCGTATATTGCAGAACGTACACCTGGATAAACGAGAAGAGCAGGCGTACGAGTAACATTCCCAGAAAGAGCAAGGCGAACTGTCCCACACCTCTGATGGCCTGCTCATACGACGACGCAGACAGCAGATGGCGATCGATGACGATCTTGGTGATGTAGGGCAACGCCAACTCCGTACCGGTAACGAGCAGCGAGAAGACGATGGCCGCGATGAACAGTCCCCGATAGGGCTTCACGTAACGCAGCAGCCGTTTCATCAAACCGGCATCGTACGCCTTGCCCAGCTTCTCTTCTTCCCAGGCGTATTGCATTAGATCCTCACCTCCTCCTCGGCCTTCTGCAGCTGATAGAGATGAGCGTAGATGCCATCTTGACCCACGAGTTCCTCATGCGTCCCTCGTTCTACGATGCGACCTCGGTCGAGCACAATGATGTGATCCAGCTCTTTGACGGCTGAGATGCGATGAGCGATCACAATGGAGGTGCGCGAGCGCAGGACATCCTTGAGATTGCGCAGGATCTCTTCTTCTTTTTCGGCATCCACCGCCGAGAGCGCGTCATCGAGGATCAGAATCCTGGGATTGGTAAGTAGAGCACGGGCAATGGCTACGCGTTGTCTCTGACCACCGGAGAGGGAGACCCCACGCTCCCCTAAGAGCGTGTCGAAACCTTGTGGCAAATCCAGAATCTCGTCATGGAGCCCGGCGAGCCGGGAAACTTCTACAATCGATTCCCAAGATACATGTGGGTTCCCAAGGGCTATATTCTCCCGGACGGTTGTCGAGAAGAGAAAGCCGTCTTGAGGGACCAACGCGATCTGATGGCGTAAATCATCGAGTGAGTACTCCCGCACATCTCGACCATCGATAAGAAGACTTCCTCGGGGTGGATCAAACACCCGAACGAGCAGATGAACCAGTGTGGTCTTGCCCGACCCGGTAAGGCCAATGATGCCGAGCGTCTGCCCCGGCGCGATCGTCACGTTGATGTTCTCCAAAACAGGGGGACCGCCATCATACGAGAATGTCAGATCGCGAAACTCGATGAACCCTTGTCCATTGAAGGGTTTCGCATTGGGGTGATCCGTGACATCGGGTAGAGTCTCCAAGATCTTGTCAATGCGCTCCATGGACGCACGCCCACGTTGGACCATGTTCACAGTCCAGCCTAGGGCCATCATCGGCCACGTGAGTAGCCCCAGATACACGTTAAAGGCCACAAACTGGCCTAATGAGATCGAGCCCGTGATGACGGCACGGCCACCGAAGTAGAGCACAATCAAGCTGGAGATGCCGCTCATAAAGGCGATCATCGGATCAAATAACCCCCAGACTTTGACCAGGTGCATATTCTTATCGATGAAGAGTTGATTGGTCCTCGCGAAATCTCGTGCCATTCCTTCTTCTTGCGTGAATGTCTTGACCACACGAACTCCGGAGAGGGCTTCACGAACTTTCTCCGTCAACGTCGAAAACGTCTCCTGGACTGCCTGAAAGCGCCTGTGGATCACACGACCGAAGAGAGCTACCAATAGAGTCAAAATGGGCAGAGGCGCGAAAGCATAGAGGGTCAACAGCGGACTAATGGAGATCATAGCTCCCACACAGAAGGTGACCATGATGAGAAAATCCGCGAAGGCCAGCACACCAAAACCCACGGCCATCGTGACGGCATCCACATCGTTGGTGAAATGAGACATGAGTTCTCCGGTCTTCGTATCTTGAAAGAACCGTGCGGAGAGTTTCAGCATGTGATCGTAGAGACGATCGCGAATGTCGCGTCGGACGCGGCGTGCGGCGCCGAAGAGGAAGTAGCGCCAAAAGAAGCGAAAGAATGCGACTAGGGCCGCAATCACCACCACGGCGATCCCAAAGAAGAGTAGGCGCTGGCTCTGTCCCTGGGTTAGCTCATCTACAGCACTGCGGATGATCTGCGGGATGATGAGCTGTCCGCCATCGACCAATAAGAGCGCAAAGAGCCCCAAAAGAACGCGTCCACGATAGCGCCAGAGATAGCGGAACATGCTTCGCAGGGGTATGGGCCTCCTTGAGATGAAGCGTCTATTCGGCTTCTATGAGCTTCCTTTGAACAGTGCGCACAAGAGTTTCGAGCGCTTCTGGTAATCTCTCTGGCCGGTCGCCTCCTCCTTGAGCAAAGCGCGGATTCCCGCCACCCCTGCCGCCGACGATGCCAGCCGCCTCACGCACGATCTCACCGGCATGGATTCTCGCCCCCAGGGCATTGCTGACCTTGCAGATGAGGGTGGCTCTCCCTCCCTGCAGGCTCCCTAAGAGCACGATTCCCTGTTTGAGGGAGCTTTCCAACAGATCTGCCAATTCCTTCAGTTCATCAATGCCCAGTTCTACCTGGGCGAAGATCAGCTCAGAGTTACCGACACGAATTCCTTGCTGTAGAAGTTCGTCTCTTCTGATTCTGAGCCGCTCCTTCTTGAGATTCTGGAGTTCGCGTTCCAGGGACTCTTTCTCAGCGAGCAGGGCCTCGAGTTTGGGCAAGATCTCATGCGGGGAGGATTTGAGTCTGGCTGCTGCTGCGCGCAAGCGGCCTTCTTGTTCAGCAAGATAGCGCAGCAGATTATCTCCCGTTACCACATAGACGCGGCGGACTCCGGCAGCTACTCCTTCTTCGCCGATGATCTTAAAGAGGCCGATCTCACCTGTGCGCTTCACATGCGTTCCGCCGCAGAGTTCAATGCTAAAGGGAGCGCCGTTTTCTTCTTCGCTGACGATAGAGACAACACGCACTTTCTCTTTGCCCTGGTAGTCTTCTGTAAAGAGAGCCATTGCGCCCTTAGTCTTGGCATCTTCCAGTTTCTCTTCGGTGATTCTGACAGGCAGATCGCCGAGAATCACGCGATTAGCCAATGCTTCTATTTGTCGAATTTCATCGGGCGTCAGCGGCGCAAAGTGAGTGAAGTCAAAACGCAATTCGTTGGGTGCCACGAGAGAGCCCTTCTGGATGCCACCTGGATGTCCCAACACTTTGCGTAGTGCCGCGTGGAGAATATGCGTGGCTGTGTGGTTGCGCATGATATGTCTACGATGCTCAACATCAATCGTGAGACGGCAACGGTCCCCCCGCCTAAAGTCGCCTTCGAGAATCTTGACTCGGTGCCAATAGATGCCTCTTGCATCTTTTTGTATCTCTCGCACTTCTGCTTTGCCAGAGTCTGAAAGGTTTTCAATCCATCCAGTATCGGCTACTTGACCCCCTGCCTCTGCGTAGAAAGGGGTCTCATCAAAAGCCAACAGTCGTCCCACATCCACCATCAAGAGTTCTGCTGAAACTTGGGAGACATGGTCAAGGTTGTCATAGCCAACAAACTTCGTAGGAGGGAGACTAAGGCCAAGTATGTCGATTTCCTCCTTGGCTAGAGCGACGTTAAAAGATTCTTTAGAAGATATGACATGTGATACGCGAGAACGCTCACGCTGCTTCGCCATCTCACGTTCAAACCCTGCACGATCCACCGAGAAGCCGCGCTCACGCGCAACATCCACCGTCAGTTCCCATGGGAACCCAAACGTGTCATGTAACTTGAACGCCTCTTTACCCGCAATGACCTTCTGTCCCTTCTTCTCAAGTTCGTCCATCAGCATGGAGAGTCTCTCCAGACCCTCATCCAACGTCTGTTCAAAACGCTCTTCTTCTTGAGCTATGGCTCTGAGGAGGAGGCTCTGCCGCTCTTCCAGCTCCTTGTAATGCCCTCCCATCGTCTCGATGACCGATTGTGCCACCTCACCCAAGAAAGGCTCTTTGAAACCCAGTTTCTTGCCAAAGCGAATGGCACGCCGCATGATCATGCGAAGCACATATCCCTGCTTCTCGTTGCTAGGCAGCACACCATCGGCAATGAGAAACGTCATGGCCCGTCCGTGATCGGCAATGACCCGATAGGGCACAATCTGCGCGCGCATCTCTGGCTCGCTGTGTCCCAGTAGCTTGCGCGTGCGCCGCATGATCGGCTGAAAGAGATCTGTCTCATAATTCGTTGCGACATTCTGCAAAACCGCCACCAATCGCTCGAAGCCCATACCCGTGTCCACACCCGGCTTGGGCAGCTTAACCCTCTGCCCGTCCGCGTGCTGGTCGAACTCCATGAACACGAGATTCCAAAGCTCCGACCAGCGGTTGCAATCGTTATCTAGATGAGGGGAGCAATCCGGTCGACCGCAATCACAGAACTGCGGGCCGCGGTCCCAGACCAGCTCCGTATTGGGCCCGCAGGGGCCGGTATCCCCCATCATCCAGAAGTTCGTCTTCTCCCCCATGCGATGGATGCGCTCTCGTGGTGCGCCCGTGATCTCTTGCCAAAGAGTAAAGCTCTCTTCATCCTCGCGATAGATCGTAAAGTGAAAACGATCTTTGGGGAGCCCGTAAACTTGCGTCAACAGTTCCCAAGCATAGGCAATGGCGTCGCGTTTGAAATAGTCGCCAAAGCTAAAGTTGCCGAGCATCTCGAAGAAGGTGTTATGACGAGGTGAAGGACCGACTTGCTCGATATCGTTGTGTTTCCCCGACACTCTTAAGCAGCGCTGGGCCGAGGTTGCCCGAGAATATTCACGCTTCTCGAGCCCAAGGAATGTATCTTTAAACTGGACCATTCCTGCATTGACAAACAGCAGGGTAGGATCATCAGGGATGAGCGGGGAACTAGGCACAAGCGTATGTCCCTTGCTCACAAAGAAATCAAGAAACGTCTGACGAATCTTTAAGGACTCCATTCTTCGTAAGGGTCTAAAGAGTTGGAAGAGTCTAAAGAGTCTTAGACTCCATAGACTCTCAGACTCTATCGACTCCCAGACTCCATTCTAGGAGAGTGCCTTCCGCTTTGCAACTGTGTGTCTGTTTTCTTGCATCACATGCGCCCACACTTTACCATGGATTCCGCTATTCATCTCAATCCTATATCAGCAATCAGGAGGAAACTCATGGAAAGAAAATCATTGGAGTTTCTCAAGCGACTCATGGAGACAATCAGCCCATCAGGTTATGAGGAGGAGGCGGCGCGCGTCTGGCTGAAAGAGGCTGAGACATTTGCCGACCGAGCCTGGGTGGATCAGCACGGGAACGCCTATGCGCTGGTCAACGAGGGCGGCAAGCCGCGAGTCATGTTCGCAGGCCACATGGATGAGATCGGGCTCATGATCACTCACATCGACGAGAACGGTTTTCTCTATTTTGCTGGCATTGGCGGTTGGGACCCACAGATTCTACAGGGCCAGCGCGTCTGGATCCGCACAAAGGCAGGCCGCATCACGGGTGTCATAGGCAAAAAACCCATCCATCTGATCAAGACAGAGGAGCGCGACAAAGCCACAAAACTGGAAGATCTCTGGATTGATATCGGGGCCAAGAACAAAGCGGATGCACAAGGAGAGGTCAACATCGGCGACCCTGTGGTTCTGGCACATGGCTTTGAGGAGTTCAAGAATGGCCTAGCTCTCTCGCGAGGCTTCGACGACAAGTCAGGTGCATTCGTAGTGCTGGAAGCGGCGCGACTGCTCACCCAGCTCAAGCCAGAAGCTGAAGTCTACGCCGTGGCAACCGTACAAGAGGAGATAGGACTGCGCGGCGCACGGACAAGTGCATATGGCATAGATCCAAAGGTAGCCGTTGCTGTGGATGTCGAGTTCGCCACGGATTTCCCGTCCATGGAAGCAGAGAAGAAGAAGATCGGCGAGGTCAAGATGGGCGGTGGCCCGGTGATCGTACGCGGGGCCAACATCAACCCCAAAGTGTTTAACTTACTCGTTGAAACAGCAAAGAAGCATAAGCTGCCACACCAAGTGGTAGGCTACCCCTCTGGCACGGGAACGGATGCGAACGCGATTCAACTGAACCGAGCGGGCGTTGCCACAGGCCTCATCGGAATTCCCAATCGCTACATGCACAGCCCCTGTGAGCTGGTGAGCTTAGATGATCTAGAGAACGCAGCGCGCTTGATCGCCCGGTTCACAGAGCAGATCGACGAGGAGCTCGAGTTCGCGCTGGTCAAATGAAGGCCCCTAAGTATCGGGTGCCATCCCCGTGAGGACTTATGTTGGTTTTCGTTCGATGGGGAGCTGCTCTGCCACGAAGCGGACCCGGTGGCTATAAAGCCCGTTGATCCACAAGCGGAACTCATATTCGCCGGGAGCGGGAATATCAATCGGTGGAAGCGCAATAGCCAATTCCATTGTGGTGCGACGTTTGCTGGCTTGCATCTTCCCCGTCACGTGCCCGAGAACTCGCTGGTCATCGGTCTTTACGTACTCCACGCGAATATCGCAATCCCCTTGGGCATCAAAGAGCCGAATGTAGAGTGCCGCTGGAGCGTGCTTGGCCGGGAATTTAGAAACCCATATGCGGTCGAAGACGCCCACGAGGGTCTTCTTCTTGGTGGCTTCATCCGTGATGACCTGATCGCACAGGAGGAATGTCTGTGTGATCGGGGGTATGGAGGTCTCTGCCGGTTCGGACATTCTACCTGCCTCTCCTCTCTGTGGGGCACTTGTCCAGTCTAACCCACTGCTTCTGCAAAAGGCAAGGAGCCACTGTCGCCTTCACTAGGGGGAATGGGAAGATATGGGAGCTGGTCTATGGCTCTGCGCTGCGTCGCGTGCTTAGAACTCGCTGTAGCTCTTGAAGCGTCCGCTTATGAATCTCGATGAATTCTTTCGGTTGAATTCCGATTATCGTCATCACACACTTCGGCCCGCAGACCAGGCGAGTCCGCTGTGTCAATTTTGATACAAGATGCACCAGTGAGGGATAGATCCGAAAAGCCAGTTTTGCCATCCAACGCGGCAGCGAGAGGCTCTCGATAATTCTCCGCGCCGCTTCTCTGCTCCAGCTCACTTCCTCAACTTCAAACAAATACATCGTAAAACCGAAGTGCTCACCAAACTGAGCACGTAGCAGCGCCTGAGCCTCCGGCGCGTCAAAGCCAAGTACGGAGATTTGTCGCTTGCGGTCCAAGAGGCGAACGAGTTGCACAAACCCGCGACAGTAGGCGCAATCGCCATCATAAATCAAGAGTTGGGTTGCCATCATCGAGTTCCTGCACGAGAGACACGAGATGACCGCTTCGAGTCACCCCGCTTCTTACTCTTGTGTCGGATCACATAGGCACACACCCGATCACCTTTGAGCATGTGCTTCTCTCTCGACACGTCCGCGTCATTTAAAACATTCTGGAAGAGTTCTAGCTCATGGCTACATGCCTGGGCACACCGTCGCGCGATCTGACAGATGGAACAGTTGTGCTCGCGCAAGATGAACGTATTCTCATCAATTCTTTCCCAATCGGCCATGTAGCCCTCTTCCGTGCGGATTTGGGCCAGTTCCTTGACGCGTTCTTCCAGGGGCTTATCGGCCAGACGCAAACGGTATTGTGCAGTCAGCCGCTCCGTGCGCTGGGCAAATAGCTGTTCTATCCCTTCCTCGCCCGTGAGAGAGTGCAGCGCGTCTAATAGACTATTGGCCAGCTGCGGATAGGTTCGCGGGAAGAGTTCATCACCTATATCTGTCAAGAAATACATATAACTGGGACGACCCATGCCTCGCTGCTGCGTCTCATGCCCAATCCATCCATGGCGTTCTAGAGCGATCAGATGCCCGCGCGCGCCCATGGATGTGATTCCCAATTCACCCGCCAATTGATGGGCCGTCATCGGCCCCTTCATCTTTAATAGCTCCAAGATCCGGCGGCGGCTCTGCGGCTGAACTTGGCCTATGACTCCCATATCAATCTCCCTACGTGGCATTATAGCAGAGTCGAGGCCATTTGTACAGTTAATAAACTATATACTTGACAAAGTCGCCATCCTGTGTTATAGTCATAGCTGCGCGAAACGAAGGGAGCGAAGAACGATGGCTCACTATCTCGTGAAAGCCAAGCCTCGAAAAGATCGACTCCAGGAATTGAAGAGATGGCTCAATAGCGGGGAGATAGCCCAGATGGACCCCTTTGGAGAGACACTGCAACACTCACTTGAGCAGGCACGTCTCGATTCTGAAGGCTACGCCATCTGGGAAGAAGAAGACTATTGTCATCCACCGCTGGCGCAAGAGCGAGCGGCCGTGCTCAACCGATATTTTGCGGACTTGAGCGTCACGTCCCTGGAAGAAGGGGATGGATGGAATTCGGGAGCGGCAGAAGAGCATGCTTATGGAGCGTTCTAGAGCGACGCCCTCCCCCAGGCTTCGACGCGCGCGCATTCGTGAAGCTTTGGCGAGTTGGCTCATCCAGTTTGGGCTACGACTGCAGGGGTCCCACGGACCTTGGCGGTGCGCAAGCGCTGCCGAGCATCCTGCGAAGACGAGCCATCAGCCGAGCTGCCGCAGACATGGAAGAGCCGTTCCACTATGAAGACCCAGGTGCTAGGGCTCGGTGGCAGCCTGCGGGAGGAATCGCGCACATTAAGGGCGCTGCAGATCGCGCTCGAAGGTGCAGCCCAAACGGGCGCTTATACCCATCTGCTCGCGCTTAAGATGTTGGCGCTGCCGCTGTACGACGATCGGTCCAAGATCGAGACGTACCCGGAGCCGGTCTTTAAGCTGCTGGAAGAAGTGCGCCGGGCGGACGGCTTGATTGTGGCCACTCCGGTCTACCATGGCACGCTGAGCGGAGCGATGAAGAACGCGCTCGACTTTTTTGAGCTCTTAGCGAACGATGAACCTCCGTGGTTGGAGGGCAAGGTCGTAGGATTGATCAGCGTAGCCGGGGGCAGCTCGGGCATCAATGCGATCAACAGCATGATCTATGCCTGTCGGGCGCTTCGGGCTTGGGTGCTGCCCACGGCCGTGGCCGTGCCGGGTGATGTGTTCAATGAAGATGGCCAGTTGAGCAATACGAACATTATCGAGCGGCTGAAGAAGCTGGGCCAAGAGACGGCGCAGTACGCGGCGATCCTAAGAAGGGGAGGCGAGCTGCATGGGCTATAAGCACTCGTGTCTGCTCTACATCGGCACGGAAGACGGGATGTTCGTCTTTCGAATGAACGAGGAGAAGTTCGAGTTGATTGGCCGAGGTCTAGAAGGGAACGCCGTGCGCGGGATCGCGATTCACCCCAAAGCTTCAAAGATCGCTTATGTCGCTTGTGGGTTGCGTGGCTGGGGGCTTTATAGAACCAAAGACGCCGGACACAGTTGGGAGACGCTGGGCTTCCAAGATCGCTGGGTCTGGGACGTCGTCTTTCACCCTCGTGAACCGAAGACGCTCCTTGTGGGCACCGAGCCCCCGATGCTCTACGTCTCTTACGACCACGGACAAATTTTTCAAGCGTTTGAAGGCATCGAGAAACTCCCCAGTCGCAAAACTTGGACATTCTTCCACGAGCCCTTCTACGCGGGGCACATCCATGGGATCGCGCTCCATGCAGAACGCCCAGAGCGAATTTTCGCAGGCGTGGAGCACGGCGCGCTCATCTACTCCCATGACCATGGCAAGACGTGGCATGAGGCGCTGGTCGGTCACGATCTCCATCGGATCGCAATAGATCCCACAAATCCGGATCGGGTCTTCGCCGGCACGGGCGAAGGGCTCTTCGTCAGTGACGATGCGGGCCGGACTTGGCAAGCTGCTTCTAAGCTCAAAGACAAATACGTGCACGGGATCTGCTTCGACCCGCAAAACGCACACAGAATTTATGTTTACGTGGCCGAAGGGGGCAGGCCGCTCTATCGCAGCGACGACGGCGGGCGACATTGGGCACCCTTAGGGCCGGGCCTGCCTGAAGACGGCCCGGCCGACAGCTTCACCGTCCATCCCACTGACCCCAGCGTGCTCTTCTACGGCGGAGAAGTCGGAGCCCGAAGAGGGCAGCTCTTCCTGAGCATTGATAGTGGGACAAGCTGGCAACCCTTGAGTGAGGAGCTGCCGAAGATCTGGCGGCTGCGAATAGGATAGAGGGCAGGCACGCCCCCGGTATCGACAGCCCCTGAGCGCCGTCATGGATCTTCCCTGGTGGGTGATTTACACTCAAGATCCATGCAGGAGACCTTTCCGCAGGAGCGGGAAGCCGATGGCATCGTTTACAAAATCGTCAATCGCGTATTTGAACCGCTTCCGCGGCTTCTCACGAGATGCCAAGCTCTTCCTGCTGTCGATGACGGTGGCCAGCGTGGGAGGGTCCATAGGCTGGCTCATGCTCAATTTCTACTTGGAGAGCTTAGGGTACAGCCAGTCGTTCATCGGTGGAATCAATGCCTTGTCTGCGCTGACGATGGCCGTTGTGGGTATTCCTATCGGCATCCTCAGTGATCACCTACCTCGAAAGACCGCACTCCTATTGGGCGCGATGTTTTACATTGTCGGCGCTGCCGGGGTGGCCTCATGGGGCACAGCTTTACCCTTGATGATCTTCACGGTGCTGAGCGGCGTGGGTGCCGCCACGATCTCAGCGAATTCCGCACCGTTCATGACGGAACACAGTACGGCAGCGCAACGCACGGCACTCTTTAGCGTTCAGGCCGCGCTCACCACAGCCACGGGGTTTGTCGGCAATCTGTTTGGCGGGCATCTGCCGCAGATGTTTGCGAATTGGCTGGGTGTAGCCGCCCAGGACGTCCTCCCCTTGCAGCTCACGATGGGGATGGTCGCTGCCCTGATCGTTGTCGCTCTTTTCCCACTCTTGCTGTTGTCAGATACAAGACGAGCAGCACAGGCTGATGATATGGCGAACGAAGGACATCCACCGCAGCCAGTATCTGCTATCGCAGCTCTGCTCCCCCGCGGTGACCACGCGAACGTTGGATCAATACGTTCCAGCCGCTTTGTACAGATGCTGTTACCCAGCGTTTTCGTCGGCTTGGGTGCCGGTCTCACCATACCATTCCTGAACCTCTTCGTCGCCGGAAAGTTTGGCATCTCCTTTGGCAATCTGGGCTTGCTGTTTGCGTTGTCCTCGTTGCTGACGGCGGCCGGGATGCTGCTGCAACCGTTGTTGGCGGAGCGGCTGGGCAAGGTGCGTTCCGTTGTGGTGGTCCAGAGCCTCTCACTGCCCTTTCTTCTCATGATGGGATTTTCGCCCTTTTTCCCCTTGGTGGCCGTGGCTCTTCTTGTGCGCGGCATGCTCATGAACATGGCCAACCCTGTATATATGGCCTTCTGTATGGAGCAACTGCCGCCGCACAAGCGTGCCACCTTTGCCGGGGCGGCGGAGGTCGTCTGGAGTTTAACTTGGGCGGGCAGCTCGGCATTCTCCGGTTGGTGGCGTGATCGTGTGGGCTTTGAGGCCGGCTTTAACACGGAGTTTGCCTTGATGATGGTCTTCTATGCCATCTCCACGACCATGCTATACGGGTTCTTCGTGCGCCCGGAAAAAGGGAAGAGGATGAGAGCGGAGTTCTAAGCCCAAAAGGCAAGAGGGGCTTGGTCATCTGTGGCAAGCTGGTGAGCAAAAATCCGCGTTTGAGGCGGGCTACGCGGCAAAACTCTTGCAGCCTGCGACCCAGGCAGGGTAAGGAGGGCACCCAGCCCAAGCCACCAAGCCCTCTCCCAGGAGGTTACTCCTGACCCCATCATAGCGACCTCACAGAAGCCCACAAGGACTCCTAGGATCTCAGGGTGGGACGTTCGTGCCTCAACGAGGTGCTCGTCACGAACATCGAGACAAGAAGTTGACAAGACCCAGCATCTTCGACACAATACGTGCGCTATATGAAACGCCGCGCGCGCGTCTTCGTATCCGGCAAAGTGCAGGGGGTCTTCTTCCGAGCCCGCCTGGCGGAGCGAGCCCGCGAGTTGGGTGTGGCCGGTTTCGTGCGCAACCTCTCGGACGGCCGAGTCGAAGCGGTCATGGAAGGTGAGGAGGAACGTGTGCAGCAAATCATCGCTTGGTGCCATGTGGGACCGCCCCAGGCGCGTGTTGACAACGTGCGAGTCCAATGGGAAGATTTCGAGGGTGAGTTTCAAGGCTTTACTGTACAACGAATATGAGGTGAAATGAAGAGATGTCTCAGCATATGCCAGCAGAGCAGGACCAGCAGTTTTCATTCAGTCGCTTTGCACGACTGCCATTCTATGCCGTAGTGAACTCCCACCTGGTCGAGTTGGCCGGAATCAGCTCCGGCAAGACGATGCGCGTGCTGGATCTCGCCTGCGGAACTGGGGCCGTCACGAAGATCATCCTGGAGAAACTTCAGGGATTCCGTCAGAGCTGGGTCATCGCCATGGACGCTTCTGCTGAGGCCTTGGAGCTGGCGCGCCAGGAGCTTGCGCAATTTAGGTCCACGATGGTGCGGTTTGTTCAAGGACGAGCCGAGAAACTCTCGCAAGCCATCCAAGACACGGTGGATGCCGTGGTCTTCTGCAATGCGATCCACATGATTGAAGAGAAAGAGCAGATGGTCAAAGAAGTGCGGCAGGTGCTCGTCCCCGGTGGGATCTTCGCCTTCAACACCACGTTCTTCGCCGGGGCGCAGCCTCCCGAAACGGAGCAGTTCTATCGACGGTGGATGACCCGAGCCCTTCGCGTGCTGAAGCGCACACACGGCCTTCAGCCCTCTCGGGAGAAGGTCGCCGCGCGACGCCAGCTGACTCCGGAGCAGTACCAGGTTCTACTAAGCCAGCAGGGCTTTACGGTGGATGAGCAGCGCTTAGATCTGGTGGATGTTCCTCTGGAAGGGTGGTTAGGAATCAGCGAGTTCAGCGATTTCATTCAAGGGGCGCTGCCTGGAGTTCCACTGGCTCAGGCCTGCCAAGTCCTTCAGGAAGCCGTTTCTCAGGTCTTTAGTGAGTTGAAGCTCCAGGCAGTTCCCCGTCTATGGCTACATACCGTAGCGATCCGATCGTGTTAGCGCCGACGGCTCAGAGCTTCCTTGAACTGCTTGCCAGCTCGGAACTTGGGCACATACTTCTCCGGCACCATCATCTTGCGGCCCGTCTGCGGGTTCATCCGCTGCGTCGCCTTCTGTCGGCGAGCCTCAAAGGTGCCGAAGCCCGTGAGTGTCACTTTCTCCTTGCGCTTGACGCGGTCTACGATCATACCGATGGCCGAATCGACCACAGCCCGCGCGTCCTTCTTGGAGAGCTTTGCCTTCCTGGACAACCTCTCGATGAACTCTTGCTTTGTCATCTGTACCCCCCCGGTTTGATAAGATTAATGCGAATTATAAACGCAGTGAGGCAGGAAAGTCAAGTCCCCCTGCGATCTTGCTCGACATAGCATGTGAAAAGTGCTGAATTCATCGAGCTTACCACACCATCACGAATTGGAGGTGCTACCCATGGCCCGAAGTGGTGCACGCAAGCGCACGAAGGCGAAGAAGCGCCGCAAAGAGCGCAAGATGGGCAAGAAGAAGGGCAAGCGCGGCACGCGGCAACCGAAAGCCAGCCTCTAGCGAGCGCCGTAGAGCTCCGGTCGGATACGAGGGATCAGCGCCATGAGCACCGCCTGCTCGGTAAGCTGAGTGCGATCCAATAGGCCCTGCGATAGATACCCGATTGCTCCCATACCATGGCCAATCCTCTCAATCCCCGTCCACTCCGTCATGGCCTGTCCCACGGTCTTGCCGGACAAGGCCGCTTGAATCACACGTTCGGGGTAGATGAATCCCGACCCATGTCCTGCTGTGATTCTTCCCTGGCGATCCACGATGACGCAAAACTGTACGTCAAAATAAAGGCGAAAAACCTCGTTCCAGATGAGTCCCGCCTCGACGCCCACACCGTAATCCGCATCGTCGAGGGCATCCTTCGCACGCTCTAAAGCTCCCCGAGCGACGTCGCCGTTGAACGGCTGCTGCGGGATGTCCGCTGAGACTGCCACGAGCCGGACTTCCAGCGTTTTGTCCGCAAAGACGCGCGAAAAGACCCGCCTCACGGCTTCGCGTTTGACGGGATTCGATGAACCCACATGCACGCGCATAGCCATTCATCATGGCAGACGCAGCCACCTAGGGTCAAGCAGATGCTTGTCTACTCAAGCGACAGACTCTAGAATGAATTCAGGTGATCTTCATGGGCCAGGCGGTGGCTACCAACCGGACTGCTCGCCGTGACTACCAGATTGAGGAGACCCTCGAAGCGGGCCTTGTGCTCACGGGCACGGAAGTGAAGAGTCTGCGGCGTGGCAGCTGCTCCCTCAAAGATGGCTTCGCCCTCGTGCGGGACGGCGAAGTCTACTTGATGGATGTGTATATCGCTCCCTACGAGCAGGGCAATCGCTACAACCATGATCCATTACGAGCGCGCAAGCTCTTGCTCAAGAAGAGCGAGATCGCCCGACTCATCGGAAAGACACAGCAGCGCGGCTATACACTTATTCCTCTTACGATGTACTTCAAGAACGGCTATGCCAAAGTCGAACTTGCTGTCGCCAAGGGTCTGGCCAAATACGACAAACGAGAGAAGATCAAGCGCGAGGAGAGCCAACGCGAAATCCAGAGAGCGATGAAAGACTACCGCCGTAGATGATGAATCCAGCTATCTTCGCGCGCCCCCAAACTCGCCCAACTCACCCCGACTGAATGCCCCTAGAAGCGTACCCGTCTCTGAAGCGAGATGGCGCGATTTCCGTTCCTGCAATGCAAGGACCGGATCCCATTTGCCCCAGATCAGACTCCGTCCTGGGCCAAGCAGGAATAACCCGGCGAGCATAACGAGGACAATGATGACGAGGATGTTCATGATGCTTGCGGTGGTAGTTCCGAGGCACATCGAGTCAAGATGTCCGCTTCCCGCAGGATTTGCTCAAAGAGATGGTTCAGTTCTTCGCGAAGCAGGCGACGCGTACCGAGTTTTACTTGATAGATATCACGAAGGCCGGGCAGACTCAGCCCCAGGCGCTCCTCGACTTGTGTGACAATCTCCAGATACTCCGTGGGCGGAATGAGGCTCTGTTCGCTCAGTCGCAAGAGCGTGCGCATCAGCACTCGAAAGGAGTTCGTGGCTCGACTCAGCACATCCTCCATGCGTCGCGCATCGCGCCCGGTATCGACATAAAGCGCGCGTAAACGAAGAGATTTGCCTAGTAATTCGCTCATCAACTGTAGCGGAAGTCTCTCCCGCAAGACATTCACACCCTGCAGCACGTCCTCTCCATGAAGCACTCGATGTTGCTCCTTCATCTCTAAAAGCTCTATGGGGTAGGATTCAGCGAGCAGGGCGATGTGCAGGTGGTCAACGAAGAGAGGCTCCAGACGTTCCTTGCGAAAACGTTTCAATCGGTCGGCAGCCTGTGGGAGTCGATCGGGCATGATCTCGCGCAGAACGATCAAGACGTTCACATCCGAGATGCCGGGCAAGAAATGCGGGCCTGCGGCGCTTCCGTATAAGATCACAGAGCGAAGCTCCTCCCCCAAAAGATCAACCATCTGCTGGGTGAATTGCTGAAGGAACTGCTCGGTTCGTTCGTCGATTCGGGCCATTTCGCTCGCCCATTTTTACTCCACATGCGCAATGAAGGCAAACTCGTTTGCGGGAAGATGCGCTTTCTGTTAGCCTGAGCAAGCGTATCCAGTTACCTCAAACAAACGTGAAGCGGAGGCGATGATCGTGCGAGGCAAAGTGACAGTCGTGGGAGCCGGCTTTGTTGGAGCAACCGCTGCACAACGAATTGCAGAGAGCAACCTGGCTCACGTGGTCATGGTGGACATTCCCGAGAAGGAAAAGCCCACGAAAGGCAAAGCGCTTGACATGCGGGAATCGGCTCCCTTAGTGGGTTTTGATTCTCATCTCATCGGCACCAGCGACTACAACGAGACGCGTGATTCCGATGTCGTGGTGATCACCGCGGGGATGCCCCGAAAACCAGGCATGACGAGAGAAGACTTGATCAATATCAACACATCAATTATCAAGAGCGTGATCGAGCCCGTTGTGAAGTATTCCCCGAAGGCCATTCTGATTGTCGTCACGAATCCTTTGGATGCCATGGTCTATGCAGCGTACAAGCTGAGCGGCTTCCCCCGCGAGCGGGTGATCGGACAGTCGGGAGCGCTTGATTCAACGCGATTCCGTTCGTTCATCGCGATGGAGTTGGGCGTCTCCATGCAAGACGTGCAAGCTCTTGTGATTGGCGGGCACACCGATGTAGGCATGGTGCCGTTGGCCAGCCACGCGAGCGTGGCAGGAATCCCACTGACTCAGCTTTTGAACGCGCAACAGATTGAGAAGCTGGTGGAACGCACGCGCAAGGGTGGCACAGAGATCGTCGAACTTTTGGGCGAGGGGAGCGCGTACTATGCGCCTTCGGCCGGTGTGGCTCAGATGGTCGAGGCGATCTTACTCGATCAAAAGCGAATCATTCCCAGTGCGGCTTATCTCCAGGGCGAGTATGGCATCAAGGATCTCTTCTTGGGTATTCCCGTGGTTCTGGGAGCAAGGGGCATGGAGAGAATCATCGAGCTGAAGCTCTCGCCCAATGAGCAAGAGATGTTCAGAAGATCTGCGGAGCTTGTGCGGCAGACGGTGAGCCAAGTGAAGCTGTAGAGCGATTCCGCGGTTGTGCAATCCGTAGGGATCACGGGGAGGCAAGTGGGATTCGGTGGATCTACGCATCTATACGCTGGGAAGCTTTCGCGTATACTCTGACAATGCCCCGATTGCCGACTCGGCATGGAAGACTCAGAAACATAGGGCTCTTCTCAAAATTCTCCTGACTCAGCGAGGCCATGTCCTCACGAAAGACCGACTCATGGACTGGCTCTGGCCCGATCTCGATCCTGCTTCGGCAAGTCGCAACTTGCGCGTGGCCATCAGCCACGTTCGCCACGCCCTAGAGCCGGATCTGGCTCAGCGCTCCCATTCACGTTACGTGTTGCACACGGAAGGCGGCTACTGCTGGAACACCCAGGCAGAATACTGGTTGGACACGCAGGAGTTCGCATCTCGCTATGAGGAATTCGAGATGGGGGAGGGAGAGCTCCAAAGGCGCATCGAACAGGCCGAACGCGCACGAGCGTTGTATCAGGGTGATTATCTTGAAGCGGACCGATACGCCGACTGGGCCACGACAGAACGTGAGCGACTGCGCGAGTTGTACTACTCGCTTCTGACTCAGCTGGCAGAGTTGTATGCCCGTCAGGGGCGCTATCGGCGAGCGGTTGCCCTGTGTCGTGAGGTGTTGGCTGCCGACCGGTGTCGGGAGAGCGCGTGGTGCCAGTTGATGTTGTATCACTACCATGCGGGTGATCCATCCTTGGCGCTTAGGGCATATGAAGAGTGTCGACAAACTCTGGCTGAGGAGCTGAATGTCGCGCCTCTGGCAGAAACCGTAGCGTTGGCCCAGCAGATTCGCGAGCGGGCGGTGTCGGGCGAACGACCGTACCCGCCCCCTGTGGCCATCGAGAGTCTGCGACAGTTGCCTGTATCCCTAGGTCGACTGCCCTTTATCGGGCGTGACCGAGAGCTTGCAGAGCTGGTCCATCGTTGGGACGCAGCACAGATGGGCCGAGGGAGCGTGGTCGTGATTGTGGGAGAAGCCCGGGATCGGCAAGACGCGACTGGCACAGGAATTTCTCAACTACGTCAAGCATCAAGGCGCTTTGCAACTCGAAGGCAGAGGTCGGGAACTGGAGGGAGCCCTGCCCTATCAGCCCCTCTTAGACGCCTTGCGCTCGCGATCCCCCTCTGCACGTGCAACGGCGGTCGATCTCGACCCCATCTGGCGAGCGGAACTCTCACGCCTCCTCCCCGAATTGAGTTCGCTGGATGCCGGTCCTGTTGCTGCCGGTCATGAGCCGGGTCGGCTGTTCGAGGCCTTGCTGCTCAAGCCTACTACACCCGGATGAGACATGACATCGACACAGGGCAGAACCAGGCAGCTTTGGAGCTCGTGCCTCTGTATGCGCCGATCATCGCTCAAGGAGTCTCTGCCGCTACGGCCATCGGATTTCATCAGCGAGTGGGGTTTCTGTACTACCGCACGGGTCAATTGGAGCAGGCTTTGGAGCACCACAACGAAGCCCTGCGCTTGGCGCAAGAGACGCAAGATCCTCATCAGCAGGCGATGGTGCTCAACACCCGTGGCACCGTGCTGATGTGTCTGGGCCGCTATGCCGAAGCCCTGGATGATTTTACGCGCGCTGCCGATCTTTGGAACTCGCCCGCAAGGCGTCTGCATCGCACGTTCGCTCTGGACAACCGGGGCGATGTGTATTACTACCTCGGCTGCTATGAAAAAGACCTGCAGGCAAGAGAGATTGCTCTGCCGCTCTATCGAGAGTTTGCCTACCCGATCGCCGCAGCGGAATGCCTATCAGACACAGGTGCTTGTCTGCGAGCCATGGATCGGACAGCCGAGGCAGAGGAATACCTTCACCAGGCATGGGAGCTCAGTCAGTCCCTCCAAGATGGGTATGATCTCGTTCAGAGCCTGAATGGTCTGGCTTTGCTGCACGCGGAGCGGGATGATCCGGCAAGCTGGCGGTTGGCAGAAGAGTACGCCCGTCGAGCTGCGACTGAAGCCGAACGCGCGGATCTGCCGCATGGAGTCATCCAAGGGTTTTCGTATCGGGCGTTGGCCTGCCTGAAGCAGGGCCGCCCGAAAGAGGCTCTACAGTTCTCGGGGCAGGCAGTGGACTTGCTGCGCGCAAGACGGCACATCGAAGGAGCGGAAGAGGAGATCTACTTCATCCACAGCCAGACCCTGGCACCAATGATCATCGGATCGAGGCGCGCAAAGCCCTGCAACAAGCGTATGGCGAGATGATGGCAAAAGCAGATCGCTTGACGGACCCTGAGTTACGACGCAGCTTCCTCGAACGCGTGAAGGTGAATCGCGCGATTCGCGAGGTTCTGTCAGCCCAAAACGACTGACGTCACGCCCTAAAAGGGCCTATGACTCTAGCGACTTAATAGGCAAGCGCCGAATGCGCACTGTAGCATCTTCCAGCACGACAATGGCCCCCTCACGGAGTGGCTGTTCGATCTCTTCCCATCTGCTCGTCATTCGCGCCAACAGGTTGTCCGGGTGGGTATTGCGCAGTCGAAAGATGACAACCGAAGGGTTTGGGTTGCCGGAGAATGCCAGCAGATGACCGTAATCGAGATCATGGGTGACGATCACTTCTCCCTGGGTTCTGGCTTCGTCGAGAATGGCCACATCTTGGGCGCGTGCCAGGCCAATATCCCCAGCGTGACGACACGGGTGACCAGCAGCCGTCAAGTACGATCCCAACAGGCGTGGGATGTTCATGTTCAGCAAGAATCGCATCTCATTTGGCCGTTGTCTCTTCTAAGGGCACAACTCTCTCTTCCATAGCCCAAGAGGCGTAGCCCAAGGCCTGATAGATGTCCTCTCGCTCGAGTTCAGGCCACTCCTTCAGGAGGTCATCTACCGTCATGCCAGAGCTGAGGTAACTGAGGATGGAGGTGACCGGTATTCTCAGCCCCCGGATGCAGGGCTTCCCAAAGCATTTTCCCGGATCTAAGGTGATCCGATCGAACTTGTAATGGCGAATTTCCATAGCCAGGGCACCTCGAGTTCAGCTTAGCATTGGCGATGCTGCGGTGCAAGGCTCCCCATTCGCTGCACCAACAGATTGCGATAGATTCCGAGGACACCCTGGCTTAGCTCGTCGTCATAACCGCCGCTCTCTATGGACCATTCCCGATTCAACAAAAACTCAACACCTCTATGCTAGAGTCCCTCCCGACGGACGATCTGATGTCCGGGAGGTTAGACCATCACGGAATACTTCGAGCGCCGCACGGTCTCGTTCGTCGTCCGCCTGTGGCTGGAGCCTCTGCAACAGGAGGGCCAAGCACATTGGCGCAGTGGGTACCAGGCTTTGATGCGGCAACAAGGCGAGCCAAGGGAAAGGAGGAACCATGAAACTCATGCCGAGATGGGGATGGATGCCAGTTGCGTTCGTGCTGATGTGGGCGTTCATTGCTTCAGATGCCTTAGGCCAAGCCATACGAGTGAAGGTCATCACCACGTACTCGGAGGATCCCAGTTCCCTGTTGGCCGACAAAGCTTTCGGTGCGCAAGTCTGTTTTGTAGTGAGTCCGTTGGATCAAATCTGCGTTACCACGGGGCCTCAGGACAACGTTGCCATTACCCAGATCAACCCAGGGGCATACCAAGTGACCGCTTCCCTGCCGGGCGCGGTGGTCCAATCGATCAGGGTCACCGACAACGTCACTGGCGGCCCCTACCAGGAGTATTTCGCCAGCGGTGTCTCCATAGAGTTTGTCACACAGACCCGAGTCAAACGGTGGACTACGCAGTGGCCGTCCGGTTCAAGCCTGCTGGATTGGGTCAGAGTGTAGGTGGTGAGGAAGATGGTCAGGTCATCGCCCAAGGCTGTCATACACCCGGACCGGGGCCAGGTCCAGGCTACCCTCCGACAATCATTGCGATAGGTATACCCTCGGAGATTCCCATGGGCACACCAACTCCTTGGCAACTGGCCTTCAAAGATGACGATGGAGATGTTACTGAAGTGATCTTCGAGGCACGGGTAGGAGCGGTTTGGCTTGGCAGCGGCTCCTTTGATCCGGGGGTGAAAGGGCAGACGCAAGGCTTCATCGCCGTGACCACTACCTGTAGCCAGCCAGGCCGAGTGGACAGCAGAGTAATTCTGAAAGATGGGGCAGGCAACACCAGCGCGCCGTATCCCTACAACTTCGAGTGCGTCGTCGGGGGCCCACCGCCACCATCCACCGAAGAGCCTCAACTGGTCGTCGGTGCAGTCGAAGGAGATGTGCAGATCGATGGTCAATCTGCGCAAGTCGGACAGAGCATTGATTCGGGTGCTAGTGTCACCATGGGGGCTGGTGGAGCCGACTGTCCAAGTGGCATGGGGCTCCATGCACTGCAAACAGGTTCGTGCGTGCCCCCTAAACTGAGATTGGATTTGAAGTGTGCCCGCGTTGCCTTCGCTCTTGCAGTGTTCAACGCAGTGGAAACAGCCGAACGCTATCAGGACTACGAAGGGATGTTCGCCATCTTCTATTTCGTCTTCCGTTTCCTCCTAGAAGCCTGCTATGAACCACAATCGCTTGCAGTTCATGCAACGCAGGCAGCCCCGGGAACCTTGACGCTCCAACTCATCCAGGGTGCCATCCAAGTGCAGGGAATGAGCAATTCACTTCCTCTGAGCGTTGAAACACCCACCACAACCGTCAGTCCCTCCGGCAAGGGAAACTTCAGCGTCGGATACAACCCCACCACCGGCACCACTCTGGTCGCAGCAGATCAGGTGGCGGTGAACGTTCAACCCAGAGCCGGAGGACAGGCGCTCATGCTCCAGACAGGCCAGCAAGTGCAAGTGACGCAGCAGGGGCAGCTAGGAGAGATTACTCCCATAGGACAGCCGCCCAGCCCTGGTCTACCTCCACCTGCCGCTTCCTTGCCCCTGGAAGGCTTTGACGAGAATAACAACGACATCCTTGATGACAATGAGTTCTTCGCCGTCATCGACGCCTGGATCGCGGAGCAGATCGATGATGCCACGTTCTTTAGGGCCATTGATCTGTGGATCTCCCAGGGCCGGATCTCCTCAGCTACATCGAGTTCTAAGGTGCCCCGCGCGGAGTCCATCAAGCTCACAGCCCATCCTGCACAAGAGGCCATCACTTTCATTGCGCGCGGTCAGGGAATCAGCTCCATCGGCGTTGAAATCTACGACTTGAACGGTCGGCGCATCTTTGCTCAAGAAGAGGCCGGAACACGGCTGATCTGGAACTTAAGAAGATCAGACGGTGAGCGGATCGCCAACGGGGTCTATCTCTACACAATCACAGCACAGGGTTTCGATGGCTCGGTGATCCGGAGCGACATCAAGAAGCTGCTCTTACTGAGATAAGAACAGCCCAGGGATCAAGGCTCGCAATAGGTTTTGTAGGTTGATTCCTCCTATGCAAACCCGCTACGCTATACTGGCTCTGTGATGCAAAAGGCGGCGAAGAAGCGTGGGACTGCGGATTGACACCCTGGGTGCCTTTCGTATATGTCACGATGAAGAGCCGATTCCAGAGGCTGCTTGGAAGGCTCAGAAACACAAAGCGCTCCTTAAGATCTTGCTCACACATCGAGGTCACGCGCTCACGAAAGAACAGCTGATGGAGTGGTTGTGGCCGGACCTTCCACCGAAGTCAGCCGCGCGCGACCTCAGGATTGCCGTAAGCCAGGTGCGCCGCGTCTTGGAACCCAATATCTCTCGAGGCTCAGAGTCGACATACGTTCTCACGACAGAGTCGGGCTATGCCTGGAACATCCAGTCCGATTATTGGCTGGATGCTCAAGAATTCGAGACGAAATGCGCGGCGCTGACCCGAGACTTTTCAATTTCACAGCTGGAAGAACAAATAGCCCAAGCAGAAGAGGCGAAAGTCTTATATCAAGGGGACTATTTGGAGGAGGATCGCTACAAGGAATGGACTCTCGCGGAACGGGAACGGCTAAAGGAGCTCTATCTCACCCTGCTTACCCAGCTCGCGAAAGCCCATTCCCGGATGGGGCGCTATGGACGAGCCGTTGAGTTGTCTCGAGAGGCGCTGACCCACGATCCCTGTCGAGAGAATATCTGGCGAGAGCTGATGCGCTATCATTACCATGCCGGGGAGCGGACTCTCGCTATACAAGCCTACAATGAGTGTCAAGCGATCCTAGACAAAGAACTGGGCGTCGAACCCCTCCCTGAGACGTCTGCTCTTCATCAGCAGATCCTCAAGCGCGAGGTTCCCGAACTGCCTCGAGCCGTCCGCCATAACTTGCCTCAGCAGTTCACCCGCTTTATCGGCAGGGACGAGGAGTTGGAAGAGATCAGCCAATTGCTGGTCGATCCAGACTGCCGATGGGTCACGCTAGTCGGTCCCGGTGGCATCGGCAAGACGCGTCTTGCTCTGCAGGCTGTCCGACAGAACATCGACAGATTTCCCGATGGCGTCGCTTGGGTGCCCCTAGCCTCTTTAGACTCCCCCGCTCATCTCGTTCCCACCGCCGCCCATGCTCTCCAATTGACCCTCTATGAGCAAGAAGATCCCAAAGATCAGCTCATCAACTACCTGCACGAGAGAAGAATGCTCTTGCTGGTGGACAATTTCGAGCATCTCCTTGAGGGAGTCAGGCTCTTGTCCGAGATCCTTCAGGGCGCCCCTCAAGTGAAGCTGCTGGTCACCTCCCGGGAAGCTCTGAAGTTGGAAGGAGAGCGGATTCTTGAGGTCCGGGGACTGAAGTTTCCCGAAAGTGAGACAACCAAGGAGGCAGAAAGTTACAGCGCCGTGCAGTTATTTCTCGAGAGCGCGCGCAGGGTTCATACGCGATTCACTCTGTCACATGATGAAAAACCTTCCGTGAATCGCATCTGCCAACTCGTGGAGGGGATGCCACTGGCCATCGAATTGGCCTCGGCATGGGTGCGGCTGCTCTCCTGCGAAGAAATCGCTCAGGAGATTGAAAAAAATCTTGATCTTCTTGCCACATACCCAAGGGACGAGCCCGCCCGCTATCGCGGTCTAAGGGCTGTCTTTGAACATTCTTGGAAGCTCCTCTCGCAGGAGGAACGGGAAGTCTTCAAGAAACTCTCGGTCTTTCAGGGGGGGGGTCCGGAGAGAGGCGGCCCAGAAGGTAACAGAAGCCTCTCTTTCCGTCCTTCTGGCTTTGGTGTACAAATCTCTTCTGCGCACGCCCTCCTCAGGACGCTATGAGATGCACAAACTCTTAAGGCAGTATGCCGAAGAAAAATTGAGGGAAGTCCCTCAGGGAATCGAACTGACGCAAGACGCGCACTGCAGATATTTCGCAGAATTTCTGCGCCAACGGGAGCCGAACCTCAAGGGAGCCAAACAGAAAGAAGCCCTAGGGGAGATGAGTGAGGAAAGCCAGAACGTGCGAGCTAGCTGGAAGTGGGCGGTGGAGCGCTATCGTGTGGAGGAAATTGGGAAGTTCTTGGAGAGTCTTTATCTGTTCTATGAAGCCAGGGGTCTGTTTCGCGAGGGCACAGAAGCTTTCGGACGCGCGGTGGAGAGCCTAGAGGGTACAAGCGCAGCGGGGGGCGAAGCTGGAGAGCGGCACACGCTCGTGCTGGGGAGAGCACTGGCGCGACAGGGGACATTCTGTCATCGCCTCGGTCTTTATAGACAGGCCAGAGAGCTTCTTAAGAGAAGCCTTGCCATTTTTCGCAATCTCGGTGCACAGAGGGATATGGCGTTCTCCCTCACTAGCCTGGGCGCTGGGGCCTATATGGTGATGGAGTATGGGGAGGCCAAACAGTTACATCAAGAGGGCCTGCAGCTGGCCAGAGCCATTGGCGACCTCCATGAAATGACGAAATCCTTGAACGGTTTGGGTTTAGTGGCCGAGGCGCTGGGCCAGTTTGTCGAAGCCAAGCGACTCTTTCAAGAAAGCCTCGTCATTTCCAAAGAGAGCGGCAACCCATACGCCATCGCGCAATCTCTCAGTTATCTGGGATTGGTGGCACTTAGAGCGCCTAACAAAACTGGGGTAGACGGGGTATCATGAGGCATGGCGAAACCTTTACTCAGCGACGAACTGTGGCATGTGATCGAACCCCTCTTACCCCCGGAACCGCCCAAGCCCAAGGGCGGGCGCCCGCGGGTCCCCGATCGCGCCGCCCTCACCGGCATCCTCTTCGTGCTCAAGAGCGGCATCCCTTGGGAGATGCTGCCCCAGGAGCTGGGCTGTGGTTCGGGCATGACCTGCTGGCGGCGCCTGCGCGACTGGCAGCGGGCAGGGGTCTGGCACCAACTCCATGGGGTGTTGCTCCGTCGTCTGGGGGAAGCGG
>JBBIPG010000002.1:0-76915 GCA_037442925.1 Candidatus Fraserbacteria bacterium | reverse complement strand
GCTCTTCCGATCTTTGCCGATCTTCTTTAGCTTTAGGCCCTGTTGGACGATCTCTGGATGATCCTTCACCATGTGAATCGCGCTCTCGTAGCCCAGAAAATCGGGAGCGTGAAGCAGATAGATGTGAAGTGCATGACTTTCGATCCACTCGCCACAGTAGATCAATCGTCGAAGTGCACGCAATGGCCCGTCGACTTTCACTCCGCAGGCGTCTTCCATCGCATGGCAAGAGCTCATCTGGTAGGCAATGGGACAGATGCCACAGATGCGGGCTGTGATGTCTGGGGCTTCCGTGAAGTTGCGCCCACGCAGGAAGGCTTCAAAGAAGCGCGGCGGCTCAAAGATCTTCAATTTCACATCTTTGACGGCATCATCTTTGATCTTGACATACAGTGCACCTTCGCCTTCGACGCGGGCGAGATAGTCCACTCGGATGGTTCTAGCTTGTTGTCTGTTCATGGAGTTCACTCTCTTTTCTAAAGGGCTCTGCGTAGGCGTTGAAGCCACGGAATGCTCGGACCAAATCTTGTTCCTTCACACCCAGACGACGCCACCAAGCACTGAGTGAGGCGGTGTTCGGCGTCTCTTTAGGGCCGAAGCAACCGTAGCAGCCACGATGATATACTGGGCAGATGGCACCACACCCTGCCTGAGTCACAGGTCCTAGACACGGGATTCCATGAGCCGTCATCACGCAGACCGTGCCACGGCGCTTGCACTCTATGCAGACGCTGTGAGCGGGTGTATTGGGCTTGCGTCCATGGAGAAAGGCTGTAACAGCCTCGAGAAGTTGGTGCTTATTGATGGGACATCCGCGAAGCTCAAAATCGACATGGACGTGCGCGGAGATGGGCGTGGATGTATTGAGGGTGTCAATATACTCGGGCTTGGCGTAGACAATGGAGATGAACTCTTTGACGTCTTTGAAGTTGCGCAGTGCTTGAATGCCGCCAGCTGTAGCACACGCACCGATAGTGATCAAGAACTTTGAGGAATGCCGGATTTGCTGAATGCGCACTGCGTCATGCTCTGTGGTGATCGAGCCTTCCACAAGCGAGAGGTCATACGGCCCTCTCACCATGGCACGAGAAGCCTCTGCAAAATTGGCGATCTCGATGGCGCCGGCGACGGCGAGTAGCTCGTCCTCACAATCGAGCAAGCTGAGTTGACAGCCGTCACACGAGGCAAACTTCCAGACAGCTAGCTTCGGTTTGCGTCTCGTGGGCATATCAGATCTCACGCTTTCCAAAGATCTCTTTGAGGCAATCATAGCGAAAGACTGGGCCATCCTTGCAGATGAACGTGGGACCATACTGACAGTGTCCGCAGAAGCCAATGGCACACTTCATGTTGCGCTCCATCGAGAGGAAGAGCTGATTGTCTGGTACGCCCACCTTCTCAAGTTCCAGGATCGTGAAGCGCATCATGATCTCCGGCCCACAGATCAGGGCTGTCGTGTGGCGTGTGTCGAAGCTGGCTCTCGAAACGAGAGTGGTGACGACGCCCACATGGCCGCGCCACTCATCAGGCCGTGCGGCGTCCACCGTGACTTCCACTTCGAGGTCAAAGCGGCCACGCCAGTGCTCCAGCTCACGCCGGTAGAGGAGATCCTGGGACCTTTGTGACCGCACCCACCGCTCGCACGGTGTGGATCAGTCTGTTGGGTTCACTTGGATCACCGCTGATCGAGATGGGAACCTCGCCTATTCCAAAGTGGTAGAGCATGCTGAACTGTCCGGGAGCAAACCTCATGCCGCCTGCGGCACCCCTCTGCGCTCCGGAGAGGGGATGGGGGGCAGGTTCCAGCTCCAGGGTGAAGGTATCGCACGTTTCTTTGCGCACTCGTTGGACGCGATAGGGCTGAGGGAGCATCGGGTCTACAACTGTTTGTTCCATGATCTCCGGTTTAACTATGAACACCATAGAGATCTAAGAGCCGCATTCGGGTAGCCTGCAGCCGCTCTCCAAAGATCTGCGCAAATCGCTTGAAGAGCTCGTAGCCAAGTTTCGGCTCGGTCTCGCATTTCCCTCGTATGCACCGGGCATCGAAGACAAGCGTCCGCGTAAGTTCCAGCGCTCTCCCATCGTACTGTTTCCGGTAGGGTTCAACGATCCACGACCAGCCCATCACGTCACCATCGCTCAGCGTTTCGATCATGATGGGACCCCGTCCCGGAGCGAAGATCTCCAGAGATACTTTCCCTTGGCGTATCAGCCAGAAGTGCGTCGCGGGGTCTCCCTCACGAAAGATGAAATCCCCTGCTTTGAAGCTGGCTTCGGATGCACAGTCAGCAATCAACGTGATGTAGCGTGGATCCAACTCTTTGAAGAAGGGATGCTCCGCCAACAGACTCTCAAGCGTTTCCATCAGTAGCCTCCTTAATAGATTGTTCACTCTCCTGAATGGCGCGAACCTCTTCCGTGATGTCAATCCCAACCGGACACCAGGTAATACAGCGTCCGCAACCCACGCAACCCGATGTCCCAAACTGATCGATCCAACTGGCCAGCTTATGGGTCATCCATTGGCGATAGCGGGATTTCGGCGAGGTGCGAACGCTGCCCCCATGAATGTATGAAAAGTCCAGGGTGAAACAGGAATCCCACTTGCGAATGCGCTCGGCACTTTGACCACTAAGATCCGTGACGTCTTCCACGGTGGTGCAGAAGCAGGTCGGACAGACCATCGTGCAGTTAGCACAGCTCAGGCAACGATTGGCGACGTCATCCCAGCGTGGATGCTCCAGGTTGCGGTAGAGCAAGTCTCTTATGTCCGAAGTATCCATCATGCGACCCATCTGCTGGGCTGCTCGTTCCACCGCTCGCTCTGCCGCTCGCTCTTCTCCCTCACGCGCTTCTTGATGAGGGATTGCACGAAGAATACTCGCACCGAGTTCCGTGCCGACTTCCACTACGAAATAGTGTCTCTTCTCTTCGAGGATCTCCGTAAGAGCCAGATCAAAGCCGAAGGTGGCTTTGGGACCTGTCTTCATCGAAACACAAAAGCATGTTCCGCCTGCCTGTCCGCAGTTGACCGCAACGACAAATGCCTGCTCACGCCGCGCTTTGTAAATGGGATCGACATACTTCCCATTCAGGAAGACTCGATCTTGAATGGCGATGGCGTGCAGTTCGCACGAACGAACGCCGATGAAGGCATATCGGGGCATCTCCATATCGTCATTCTCAATCTCAAAGCTCTGCCCATTGCGCTTGGCCTTCCAGAGGTGGATCACCGGCGGATGGAGAAATCTCTTCCATGAATGTGGCCCGACGACGTAGCCAAAGAGGGCTTTGTCCGCACGCTTCTTGAGCCGATACCTGCCTCCGTCCTGTTCATCCGTCCACCCAATGGGCAAGTCATCAAAGGAGCTAAGCTCATCGTAGACGATGGCACCCTCCCGAACGGTGGGGCCAACCACGCGATAGCCCTGCTGCTGCAACACTTGGAAGAGTCTCGGAAGATCCGAACGTTCGATGATGGCCCTATCATCGACCCTTACGGATGATCTTCCCGTGTTCATGCGCATCACCTCTACGTTGCTATTCCCATTATATGATCCATCGATCGTTTCATGCCTGAGGCCAGCCAGTGTGACCCCTGATATCTATCATCTTCCGCTGATGCAGATCAACTCAACTGCTGCCCTTCGTCATGGGGTTCACTTCATGGCAGCTGCTGTGCTGAACCTCTCCGTAGCACATCCTTCCATGATCTACGTCATTGACGACTCTTCGGCTTTTAGCTATATTCGCATCTGAAAGTCTGCAATATCGAGGGAAATTCATTGCATGCTCTACTCCATTACGTGTGAATACGCCATACGCGCGCTCATTCGCCTAGCTCTCTCTCGGGCGGAGCCCGAAGGCGGGAACGTCTGCCGTGTGAAAGACATTGCCAAAGCCGAAGGAATACCCAGGCATTTCCTGGGCAAGGTCTTCCAAACGCTGGCGCGCGCCCAGATTCTTCGCTCATCGAAAGGACCGCACGGAGGCTTTGCCCTGGCCAGAGCTGCGGGTGAGATCACACTGCTGGACATCGTCGCTGCGGTGGATGGCACGAGGGCACTCGACCGCTGTGCCCTTGGACTGCCTGCATGTTCCAACGAATCACCTTGTCCGCAGCATCATCTCTGGGAACCCCTGCGTCGTCAGATCAAACAGTACTGGCAGAACACGAGCCTCCAGGACCTGGCGCAGATTGTGAAACAAAAGCGCGCTCTGCTATGGCGCCAATCAATCCTGGGCAAATGAATTCATCAAAGAAAGTAAGAACGTCTCACCAACTTCCGCAATCTATGCAATCGGCTAACGCCTTGCTCTTGGTCCCTTTTCGATGGATGGGACAATCGTCGCCCCATTCCTCGCAGCACTTGCTGAAGAGATGCGGGCGACCATCCTTGAGGTTCGCGGGATGCCAGCACGTCTGCCCCATCCGAACATCACGACTGATGATCCAAGGGCCGAGATATTCGCACTCGATGACCTTTGCCTCCGCTTGAGAAGCCATCGTGCACCTCACTCCCTTCCAGATTATACGTCGTTAACGCACAAGACTATGACCACCGTCAGACTCGCTCGATGCGCACGGCGCAAGCCTTCAGTTCTGCCGTCCCGCAGATCGGATCAAGGGCGTCGTTTGTGAGCAAGTTCGTGGGTTGCCCTTTGTGATGAAATGGCATCCAGACAGTGCCTTCTGTAATATGCCGCACTCGAGTTCGCACCAGTACTTCACCGCGCCGGCTGACTACACGGACCCGATCTCCATTCACAATGCCCAATCGCTCGGCATCTTCGGCTGAGAGTTCAACGAAATTCTCTGGGACTAGCTTCTCTAAGCCTGGCACGCTCATGGTCATGTTCGCACAGTTGTAGTGCTGCAACACTCGGCCGGTCGTCAGTAAGAGTGGATACTCATCGTCGGGGATTTCGGCAGGGGGCTCTTGTTCGATTCCCGCTAGCTTCCCTCGGCCACGGGTGAATTTCTCACCGTGTAAGAACTTCGTGCCAGGATGCGCCTCATCAGGGCACGGCCACTGCAAGCCCGAATTCTCACCGAGTCTCTTATATGTGATGCCCCCGTATGTTGGTATCAGCCGACGTAGCTCGTCGAAGGCTTCTTCGGCTGTGGAGTATTCCATGGGGTAGCCCATTCGATGGGAAATCTCACAGATGATCTGCCAATCCGGCTTGGCTTCCCCCGGAGGCTCAATAGCTGGGCGCAGACGCTGGACACGCCGCTCAGAATCTGTGAACGTCCCGTCGATCTCGGCAAAACCAGCCGCGGGCAGCACGACGTGAGCCAACTCAGCTGTGGGAGTCATAAATAGCTCTTGCACGACGAGAAAGTCAAGACTTTCAAGAGCTTTGCGGACTTTGCTGATATTGGCCTCCGTCATGGCCACGTCTTCCCCAATGATGTAAAGACCGTGGAGATTGCCCTTGAGGATGTCATCCCACATGCGCGAGCAGAAGATGAGCGGGTAGTAGGCGGGCGTCTTGGGTAGAGACACGCCCCAGGCTTCTTCGAATTTCTTCACGTGTTCTGGGTGATCCCAACGCTGATAGCCCGGAAGAAACTCCGGCAATGCTCCCATGTCGCACGCTCCCTGAACGTTGTTCTGACCGCGCAGCGGGTTCACTCCGGAGCTGGGTTTTCCAATATGCCCTGTGATCAGAGCAAGATTGGCGATGGCTTGCACGGAGACGACACCGGTCGTGTGCTCGGTCACACCGAGACAGTAGATGATCATGCCCGGACGAGCGCGAGCGTAGAGTTCAGCGGCTGCTTTGATCTTCTCTGCCGGAACTCCTGTGATCTTCTCAGCGTATTCGGGGGTGTATTTTTGCACGACGGCCCAGAATTCTTCGAAGCCTTCCGTACGCTCATCCATGAATCTCTGATTCTCTAGACCTTGCGAGATGATGTGATGTGCCATCGCGTTGGCCAACGTGATGTCTGTACCGGGACGTAGCGGCAGATGAATATCCGCGATCTTCGCAAGCTCAATCTCTCGTGGATCGACAACGATGAGCTTCGTGCCTTTTCGGACGGCCCTTCGAATGCGACTCCCTGCAACGGGATGAGCCTCCGTCGTGTTAGAGCCAATCAACAGAATGCAGTCAGCTTGCTCAATCTCTCGAAACGAGTTCGTCATAGCACCGCTCCCGAAAGAGCGCAGTAGACCGTGGACACTGGGAGCATGGCAGATACGTGCACAGTTATCGACTTTATTCGTGCCTAGGACAGCACGCGCGAATTTTTGGGCCAGATAGTTCGTTTCGTTGGTGGCACGCGATGAGGAGATGACACCGAGCCCATCAGGGCCATAGCGTTCTTTCAATTCGCGTAGTTTCGTTGCCACATGATCAAGGGCTTCCTCCCAGCTCACCTCCTCGAATTTTCCGTTGCGCTTGATCAGGGGCTTCTTTAAGCGATGTGGGGAGTGCACACTCTCCATGATCCCGAAACGCCCCTTGACGCAGAGTCGTCCAGCGTTCACAGGACTCTCGGGATCACCCTGCACGCTCACGATGCGATTCCCGCGTATGCCGAGATAGAGACTGCAGCCGACACCGCAATAGGGGCAGACCGTCTTGACTGTACGCGAAGCCTTCTGAAAATTTCTCACCGTCAACGCTCCCGTTGGGCAACGCACAACACACTCACCACAGCTCTCGCAGTTGGAATCGATCCATAGGCCGCCTCCGGAGGGAGTCACTCTCGTTTCAATGCCTCTCCAAGCAAAGTCAATGGCATGTGCGCCTTGGATTTCCGCGCAGGTTCTCACGCAGATCCCGCAAAGAATGCACTTATTGGGATCAAACGTGAAGAAGGGGTTACTGGCATCTATGGGTCTGGTGGCCTCACGTAGCAACAGGGGTCGACAATCAACTCCCAAGTAGCTCGACACTTCTTGTAGCCTGCAATTGCCGTTCTTTCGACATGTCAAACAATCGCCCGCGTGATCGGCCAAGATGAGTTCGAGCGTCGAGCGTCGCACGGAAGTTAGCTTCTCTGACTCCGTGCGGACGACCATTCCGGCTTCCGCAGGCAACGTGCAAGCGGTGGGCAGGCCGCGCAGTCCTGCGACTTCGACAATGCAAAGACGGCAGCCGCCATACGGCTCAAGCTCAGGATGATGGCAGAGCGTGGGCAGATAGATCCCGGCTTCTTGAGCGGCCTCGAGTACGGTCCGTCCACGCTCCGTCTGGACTCGTACGCCGTCAATGGTCAATGGGATTGTCTCGACAGCTTCAGCCGTGGCAACGCTTCTCATGCTCTTTCCTCTCATGTCTGGGCAGCACCTCGTCTCAGCTTGCGCTTCTTCGGTGCTTCGACTAAGTCCTCACAGACACCGGCGCGACAAGAATGCTCCTTGATATGCTCTTCATACTCATTGCGGAAGTAGCGCAGCGTCGTGAGCACAGGATTGGGCGCGCTCTGGCCCAGTCCGCAGAGCGCGCCTGCCTTCACAGATTCTGCCAACGCTTGCAATCTGTCCAGATCTTCCATTCGTCCGCGTCCCTGTGTGATCGCTTCCAGAATGCTGAGCATCTGTTTCGTGCCCAATCGGCATGGTGCGCACTTGCCGCAAGATTCTTTCTGAACGAAATCAAGAAAGTAGCGGGCGATGTCTACCATGCAAGTGTCTTCATCCATGACGATCATTCCGCCGCTGCCCATAATCGTGCCCAGAGCTGTAAGCGAATCGAAGTCCACGGCAGTGTCTAATAGACTCGCCGGCAGACAGCCTCCCGAAGGGCCCCCCGTTTGTACAGCTTTGAGGGCCTTGCCACCGGCAACCCCACCGCCGATGTCAGCAATAATCCGAGAAAGCGTCGTACCCATCGGGACTTCGAGCAGTCCACAGTTTTGGATCTTGCCGGCCAGCGAAAAGATCGCCGTCCCTTTGCTCTTTTCGGTCCCGATTTGGGCGTACCAGTCGGCTCCCTGCCGGATGATGGCCGGAACGCTGGCCAAGGTCTTGACGTTGTTGATCACAGTGGGTTTGCCCCAAAGGCCCGACTGGGCCGGGAAGGGCGGGCGGGGGCGAGGCATCCCGCGGCTGCCTTCTATGGAAGCAATCAGAGCCGTCTCCTCGCCACACACATAGGCGACCACACCCGCAAAGATCTCGATGTCGCAATCGAAGCCGCTGTCTAAGATATCCCTGCCTAAGAGCCCATTCTCTCGAGCTTGCTGAAGAGCCTTCTGCACACGCTCCATCACCAGAGCGTTCTCAGCCCCCATGTAAATATAGCCCTGCTTGGCACCGATGGCATAAGCGGCAATAATCATGCCCTCGATCACAGCATGCGGGTCACTGACCAGAATCGTGCGATCCTGAAAGGAGCCGGGATCACCCTCGTGGGCATTGCAAATAACATATTTTCCGTCGCCGGGGGCTTGGCGGCAGAGCTCCCATTTGCGCCCCGTCGGAAAACCCGCGCCGCCACGCCCGCGTAAGCCGGATCGTTTTACCTCATCAATGATTGCTTCGGGAGGTTGTTCCAACGCTTTGAGCAAACCCGCATAACCGTCAGTAGCGATGTATTCATGAATGCTCTCGGGATTGATGTGACCACAGCGAGCCAAAACGACGCGCCGCTGGGTCGCCATCAGCGGGAGATCCATCAAACGGGGGATGCCATCGATCTGACCTTCACCCAAGGCCCCCAGAGCCAGATCAGGCCGTGGATTGTCTCTCACCAAATACTCTTCGATCAGCTCTGGAACCAGCTCCGGCGTCATGTTCTTGTAACAGATGCGCGGTCGTCCCGGCTTGATGATGTCGACAAGAACCTCGGCAAAGCAGAGGCCCATGCAGCCAACCTCTCGAACCACAGCCTTGATACCACAGAGGGCGAGTTCCCTCGTGATGGCATCGAGCACTTCCAGCGCGCCCGCCGCTCGACCACAGGTCCCAGCGCCCACAATGATCTGGGGCTTGTCACTGTGTTGCAACGTCTCCCATTCGGCCAGGGCTTGGTTACGAAGCTTCTCGAAGTTCATGTTTCTCATATTTCCTCAGCAGCTCCTTGGCTTTCTGGGTCGTCATCTTGACGTGGACGCGTTCGTCGATCACGATGACCGGAGCCAACGCACAGGAGCCAAAGCAGGCTACCCGCTCTAAGCTGAATCGATAATCTCCTGTCGTCTCGCCCGGCTGAATGCCCAACTCCGTCTCAACTGTTCGCATGAGTCGGGGAGCGCCCTTGACGTGACACGCTGTTCCTTGACAAACCTTGACCGAGTGCTGGCCCTGTCGAGTCAGCTTGAACTGGGCATAAAACGTCGCCACGCCGTAGACTTTACTCTCGGGCACTCTGGTGAAGCGCGCGATGGCACATAGGACTTCTTTGGGAAGATAGCCAAAGTGCGCTTGGGCTGCCTGCAAGAGGGGAATCAATTCAGCAGCCTCGCCCTGATATGCCGTGAAGATCTGTTGCAGGCGCGATTCCACTGCCTCAATCTCCGTCATAAGCCTTTCCCCACTTTCACCGTGCGCAGACCTGCCTTTCTCTGTTATCCCAACAGTGCGAGGGCACTGAGGATCAAGGCAATCAGGCCGATGACTACAGCCCTAAGGACAAGCGTCTGGCCTTGCTTTGCCTCGGTTACCTCACCCTTCAGTGTTTCCCCTTCGATGACGAGCTTCTCCAGATCACGTGTGACCTTATCGAGCTCGCTCTTGAGCGTAGTGATCTCTTTCTGTGGAACAGCCTCTCCGGCGGGCTTGGCGGCAGCTTCAGCTCTCATGCGGACTGCTTCATCCTTGATCTTCTGCAAGGACTCCTTCATCGGAGCCCAGCCATACCAGTGCATGTAGTCCGGGTTGACGTGAAACGCGCCTTGAAAGGCCCTCATGCGGTATTCCAGAAACATGACGTATAGCTCCTGTTCCACGCTGCTCTTGGCCTCATAGAACTGCAGCAGGTCAGGAGCATACTTCCATCCTTGGGGCACTTGTAGCAGCCCGTCACTGTAGAGACCCTTGACCGTGCGGATGGCTTCGGCCATGATGCGATCTGCTTCGCGAATGATCGCATCACCGGCGGCCAATTGCTCAGCCACATAGCTGGCCGAGTGGCAGCGTGCGCAGTTGCCTTCCGTCTTAGCCCGCTCAGCCTGAAATTCCTCTTTGGTCAAGCGAGCCATTCTCGCTGCTTCGACTGCCTCGAGACGTTCCGTGCCTTGACCCTTCTCATCGAAGACCCCCAAAGCTTTGAGGATCTCCACCCGATCAGCCCACCACTCTGGATCGTCCTCTGGTACGCGCAGAGCGAGAAATCCCCAGGCGGTCATCACGGCGTGATTGCCCTCGGACATGTGGCAGGTCTGGCACGTGGGGGCACGTCCGGTGTCTCCCTCGATCTGCCAGATGGTGCCGTGCTTGGAAGTGGACCACATCTCCCACTGGGGGTGGTCGAAGCCCATGTGGCAAGTTTGGCAAGCTCTGGGGTCGCGCGCTTCGCTAACATTGAAACTATGGCGGGTATGACAAGAATCGCAACTTCCCGTGCCGTAGCGGAACCCTTGTAGCTCTTCGGCTGACTTCTCGCCGATCTTATGGCAACCGGAGCAACCCTTAAAGCCTTCGGAACCGATCACGGCTACGGGTTGATGAACGACCATGGGCATGGCTTTCATAGCCACCCAGGCTAGCGAGTGCTTGCCGGATCGAAACTGCTCGACCTGCTGCGCATGGCAGGTCTTGCAGGTCTCGGGAGTGGGCCGTTGGGCCTTCGCGGCATCACTCGCATCTTTATGTTCAGAGCCGTGGCAGACGGAGCAATCGAGACCCATCTGACCCATCTTCCCCTTTTGCCACTGAGCGACGATGCCTGGGGTTTCTTTCGTGTGACAGTCCACACAGACGCTTGTGCTCTGAGCCTGCATCGCAGGCTGATTCAGGCCCAAGAGTAACGCTACGGCCAATAGCGACGCTGCTGTGCTCAAGATCGCCAATTTAGCTGCAATCTTGTTGAACATCATCTCACCTCCCACATCACGGTGCGCAGTGGCTTCTCGCTCAATTCCTCGGTGGTTTCCCCGTAGTCAGAAAGTGCTGGATGCGCTCTTGAGTCTTGACGGTTCCGCAGAGATGGAGAAACGCCTCACGCTCCAGATCCAACAAGTGTTGTTCTGTCACTTCCGTGCCCGCTTCTACATCTCCACCCGTGAGCACTTTGGCTAGCTGCGTCGCCATCACGACCTCATGATCTGTGACGCGCTTGCCCCACTGGAAGCTCTTGATCGCGATCTGTAACGCTGCATACCCGCTTCGCCCCAAGACTTGATACCTTCTCGGAACTGGCGGTTCATAGCCCTCGCGGACGAGCGCCAGCGCTTGCTCTTTCGCTTCAGCCATCAGGCGATCTCGGTTTGGTGTGATCTTATCCACTCGGCGAAGAAAGCCTAACTTTCTAGCTTCTTTCGCACTCGTCGCCACTTTCGCCAATGCGATCGTCTCGAAAGCCCTCTGCAAGTACGGGAAGAGATCTACGCTGGCATCCTCGGGGACGTTCTCTATATTTCTGATCCAAAGCTCCTTGCAGCCTCCTGCCGCCGGGATCAAGCCGACCCCGAACTCGACTTGACCCATGTACAGCTCGCTATGGGCGCGAATGCGAGCGCAGTGCATGGCGATCTCCGCACCGCCTCCTAACGTCATATTGAAGGGAGCAGCGACGACGGGCTTGTCGAAGTACTTGATTGCCATGTTGGTGTCTTGAAAGGCCTTCACCAGCCGATCGATCTCATTCCAGCTTTGACTCTGCATCGCTCCCAGAAGCAACGCGACGTTGGCCCCGACACAGAAGTTCTGGCCTTCGTTCCCGATGACGAGCCCCTCGTAGTTCTTCTCGACCTCATCAAGCGAAGCGTTCATCATCTCGATGACATCCGCATCCACGGTGTTCATGTACGTGTGGAATTCGAGACACGCCACGCCATCGCCTAGATCTACGAGCGAAGCCCCCGGCGATTCTCTGATGATCCTCTTCCTGTCTTCTTTAAGCTGCGAGAGCACTATGACACCGGCAGGCCGTGGCAATTCGCGATAGTCTCTTAGCTGGATGTCATAGTAAAGCTTCTTGGAGTCCCGCTTGTGATAGAAGCTCTCTCCTCGCTGCAAGAGATCTTCAACAAGCTTAGGGATCTTCTTGCCCTCGCGTTGCAGCCGCTCCACAGACTCGCGAACGCCGATCGCATCCCATGTCTCAAATGGCCCTAGCTCCCAGTTGAAGCCCCATTTCATCGCATGATCAATGGGGTAGACATCGTCCGAGATCTCCGGAATCAGAGTGGCCGTATAGAGCAGAGTTTCTGAGAGCACCTTCCAGGCGATCTGACCTGCGCGGTCGTCAGAGTAGACGACGGTCTTGATCTTCTCGCCGACAGTGGACTGCTGCGTCGCTTTGGCTAACGAGGGATAGTCGAACTTCTCCTGGCGACGATAGTTGAGAATGTTGTAATCGAAGACCCAGAACTCCCGCTTGCCGTTGAGGGTCTTTTCTTGATAGAACCCCTTGCCTGCCTTGCGTCCCAAGAGCCCTTGAGTGAGCATCTTCTGGATGAAATCGGGCGGGCGATAGACCTCACGCATCGGATCGTTCGGCAAGCTCGTATAGATATTCTTGATGACATCGGCCATGACATCCAAGCCGACCAAGTCGACCGTTCGGAAGACGGCGCTCTTGGGGCGCCCCAATGACGGTCCAAAGATCGCGTCAATCTCTTCGACTTTATAGTCGCCCTCTTGCATAGCTTTTAACAGATAGCAGATGCCGAAGATGCCGATACGATTGCAGATGAAGTTAGGCGTGTCCTTCGCCAGGACGACTCCCTTGCCTAGCTTGCGCTCGGCAAAGTCGCTCATGAATTCTAGGATTTTCGGGTCGGTCTCCGTGCCGGCGACGACTTCCAGAAGTTTCATGTAGCGAACGGGGTTGAAGAAGTGCGTGATGAGTGTGTGCTTCTTGAGCTCCGGTGAGGACTTTTGAGTGATCGCTTTGAGTGCAATCCCCGAAGTATTGGAGCTGACGATGGAATGCGGGTTCCTGAACTTCTCGATCTTGGCAAAGATGTCTTGTTTGACATCGAGTCTTTCAAAGACCGCCTCGACGATCCAGTCGGCTTCTCTCAGCCAGTCGAGATTGTCCTCGATGTTTCCCACTGTGATGAGTTGTGCATCGGCCGGATCATAGAAGAGGGCCGGGCTTGCCTTGAGGGCCCGCTGAAGACCGGAGTTTACAATTCTATTGCGGACGACGGGCTCACGGAGACTCAAGCCTTTCGCTTTCTCTTCCGGCGTCAATTCCTTGGGTACGATGTCCAGTAGATACGTCTTGATGCCCACGCTTGCCAAAAGGGCCGCGATGCCTGCTCCCATGGTTCCGGCACCCAACACCACCGCTGTCTTGATTTTTCGCATCACCTTCTGCTCCCTTCCCACACGCGCTCGAAGATGGCAGCCATCCCTTGGCCGCCTCCCACGCACATCGAGACCAACCCAAGAGCCACCTCTCGCCGGGCCATCTCATAGACCAACGTTGTCGTCAGGCGAGCTCCCGAAGAGCCAAGGGCATGGCCCAGTGCGATTGCCCCGCCGTTGACGTTAAGTTTTCTCATTGGCAGATCCAGCTCTTGAATGACGGCCAGCGATTGGGCAGCAAACGCCTCGTTCAGCTCAATCAAGTCGATGTCTTTGAGTGAGAGATTCGCCTTCGCAAGAGCTTTGGGGATGGCGTAGACCGGGCCGATCCCCATGATCTCCGGAGCGACACCCGAGGTCGCGGCACAGACGAATCGAGCGAATGGCTTCAAACCCAAGCTGCGGGCCTTCTTCTTGGATGCGATCAACACCGCCGAGGCTCCGTCGGTCAGGGGAGAAGAGTTCCCCGGCGTGACCGTTCCCCCCTCTTTGAAGGAAGGTTTAAGCGTTGCCAAGGCTTCTACCGTCGTATCTGGGCGAATGGTCTCATCGATTTCGTGCAAGACTCGCTTGCCGTCGACTTGTACCTCGAGCGGGACAATCTCCTCTTTGAAGCGGCCCTCTCTGGTCGCTTGGGCTGCTTTCCTGTGCGACTCGTACGCGAACTGGTCTTGGGCTTCACGAGAGATCTTGTATCGTTCGACGAGATTCTCCGCTGTGATTCCCATGGGAGTGTAGACCTCGGGATACTCTACGGCCAGCTTGGGATTGGGCCGCGGCGTGTGCCCCGTCATGGGGACCTTGCTCATGCTCTCCACACCACCCGCCATGATCAAATCCGCGTCGCCATACGCAATCTGATAGCAAGCATTGACAATGGACTCCAGCCCTGAGGCGCAGAAGCGATTGATCGTGCAGGCGGGAACCCTCTCGGGAATCTTGGCCAAAAACTGTGTGATGCGGGCGACGTTAAGGCCCTGCTCTGCCTCCGGTATAGCACAACCCAGACGAAGGTCATCGAGTTCGGCGGGGTTAACGCCCGTCTTTTGAATCAAACCCTTCAACACTTCCGCCGCCATCTCATCTGGCCGCGTATTTCTCAAGATGCCCTTGACCGCTCTGCCTACGGCGCAGCGGGCGGCTCCAACGATCACAACGTCTCGCATAGAACTCCCTCCCCTCGCTTACTTGAGTGGTAGGCCCTCACTCTGCCATGCCACAATCCCGCTCTCTAAGTTATAGATCCGGCGGAACTCCAACTCCTTCATCAGGGCCACAGTCTGCGCAGAGCGATTTCCCGTTCGACAGTAGACGACATACGTCTTCTCTCGGTCAAGTTTGCCCAACTGCTCTCGCAAATCTGGTGCGTAGAAATCGAGATTCATTGGCGTAATACCTACTTCTTCTTGCCCATCGTGACGATCTCTCCTAGCACGCTTCGTGCGCCGCGATGACCCTATCGCAGAGCAACGCCCCCAGATGTGCCAGCATCTCCAAGTGGTGATAGTGTCCTGCAGAAGCGTCAAACAAGACTTGTGCACTTGCGGGGAATTCATCGCCACCGGACCAGTAGACAAGAGCCAGCGGGATCTTGGGAAGCGCCCAGAAGCGAAACGAAGCATCTCCGAGCGATAGGAGCTCACCGCCCAGCTTGAGCGCGGCATTGCGAAAGGCTTGCACGTCGCTCTTGAACGTACGTGCAACCAGATTTCCAGAATAGCTCTGAAAGGCTCGCTCGTAGAAGGCCCCATTGGGCAGCTCTCGCAGCGAAACCCACTGGTCCGCAAGCGGCGACCCGTCAGCCAGAAGAAGATACTGCAAGAGCGATGCTTGCATGGGATTCGAGCAAGGGCGTCCTTGGGGATCCACAGTCTCCAACTCCGGCCAGTCGATCTTGTAGATGCGCCCAAAGAATTGCAGACGCATCTCGCCGCTGCCTGATGTACTCTCAATGTACTCCCCCCCACTGAGATCGGCTATTATGTGGGGGTCGCGGCGGCGCAGTTCCTCCCGCGCCCGCTGGATCTGCGGCTCCAGGCTCTTCTCCCATGTCGGGTTGGGCTTCATAGCTACGCGTACACAGGAGTATACATCGGTTCTCGAAGCTTCAAGTCGGCCCGCTTGCGATCTAGATGCTCGAGGATCAGTTTGGCCGCCTTTTGTGGATCAGGCTCGAAGGCGAACTTGCCACCCACAAGCGTCTCGACATCTTTCGTCAAGAACTCTGTCACGTTCTTGCTGCCGTAGATCGGCTGGGGTGTCCCAAAGTGCACCAGAGCTCCGGAAGCGACGAAATAGAACCCGATGGCCACGGCCTTTTCGCTCATCCACTCAGGTGCAGATCCCGCCACAGGCAGTTTCGCGAAGTCGTCTCCTAAGCCACCCTCACCCACGATCTCAATCAGCGTCGTCAAGATGCGTGAGTTATCCACGCAGGCTCCCACGTGGAGCACCGGCGGTATGCCTACCGTCTCGCAGATCTCACGCAAGCCGGGTCCGGCGTAATTGTGGGCCGCCTCCGGCCTAAGCAGGCCGAACTTGGCATCCGCGATGGCTGAGCAGCCACTTGACACGACTAGTACATCGTTCTTCAGGAGTTCTTTGGTGAGCGTCAGGTGCCCCCAGTCATGGGTGATATTGGGGTTGTTGCAGCCGACGACGCCGACGGCTCCGCGGAGCCTCCCGTCCATGATGGCATCGTTAAGCGGCCGGTAGGTAGCTCGATAGCGTCCGCCTAAGAATCGAAATACAGACTCAGAAGTGAAGCCAGCGATCAGATCCATCGAGGCATCCGGGATCTGCATGCGACGCGGCTCGCGATTCGGGTAGTTCTCTATCGCGCGCTGGATGATCTCTTTCGCTGCCTCAATGGCGCGTTCCTCGCGGAACTCCACAAAGTCTGTATTGGGGAATTTCGCCTTGGGTGAGGTGGCAATGAGCTTTGTGTGGAAGCACTGAGCGAGACTCGCCAGAGCGGGCATGACACATTGCACGTCCACAATCATGGCATCCACGGCTCCCGTGGCCAGTGCCAGCTCCTGCTGCAAGAAGTTGCCTGCAATCGGGATGCCGTGGCGCATGAGAATCTCATTGGCCGTGCAGCAGATGCCGGTGATATTGATTCCGCGAGCGCCCTTTTGCTGAGCTAACTTCACCAGCTCTGGGTCACGGCTGGCTACCACGAGCATCTCTGACAAGATGGGTTCGTGGCCATGAACGACGACGTTGACCTCGTCCTTCTTTAGCACTCCCAGATTCACGCGGGAACGTAGAGGCATTGGAGTCCCAAAGAGAATGTCTTGAATGTCTGTGGCGAGCATCGAGCCACCCCAGCCATCAGCCAACGATGTCCTCATGCCTTGGAGCAAGATGTTCTTATAATCTGTGTCTACCCCCATCGTCGTGCGGTGCATCATCTCCACGACTTCGCGGTCGATCCCGCGCGGCATGATTCCTAGCTTGCGCCAGAGCTCTTGCCGCGCCTTGGGAGCACGTCGAGTTAGTGTCAGTTCTCCCTCTTGTTGGCCGAACTCCGCCAACGCCTTTTCTGCCAACGCCTTGGCAATCTCTGCATCGCTCTTCGTGTCTGCCCCAATGCCAAACTCGGCAGCGACTTTACGCAGCTTCCGTGGATCTTTGATGCGATAGCCGCGATGGCCCTCCGCAGCCAGCAGCAGCGTATGTGCCACATCGCGCCCGTGGTCCGAGTGCGCTGCCGTCCCGGCAGCGATCATGCGGGTTAGATGGCGAGCAACGAACGTATCGGCGTCAGCACCACATACGCCGCGCTTGGGTCCGCTCCCAAACGGGTCAATGCGACACGGACCCATATTGCAGATCCGGCAACATAAACCCAGTTGTCCGAAGCCGCACTGGGGTTGTTGAAGTTCCCAGCGATCCCAAGCTGTCTCCAGATGCTCTTGCTTTGCGTGCTCGAGCATCTCTTGTGAGGCTCGATCTACGCTTTTTTCTTTCATGACTCCCCCTTCCCCAAGATGGTCAACGCGAGTCTTTCGACTGCTGTACCTAGCACGTTCACGGCACCACTCCATACATCTGATCCGGTTTTAGGACATCCGGAAAGCGACTGCGCAGAGCCCGACGGGCCTCATAGCACAGATGGCATGAATCGGCACATCGTGCTTCGTGAGCCAGCTTGTAGCGGCGCACAAGCTCTGCGGGACCGCCCGAAAGCAACGGACCGGCAATCGGGTGAGTATCCGGATCGTACTTCCTGCACATGCTCCTCAGCGGTGTTTGGTAGACGTTACCCAGCGCGATCCCCTGGCAGATGTGGACATTCCCAAAGGGGTCGATGTGTACCCGCCCTGGCTCACGGAGGTCCTCATGCGTACAAGCCGTGAACTCTGTCCAAGGTCGGCGTGGAGTCTTGTTTGCCAACTTCTCTGCCGCACGCCCACGATACATGACCTTCGACGTACCCGGCGGAAGTTGTCCCACCGCGGATGGGGCATCCGCGACTTCGGGTGCCGCGATGTGGAGGATTTGCATGGGGATGTCTAGCTTTCCCGCCGCGGAGCAGATGTGCTTGGCTTGCTGGCTGAGGCTCTCCTTCCAGTGATAGAGGTCGCTACTGATCGATAAGTCTTGCACAAGACCCGCGAAGGGTCTTAGCCACTCTAGAGCATCTTGCGCATCGGTGGCCCAGTAGCCATTCGATACGATCCCCACTTGAAAGCCCAGGCGTGCAGCCACTTGCACCCCTTTGAGCAGAGTGGCGTAGTAGAGAAAGGGTTCGCCACCCTCAAAGTAGATCCACTCTACCGTTCCAAGATCCTTAGCTTGCTGTAGGATCTCACGGATGGTCTTGAGAGTCATCGTGCCACGTTGCCAGGGACTGCCCCAGACGAAGCAATGATCGCACTCGAGATTGCACTCGTACGTCAGGAGCAGATGTACACCTGTAAGTCTCATTTCAGCCCCGCTTTCGATATGCCTTCAAGTAGCTGTCGCTGTATATTTCTTTGTTGAGAATCAACTCCGCTGTGGCTACAGCGTTTACGAGTTCCGCGTCCATCACATTGCAGATTGCGGCATCGCAGCCAGCCGCCATGGCCATGACGAGAAACGTCCGAGTGATGAGCGAGCGTTCTTGGGCTTTGGAGCAGATATTACTGAGCCCGATAGAGATATGCGGCGGAGGGTCGGAGATCATCGCGAACTGCCTTATGGCTTCTAGGACGTTCTTGCCCTGCTCTTGCATAAACTTGACCGGCATGACGATGGGGTCGAGATAGACTCGTTCCGGAGGTAGACCCGCTTCGCTCGCGATGGCAAAGATCTTCGCTCCCAGCTCAACTCGTCGGTCAATATCTTGCGGGCTGCCACGCTCATCCATCACGACGCCAATGAGACCTGAGTTGTACTGAACCGCCAACTCGACTAACGGCATCAGTTTGCTCTCTTCGGCGGTCGTGCTGTTGATAATGACAGGTCGCCTGCCTCCGAATTCTCTATAAGCTTCCAGTCCCGCGCGCACCAGATCGAGCTTGAGCGAATCGATCGAAAGCGGCGTGGGCACAGCTTCACAAACGGTCTGAATGAGCCAGGCGAAGTCAGCGGGATTCTTCGATACCGCGCCCAAGTTGACATCGAGATAATCCGCTCCCGCTTCGGTCTGCTTCTTTGCCCAGTCTTGAATGGGTTCTTTGTTCCTCTCTTTGATGGCAGCCCCGACGTCTTTGAAAGAGCCGTTGATTCGCTCGCCAATGAGGATCATGCTAACCGCCTCCGGCTCCCATGAGTTGCTGGATCGCTTGCCGCACGCTGGCGACAGCCCGTGGATGGCGCAGCACAAGAAGATCTGCCCCCGTCAGCAAATAGATGTATGCCGTTGTCGCTTCCCACAGCGGCGCGCGCTCCTTCTGCTCACCCCATTCGGGCAGTTCTTGCTCACTTGCCTTGGCTTCTTTCACGCCCCATGTCTCAATGCCAATATCACAGATCATGGGTTGCGAGAGCATCTTGTCGCCGCGTAACGCCGCGAGCCTGGCCCGCTCCATGATGGAATAGACGTATTCGAGTCCATAGCCCAATGCCGCGCTCGTGGGATAGATCACTATGTCTTCCGGCTTGAAGCCCATATCTGTGGCAAGGATGTTCACTTGCTTCGCAATGTTGACATCACAAGGCGACTCGGCGATCAGCTTATGTTTGTACGCCGTGCAGACGGCAACGAGCGTCTTGTAGTTGTCTTCCGTGATCGTGCCTAATAAGCAATTCTCACCCGCTGCGGCTTCCGCCACAGCGGGGAAGATCTCATTATCTTTCTCATCGTTGCCCGTACCCCAAATGATGAGTGGCACACCCACGGACGCGAGTACTCGCTTCACCGCTGGCACGGCCTCTTGAGGGCCGCGATTGCCACGAATGGGATCACACCCCATAAGACGCAGACAGATCAACTCGGCACCGTACTGCTCGACGCACTTTTTGGCCCAGAGCCCGGGGTCGTTCAGCACATCCGCGAAGGGTTCTGTCAGAATCTGGGGCCAGTCGGTGGGGGCAATATCCCAGACCTCCATGGCGATCGCAGGTGGGTGGGGCATCGTGCCCTCAAAATGATGGAAGGAGAGCGAAGTCGCGCCGCCTACCGTCACCTTCGACGTGCGGGTCCCCCCCTCTTCGCGCGTGGCCCCCAGTGTCACCACGTTGATCGCGTTCGTCCAAGTCTTCTTCACATCGGGAATGGCTACCGGCATCAGGGGCCTCCTTTCTCCAGCACTCTTTCAAGAATCGCCTTCACGGCTGACTTGGCCGGCGAGGAGGCGGGTAGTTCGCTCAGCGGTTTGCCTTCCACGCTGAGGCGCCGAATCGCCTCATCGCGGGGGATCTCCCCGATGAGCATGAGCCCCGCCTGCCCAATGCTCTCTTGTAGAGCTTCCTGGGCCGGCCCAGACAGGGTTCCGTCGTTCACATGGTTTAGCACGAGGAATCTCTGACCGATGCGTAATTTGAGTTCATCGGCGATCTTGCTGATTCTGGCGGCAGCCTGAAGTGCCACGGGAAAGCATTCGCTCACTATGAGCAAGACATCAACATCTTGTGTGGTTCGTCGTGAGAGATGTTCCAGGCCAGCCTCGTTGTCCATGACGATGTACTTGTAGTTCTTGGCCAGAAGATCCATGTAGCGTCGCAGTACGTGGTTGACGGCACAGTAGCAGAAGGGACCCTCGCCTCGTCCCATGGCCAATAGATCGATGCCATTGTCCTCGACGAGACACTGGTGCAGGCCGTACTCGAGATACTGATCCTTGGAGATGCCAGCTGGTAAGTCTTTTATTTTCTTGAGAGTCTCTTCGCGCAGTTCGCCGATGGTCTGTTCCACGTGGAGCCCCAGAACTTGATGAAAGTTGGTGTTGGGATCGGCGTCAATCGCCAAAACGGGCCCATCGCCGCGCTCCAACAGCAATCGTGCGATCAAACCTGCCAGGGTCGTCTTCCCCACGCCGCCTTTACCGGCAACCCCAATGGTGAAAGCCATCTAGAAGATCCTCGCTTTTGATTTCAGTCTCTCCTGCACAGATGGAAAACGTTCCAGCTCCGTATGCGGCAGGAATTTCGCCGCGAGAAACTCCTCGTAATAGTGCGGAAAGCTAATGAGATCATAATACGTCACGTTCCTCGCGATCTCGTAGCTGCGCTCGAACGCTTCTTGAGAGAGCAGCGCCAGTTTGGCCCCGATGATGGACGTGTTACCGACAAATCGAATCTTTTCCAGGGGTAGATCGGGAATCAGGCCAATCGTGATCGCCTTCTCGCGGTCCAGATAGTTCCCGAAGCCTCCGGCTAAAAAGACTCTTTCGATATCGTTGAAGTCGAGATCGAGCGATTTGATTAAGATGTGTGCCCCGGCGTAGATGGCGGCTTTGGCACTCAGTAGATTCTCGATGTCGGCTTGAGTGATGACGATATCCTTGCCGGTGCCAGAGCGCTGGGTGGGAACGACAACGAACTCGAGCAAGCCGTTGCGCTCACGGACTCTGGGGCTGGCTTCCGGCTGCAGCGCTCCGGACCGATCAATGAGATCAGCTGTGAAAAGCGCCGCGACCAGATCGATGAGCCCCGAGCCACAGATGCCTTTGGGTTTGACGTTGCCCACACTCTTATAGAGCACGTTTCCGTCCGATGAGATCTGTACGCGCTCAATCGCGCCGCGGCTTGCTTTCATGCCGCACTGCACTCCCGAGCCCTCAAAGGCCGGACCGGCGGAGGCCGAACAGGCCACCATCCACTCTCTATTGCCGATGACGATCTCTCCGTTGGTGCCGACATCGATCAGCATCACGGTCTCATCCGACTCGTGAAGTCCCGTCGCCAGAATCCCACCAGTCACATCTCCGCCCACCCAGCCCCCGATGGCCGGCAGGCAGTACAGAAGCCCGCGAGGGTTGATCTGAATTCCCACTTCGGCCGCTCGCACCGGCGGAGGCGCCGTCGAACAGGAAACGTAGGGATCGCGGCGGATGTAGGTGGGGTCCAGACCCAATACGAGATGCATCATCGTCGTGTTGCCGGCGCAAAGAACCGTGAGACAGTCGTGTTGTGCAATCTGGTTGCGCGCCACAAGTGCCGTGATCAAGTTGTTGATATCGTTGACGACTGTCTTTTGCAGCTGGTCCAGTCCGCCGCGTTCTGCATAGATGATGCGCCGTGTCACTTCTTCGCCGTACGCACGCTGTGAGTTGTACATGGCTTCGGCATCCACCGTCTTGCCCGTATTCAGATCGAGCAAGTGAGCGACGACGGTGGAAGTTCCCACGTCCACGGCGATGCCGTAGTTGCGCTCTGCGGTATTGCCGCCCTCGACTTGGAGCACTTCGATGGTCCCGCCGCGCATACCCAGGGTAGCCGTGATCTTCCAGCGACTCGTGCGAAAGAGCTTGGGATGAGTCTGTAAGACCTTGAGGCCCGTCTGCATGATCTGGTAGTTCTTGTGGCGGCGGATTTCGCGGTAGAGCCGCTGGTGGTCCGCCAGATTATCTTGCAGCGTGGGCCGAGGCAACTCCGCGTAGAGCTTTTGCACCAAGGGCTCATGCCGAAAAGAGATCTTCTCCTCCTGATAGAGGGCCCGGAAGCGTTGGGCGTCGATGTCGATGAGAATCTGCCCCTCTTCCGTGCGTGTTTCTGGGGGCACTTCGATTTCGACGTCTCCGGTGATCTTCGTCTGGCACGCGAGTACATACCCTCTTTGGATCTCGTCGCGGCTGAGCAAGGTAGTGGGAGAAGCCTGGATGTTGCCGTCTCGCACGATCACTCGGCAGCGACCGCAGATGCCATCCCCGCCGCAGATGCTGGCCAGCTCAACACCGGCTGCCTTCGCGGCGGCTTGCAGCGTCACCCCGCGCTCGACTTCGACGCTCACGTCATCTGGGTGAAAGACGACTTTGGGCATCTCGAGTCCCCTGCCTTTACGCTTTCCAATCGTTTCGCAAGTAGGCGGGCAAGCCCGCTGCTTCCTCCGGACCAACTAACACTTCCCAGCCTCCTTCGTCCTCGATCTCGCCCTTGAGCACGGCGACTAATCCGGGGATGACGAGTTTCTTATGGGAAACTTGATCCATGATTCCAGAGGCCTTGACGGTCTTGACGATTCCCTCCGCTGTGAGCTTGTCGTCTGCGTAGGCATTGAGCACACCCAATCCCCCGGTATCCACCACGGCGATGTAGGCCGGGACGCGGCTGTTCTCCACTTCGCCTTCGACGGTGAAGTAGGTGAGCGCGAAGTTTGTGGTAACCAGTACGGGTGATTGAGATCCTGGCTCGCCCACTTTGTAGAGCTTGGCCTCGACAGCGTTGGGCACTTGCGGGTCGGTGTAGATGTTCTGGCGCGCTGTCAAAATGGGCAACAGCTGCCAGCGTTCGCAGCCATCCATCACGATGATGCTGGCGTACTTGCAGATGTACGCCGCCGCCTGAGCCGTATCCATGAACGGGTCACTGCCAGGAACGATCGTCATGGTGGGAAATCCTAAGGGTCTAAACGTCTTCTCTAGGGCCAGACGACGGAGTTGTGTCAGTTTGGTCAGTCCCTCAGCCATTCCCTGTACGTTCGGGTCCAGGACGAGATCCTCGACGCCTGAGGCTTTCATCTCGTGAGTAAGTTCAGCCAGCTCTTCAAGAGATGTGGCACGGACGGCCAACGGGCAGTTGAACTGCTTTGCCAGCGCTGCCAGTTCTTTACAGTTCTCTTTTGTCGCCGCGTGGATCAATGGGCGTCGATCCGCACAGATCTCAAGAGCAGCCGTGAGAGCCCGAGGATCAGAGCTGATCAAGATGAGCACGAGTGGGGATCTTTCGCTGACAAGCTTCACGGAGGGCACAAACTTCCCACTGTTCGTTTGCTCGACGGCGATGGCATTGACGGCGATCTTCTGTCCGACGCGCACGAACTGGATCTGATTGATCTTCTCGATACGCTGAGCCAGCTCCGCTTCCGGCAGATCATCCCGCACGCGAATGGCAATGACCGTCGGGCGATGGAATTTCTCGTCGTGTCGGAACAACACCGTCTCGCCGCCGACTTTGAGCGCACGATCTCCCGCCCCGATCGTGACCACACGCATCGGTGGGGCTTGGGCTTCGGAAAGGGCCGCTTTCGCCTCGGCTGAGACATGTGGGCACTGCTCGAGACCCACTTTCTTGGCGGCCACTTGCATGGCGAAGGCCATACACGTAGGGAAATTACAGTCACCACAGTTAGTCTTGGGCAGGTGTTTATAGATCTCTATTCCCGTGAGTTTGGCCATCACAAGCTCCTTTAGGCGATGATCGCTTCCATCTCGAGCACCGGGTGTCCCACTTTCTGCAAGAATGCCATCAACTCGTCCGTCGTCGTGGCGTCTTTTTCAGTGGCGATCTTGTCGAAGAGTTCGGGCATCCCGATCTCCTCCAAGCGCTTTTGGAGTCTCTCTTTGATCTCTTCTTTAAGCTCGCTAGGCATCCACACTAATCTCCTGATCCCGCCCTCAGCGCTGATAAATTTTTCGCTCGTCAGATAGAGCTTGCCCACGCCCAAAAAGCCCGGCGTCTGCACCCCGCCGCCGACCTCGCCGGCCATCGTCGAGAAGGTCATGCCGATGGGCGTCTCACCCTGATATTCGCGGCTGGCGACCATCACCCCGTTGGTCTCAGGCAACACAGCAACGATGCACTCGAAGCACCCGCAGTTCTTGATCAGGATGGTGTTGGCGAAGAAGCAGTGGATGTCAGCAAGAGTCAAGCAATAGACGCGCTCATAGCGATCTTTCCCAGTGTTGCTCACCGTCTCCACTGTCACCACGGTGTCCAGGAAGTAGTCTGTCTCCAGAGCGGCTCGTAGCAGCCCAGTCTCCGGAGCAGCTTCGAGCACTTTCTGGACATTGGCTGCTACAGGTCGCGAGCGGCCTGACTGGTAGTAATAGAGCGTGCTGGGGCTAAGAACCTCGTGGCAGGCGGGCAGCTGGGCCAAGGCCTGCCCCACATAATACGGCAGCACTTCTTCTTGCGTCTTGTCGAGCCTGCCGTTGCCCGGCAGCTGACGAACGCTCGCCAAGACCGCCTGCTTCTCCGGGTGCTTGGCCGGGATGACCTCAGCGAACTTTCGGAGATTCGCCCCGTGCATCACGATCTTCCAGACCGATCCCGATTTGTTGAGGTTTCCTATAATGCCCAGCCGCCGCAACAGGAGCTGCAGATGGCGCGCGGCCCGCTCGTCGGCGATGCACACATACCCCTCAGCAATGTCCCACTTTCCCGCATATTGACGTAAGCGGACGCTGCCGTCGCCGTCGAAGACCCCTGCCAAGAAGGCTGCGATGTGAGCCTCCGGTAAGCTCGCCAGCCGTCCCAGCTCCCAGTGCCCTTGACTACCGACGCGAAGCCCCAAGCGCTCTGCCAGCAAACCCAACACTGAATTGTTGCTAGAAAGCTGGAAGCAGGGCCTAGTAGGCTTGATCGTGCGTCCCCGCAGCGTCGTCGGCTTGGCCGATTTGACCTTTCTCGCCAGATGGCAGTCGGGGAAGAGCTCTTTATGAATCCCGGTGAATTGCTGGACAAGCTCTTCATCAGTGTTGACGAAATGGATGATGCGCTCATAGCGGCCGCGCGGTGTGATGCAGCCGTCACTGGCGATCAAGCCCAGCAGATAGAAGAGTTCAGGGCTTAAAGACTTCGGCAGCTGCCTCCGAGATCGGAAGTCCTTAGGCAAAAGCTCAACCACGGCGGGAAGCTGTCCCGGCAGACGCAAGTGCTTGAGCGCGATCAGGCGCTCGCCCGCTTTGATTTGGTCCGCGCGAACCCATCGCATGCCGTCCGGCCGATCGACTGCCAGCTCGTGATCTTTCGTCAAGACCAGCTGAGCACCGGACTTCGTTTCTAATCGAATCAGTTCCTCAGGAGCATCGAAGCGCTGCAGAGCTACCAGCGGCTCCAGGCGGGCTTTGCCTTCGCGCAGCGTCAAGGCCGCTGAATCTCTGTAGCGCTCGCCCCCCCGGTGCTGCTCGATGAACTCCCCAAGGGGTGTGGGAACGCCGTCGATGATCAGTTCGGTCTCCCCAACAACGCACGACGTTTGGGGGTCCTGCATGATCGAGTACATCGAGACCCTTTCGAGATTGCCGTTGGAGGCAACGCGCACGTACTCGTTGACCCCTTGCCACTCCCCTAAGACAGGATCGAGACAGATGCCCTTAGTGACCGGCTTGTTGGGGCCGTGCGGGTCCATCTCGTAGGACGCGCCGCAGTCGAGCCAGGTATACGCACCACAAAGGCCCAAGCGTTGAGGCGTCACGATGCAGACGTGATTGGGCGCGTAGCTCTGACACAAGATGCAGCTGTAGAAGGTATCTACGTCTTCGTCCTTCATACCCATGACGCGCTCGTCGCGTTGTCGGTAGATCTCTCGCGCTTCTTTCAGCAGTTGATCGACTTGTGCCTGATCTGTCACGAGCTTCACCTGCACTTTGTCGACGATGGCACCAAAGTCGTCTTTGAATTTGGCAACGAGGACTTCGCCGTAATGCTTCAAGCGAAAGCCTTTCTCGTACGCTTCTTTGCTCAGGCGCACCCAGGGGATGTCTCGCTGTCCGATGTGCATCACACCATTGATGCAACTGATGAAGTGATGGATTCTTCTCTCCAGCACGGGCTCAAAGTCCGCCTTGAGGTTGCGCCCAGCAACATCGACCAGTACGGCTAGGGGCATGGCCCCACCTTCTTCGGCTTGATCCAAATCGGGTCCGATGAGTTCGATCTTCCCATCTTCCACTTCATCCATCGGTCGCGCTCGCAGGAGCTCAAACGCTGTGCTGTACTTGCCTCCGAACTCGACATAGAGATTCTCCTTGCGCACGCGCTCGCCCTCGAAGCCTGCGCCGTAGGGCACCGGAATGGGAATCTGAGCCAGCTTGAGTTTGAGGCCACGCACCTCGACGGCCTTCTGGATGATCTTGTCCAGCGAGACTCCCGAGACGACGTGCTCATACGTGCAGATGCCTCGGGGAAGGATCTGAGGAATGTTCACATCGGCAATGACAGGAAAGCCAAAGTTGATCGCACCCGCAGCCGTCGCATATTTCTCGTCCGTTAGCAGCTGGCCGTTCCCATTGACGTTCGGGTCAGCTCCCAGTGCGAGCACAAACGCAAAGACGCGCTCTTTGTTGTAGAGCAAGATTTTTCTTGCCGCTTCAAAGCTGCCGGGTTTGATCCCGCCGAAGGTCATGGCCGCACGAGCGGCGAAATTGAGAGCATAGACTGCAGCGCTCATCTCCTTGCCATAGGGGACGACGTAGGTGTCCCAGCCCAACTCGATGCCCTCCTCGTTCAATTGCTCGGCCATCGAGCGCCCATTGGAGCTGCCTGCAATGAAGACAAGAATGCTTCGCTCCTGCAGGGCTCGAATCAGTTCCACAGCGTCTCCATTGGTGGGAAGCGCCCCCACGCAGGCCGCGAAGCCCGGCATCCTCCCATCTACCAACTTAATTCCCTGAGTTCTCAGGATCGAGTCGTCCGTGAAGCCCAGCCACGGCGGATCCGGCTTGTAGCTCGGGTCGAGATACTTGAGCGCTTCAATGATCTCTTCCGCGATCAGTGTGGCAATGCCCGCATCCAGTGCATCACCCAAATACGGCAGCCACAGGGAATCCGCCGGCAATGGCGGAAGCAAAGAGCGGGCATGGTTCAATGCTTCTTCACAGTCTTTAAGAGTCTCGACCTTAAGTCCTGTGAGTGCAAAAATGAGAGGCAAATGATACGCCGTGTTGGGAAAGGCGATCTTCTTCTCCGGTTTGTAGGTCGCTATGGCTTGTTTGAGTTGGGTCTCCGCCTCCGAGAAGTAGTGTTGTGCACCGCGGATGGCCGCCGACGCGATGATTTTTGACATATCGTCACACCCCCACCTTCACCGTTTGGATGAGTTCTTGAAATTCTCGCTCGACGAATCGCTCACGGTCTTGCACGATCCGTGGCAATAAGCGCCCCAGGTCCGGTCCTATCTCCAGTAACTCCTCCTCCATTCCTGCGACCCCCATGCGACGCTCCATCAAGATGCGCAGCAGTCCTGCGGCTTCCAGGTCCCGCTCACCGCCGATGAGGACGAACCCCACGATGGTGTCGTCTTTTAAGAAGATCTTGCGGTAGACTGCTGGAGCGGGTCGCGTCTCGATCGTCTTGTCATGCTCGCCGGATCGCCCTCCCAGCGGGCCCGGCGTCAAGACAGCCAATCCCGCTGAGATCACAGGCAACTCAAAGAACTGGACGCTGTTCATGCGCATGGAACCCCGATACGCCGTCTTCTGACCTAACATGTTGAGAGCAGCGATGCGCCCTTGCTCGACGGCACAGGGCCAGAGCGCGTTCACCCACGGTTCACCCCGAAGCACATCGCGCGTTTGCGCCACGTCACCCGCTGCGTAGATATTCTCGACATTCGTGCGGCAATACTCATCCACCAAGATCGCATAATCGCAGGCGATGCCAGCACTTTTGGCCAGATCGAGGTTAGCATCCACGCCCTTACCGGCAACGACCAGATCTGCCGGGTATTCTTCGCCAGATGCTAGCTTGACACCGGTAACCCGCTCGCCTCCGGTAAGCGCTACTGGCCGAGCTTTGCACAAGATGCGCACACCGTTCTGCTCGAACACTGTTTCGAAGATACGCGCAGAGGTCTCGTCAAGCATTTGCGAGAGGACATGAGGCGAATCCACCAAGACAGTCACTTCAACACCCCGCTCTTTGAGAGCCGCCGCGACCTTAAGACCGACTAAGCCCCCGCCGAGCACGACCGCCCGCCGGGATCGTGCCAGTAGCGCCAAAATGCTCCTCGCATCTTCGAGCTTGCGCAGACCAAAAAGCCCGGCCTTCTCGCGGCCTTCGAGCGCCGCAAATCTCGGAGAAGCCCCGTTTGCCAAGAGAAGCCTATCGTACGAAACCTCGCGGCCATCTTTGAGCACAACTTTGCTCTGCTGGGGTGCTAATTCGCTGGCGCGGACTCCCAGCAACGCTTCAATCTGGTTGCGCTCGAAGAAATCCGGCGCGCGCCAGAGCAGTTGCTCTTCCTTTAGCTTCCCGGCCAAGTAGTACGAGAGAAGCGGCTTGGAATATATGAGTTGTTCATCGGAGATCATGACGATCTCAGCAGCGGGCTCATGCTTTCGCAGCGTCTCTGCCGCACTGACTCCTGCCGCGGAAGCACCGATGATGACGTATCTCATCGGGCCACCCCCTGAACAATTGGCTGAGATAGGGTCTTCTCGAATGCTTCAAACGTCCCGGCAAAGAGGGCCTCCGTAGGGCAGGCCTCGATGCAAGCGTAGCGAGATCGCCCGGTCTTGTCTCGACGATCGGGGCAGAGATCACACTTCAGTGCTTTGACGTGAGGCGTGATGGCCCCATACGGGCAGCTCATCACGCACATCCAGCAACCTACGCACTTGTCCAGATCGCAGATCGTCTCGCCGTTTTCTTTATGCATCGCCCCAGCGATGCACGCATCGACACAAGGGGCAGGATCGCAGTGATGGCAGCCCAGTGAGAGAACAACGCCACCAATCGCTACCCGATAGGGCCGGTCCCCTACCGTCTGGACGCGCCGACGCGGCGGACCCGACTCCCCGGTGAGGACGGCCCGGAATAGATCTTTGGAGGGGGTATGCTCCAGCGCGCAGGCCAGTTCGCACGAATGGCAGCCCACGCACTTTCGTGGGTCACAGAAGAGTCGCTCCATGTTCCGTTCCTTTCTTGGCTAGGCTGAAACTCTCTCCATGCCGTGTGAAGCTTCCAGCTGCTCCAGGATTCTTCTGATTTCTTGTTGAACCAGTGGGTCCTTATGGAGTGACCCATCACGGCCAGCTCGGCGAATCGGTTCGCTATAGGGCAGGGCACCGAGTAAGGTGACTCCTCGAGGCAGCCGATCTTCAACGAACGCTACATCCGCCGCTTCCCGAATCTTGTTGTTTATGGCATAGATGTGTGTTAGCCCCAGGTCATGAGCCAAGTTGTGGATTCGGCCGGCCGTGGTGAGACTGCGGCTATCTGGCTCTACGACCACGAGTAGCACATCGAAGCCACGCACGGTGGCCCGGCCTAAGGGCTCCAAACCGGCCTCCAGATCCATGAAGACCCAATCCTCCCGCTCGAAAGCTATATGCTGTAGGAGGCTCTTTAGGAACGTGTTCTGAGGGCAGGCACATCCTTCTCCACCCTGCTGAATCGATCCCATGACGAGGATCTTGACTCCGTCCTTCTCCATGGCAAACCGCTCCGGGATGTCGTCCACTTTCGGGTTGAGCCGGAGGAACCCCTCGAGTGAGCCTAAGCGTTCCTCAATCAGATCGCGGAACTCGATGAGCGGCGTGGGTTCCTGACAGACTCCCAAGGTCGCTGCCAGCGTGGGGCTGGGATCAGCATCCACAGCCAGCACGTGATAGCCCTTGCTCGCCGCCTCTTTGGCAAGGAGTGCACACACGGTTGTCTTGCCCACACCACCCTTGCCAGATATAACGATCTTCATACGTGTCTGTATTGTATGTGTTGCGTATAGCGATGTAAAATGACGAAGATCATCCATGGGGCTAGCCTAGATCATGGTTTTTCCATGCTAGGCACGGATACGATGAAACGAACGCAATTGGCCGAAAGGGAGTGCAGGATGATTGAGATTCGCTTCCATGGGCGTGGCGGCCAAGGAGCCGTGGTAGCTTCAGAACTGTTGGCAGTGGCTTCATTTAAGGAGGGCCAGTTCGTCCAAGCATTTCCGGCCTTCGGCGTGGAACGGCGCGGCGCACCTGTGATGGCTTTTCTTCGCATCGATTCGGCTCCCATTCGGCTTCGCTGTCAGATCTATCAACCCGACCACGTCATCGTTCTAGAACCCACGCTTCTCCCCGTCGTGGAGGTCACGGCAGGACTAAAGCCCGGAGGCTGGATTCTCATCAACAGTGACCGTGAGCCAGAGTCGTTCTCCGCTTTCATTCAGGGCGGCTGGCGAGTTGCCACCGTCGATGCCAGTGCCATCGCGGTGCAACACCGATTGGGATCGCGAACCAACCCCATCGTGAACACAGCGATTCTAGGAGCGTTTGCGCGCGTCACCGGGCTGGTGGGTGTGGAAGCTGTGATCGAGGCCATCTCTGAAGGAGTGCCGATTCGCCCTCAAGAGAACAGCGCGGCGGCGCACGCGGCCTACAACCAGGTCCGGATCGCACTCAGGGAAGGAGCGGCAGCAGGGAGGTAGAGACAATGAGCAAACAAGTTGTCTTTCAGAGCGCGCGAGAGATGCCACCGATGGCCATCTCCCTGAACGATATGGGGTTCAACAAGACCGGCGGCTGGCGCTACTTGAAGCCTGTCTATCTGGAGAAGCTCGCCCCGTGTCGCGTAAGCTGTCCCGCGGGCACAGACTGGCCTCGCGTGCTGACCCTCGCTGCTGAGGGCCAGTTCATCGATGCTTGGAGACTGATCCGAGCAGAGAACCCACTGCCGGGAATCTGTGGCCGGGTCTGTTACCATCCGTGCGAGGCTGCCTGCAATCGCGAGCACTTTGATGGAGCCGTTTCGATTCAGGCCCTGGAACGGTTCATTGCCGACGCGTGTTTGGATCTACGGCCTGAGACTCACCAGAGAGAGCCAAGATCCGAGCGAGTGGCCGTGGTAGGCAGCGGGCCGGCTGGGCTTGCGTGTGCGTATTTTCTCGCTCGTCAAGGAGTGGGCGTCACCGTTCTGGAGGCGGCAAGGGAACCGGGTGGAATGCTACGGCTTGCGATTCCATCCTATCGCTTGCCACGCGATATTCTCGATAAGGAGATTGAAGACATTGCCGCGTTGGGAGTAAAGTTCCAGCCTGGGACGCGGATCAGCTCGCATGTCGAACTGGAAGAGCTCTGGCAGAGTTTTGATGCCCTGTTTATCGCCACAGGCGCTCATCACAGCCGTCCGCTTAAGATCCCCGGCGAAGATAACGCGGGAGTCATGACGGGCTTGGAGTTTCTGAGGTCGGTGAACGCAGACCACGACATCGAGATTGGCAAGCGAGTTATCGTCATCGGTGGCGGCAACACGGCCATGGATGCGGCCAGGACCGCTCTTCGGCTGGGTGCCCATCCCACCGTTGTCTATCGTCGCACGCGAGCAGAGATGCCTGCCATTGCGGAAGAGATTGAGGAAGCAGAACAAGAGGGAATTGAGTTTATCTTTCTCGCGGCACCCCGGCAGATCCGACGAGTGGGCAACACATTGGAAGTCGAGTGCATCCGCGTGGAGCTGGGGGCCCCGGATGCGAGCGGGCGGCGGCATCCTGTGCCCATTCCGAACTCCGAATTTGTGATCGAGACCGACTGTGTACTCAAAGCCGTCGGCGAGGAGCCTGAACTCCCATTCCTCTCAGAGAGCATGGAGACGAGTGCTGGGCTTGTGATCCATAATCCCAAGGGTCTTCTGGAACGCGAAGGCATCTTCATCGGTGGGGATGCTCAAAGCGGACCGAGCACCGTCATCGACGCCATCGCATCGGGAAAACAAGCAGCTAAGGCAATTCAACTCTACCTGCAACACGGGCACGTCCGTCCTCCCAAGAGAAGAGACAAGCGAAGCCTCACCGAAGAGATTGCTTTTGAACACCTCAACCCTGACTATTTCACGCCCGCGCCACGAGCCGATGCTCCGCATCTTGTCCCCTCCACCCGAACAGCAAGCTTTTCGGAAGTCAAAGGAGCTATATCCCGAGAGCAGGCCATAGCAGAAGCCCAGCGCTGTTTCTCCTGCGGGGTCTGCAACTTCTGCGATAACTGTCGCGTCTTCTGTCCAGATGTGGCCATCTCGCGGGTGGATAGCGCATACGCAGTCAACGCTGAGTTCTGCAAGGGCTGTGGGATCTGTGCCGAAGAGTGCCCGCGGGGTGTGATCTCCTTAGTCGAGGAGGAACGATGAAGGCTATCGCAACCAGCACGAAGAAAGTGATCACCGGCAACCATGCCGTCTCGTATGGGGCCATGCTCTCCCGGGTGCAGGTGATCTCCGCCTATCCTATCACGCCTCAAACCCAGATCGTCGAATTGCTGAGCGAGTTCTGTGCCAATGGGACTCTCAGCGCGAGATTCATCAAAGTGGAGTCGGAGCACTCAGCCATGGCAGCCCTGATTGGAGCTTCGTCCGCAGGAGCACGGGCTTTCACGGCAACCAGTTCCCACGGTCTGGCGTTGATGCACGAGATGCTCCACTGGGCAGCGGGTGCCCGCTTGCCGATTGTGATGGCCGATGTCAACCGCGCCATGGGACCACCCTGGTCGGTCTGGACCGATCAGAATGACAGCCTCTCTCAAAGGGACACCGGCTGGATGCAGCTCTACTGTGAGAGCAATCAAGAAGTCCTAGATAGCGTGATCTGTGCCTATAAAGTAGCCGAAAAGGTTCTTCTTCCCGTGATGTTGGTGCTGGATGCGTTCGTGCTCTCGCACACGGCGGAACCGGTGGAGATTCCCGATCAGGAACTTGTGGATCGCTATCTGCCTCCATTTCGACCTCTTTACAGACTTGACGTAAACAACCCCCATGCCTTCGGTGGCTTGGCACCTCCGGAAACCTACATGGAGCTGCGCTACCAGATGCAACAATCAATGGAACAAGCGCTCTCGGAGTGGGAGCGCGCTGACGAAGAGTACGGAGAACTCTTCGGACGTCGCTACGGACTCATCGAGCCGTATCACACAGAAGATGCTGATTTGGTACTTGTCACATCGAGCACGGTGACCAGCACAGCTCGCGTCGTGATCGATGAATTGCGGGAGCAGGGACAAAGAGTTGGACTTTTGAAGATTCGACTCTTCCGACCCTTCCCGTCCGAAGCCGTCCGTCACGCGCTCCGGGGTGCGCGCAAAGTGGCCGTGATCGATCGCAACATCAGCTTCGGTGCAGGGGGAATCTTCGCTCAAGAGATCAAGTCAGCCTTGCACAATCATCGGGGCGTGCCCATCTTCGGCTTTGTGGCAGGGCTGGGCGGGCGTGACATCACGCCTGCCACGATTCAGGAGATCATTCAGTATGCACAGGCTCACGATGAACCAGAAGATCTCGTTTGGATTGGGGTGAAACGATGAGCCACGTGAATTTTACTGTGCCCGAAGTGGAGTTGATGGGTTCGGGGCATCTGGGTTGCCAGGGGTGCGGGGCGACGCTGGGCATGCGCTATGTGCTCAAGGCTCTCGGCCCCAAGACGATTGTCGTGCTGCCCGCTTGTTGCTGGACGATCATTGCCGGGCCTTTCCCGTACTCATCGCTTAAGGTGCCGCTGTTGCATACGGCTTTCGAGACAGCAGCTGTAGCTGCTTCGGGTGTGCGAGCCGCCTTGGACGTGCAAGGGGATACCGAAACGACAGTGCTGGCTTGGGCCGGCGATGGCGGGACGTTTGATATCGGGCTGCAATCCCTCTCCGGTGCTGCTGAACGCAACGAAAACATCCTCTATGTCTGCTATGACAATGAAGCGTATATGAACACCGGGATTCAACGAAGCTCTGCAACGCCTTATCTTGCGTGGACCACGACCACTCCAAAACTATCTCCCAAGGGCGAACCCAAGAAGGACATGATGGGGATTATGGCCGCGCACAGGATTCCCTATGCCGCGACGGCGTCGATTGCCTATCCCGATGATCTGGTACGCAAGATCGAAAAGGCCAAGAGCATTCGCGGAATGAAGTTCATCCATCTGCTATCGCCTTGTCCACCCGGCTGGAAGATCTCTTCCGAGCTTTCGGTAAAGCTCGCCCGGCTCGCCGTGCAGACGAAAGTCTTCCCTCTCTATGAAATCGAGGAAGGCACCCATTACACAATCAGCGTGATGCCTGATGGAATCCCCGCACGTGAGTACTTCACGCAGCAGGGACGCTTCAGCCATCTCCGTGAAGAGGACACCGAGCGTATCCAGAAGATCGTGGACACAGAATGGGAGAGATTACTCGCCAAGTGCCGGGACCATATGTAGTTTGCTGTTGTCCTCCCTGCGCTGGTCAACGACGTAGGCTTTTTGTAGCCTGTAAGTTGTGGCGAATGATAAGCAATTGCAACGTTTGCGTGTTGTAATCCGCGGTGCCGTGCAGGGCGTCGGCTTTCGCCCCTTCATCTATCGCCTGGCTACTGACTTGGGGCTCACAGGCTGGGTACAGAATTCCACCAAAGGTGTCTTCATCGAAGTGGAGGGTGGCCGCGAACAGTTAGAGAGATTCCTGCTGCGCATCGAACGAGAAAGACCTCCACGATCCTTCATTCAAAGTTTAGAGTCTTCCTTTCTCGAGGCCGTCGGCTATGAGACGTTTGAGATTCGGCACAGCGACGACTCGGGAGAAAAGAGCGTCCTTATCCTGCCGGACATCGCCACATGTGCAGATTGCCTTCAGGACACCTTCGGCCCCAATAATCGCCGCTTTCGCTACCCCTTCACCAATTGCACCAATTGCGGCCCGCGCTTCAGCATCATCGAGACCCTGCCGTATGACCGCCCCCATACAACGATGAAGGTGTTCCCCATGTGCCGCATGTGCCAAGCAGAGTATGAAAATCCCATGGATAGACGCTTTCATGCCCAACCCAACGCCTGCCCTGAATGTGGACCACACTTGGAACTGTGGGATAGCGCGGGCAAGATCTTAGCTTCCCATGACGACGCCCTCCTGCAAGCTGCATATGCCATTCAAGAAGGGAAGATTGTTGCCGTCAAAGGCCTGGGCGGATTTCATCTCATGGTAGATGCACGCCATGAAGAAGCCGTAGAGCGCCTGCGCCAGCGCAAGCACCGCGAGGAAAAACCCTTGGCTCTCATGTATCCCCATCTGCAATGGGTCAAGGCTCATTGTGAGGTCTCAGAGTTGGAGGCGCGACTCCTCACCTCACCGGAGTCGCCCATTGTGCTGCTCAAGCGCCGATCTGAGCGCGCCGAGCTCGCGCCCTCTGTCGCCCCGCGTAATCCCTATCTTGGCATCATGCTGCCCTATACGCCCTTGCATCATCTGCTCATGGCCGAATTGGACTTCCCCGTGGTCGCCACCAGCGGCAATCTCTCCGATGAGCCCATCTGCATTGATGAGCGCGACGCCCTGACACGCCTTGGGAAGATCGCGGATCTCTTTCTCGTTCATGATCGTCCGATTGCTCGCCATGTCGACGATTCCATCGTGCGCATCGTAATGGGGCGAGAGCTCGTACTGCGCCGCGCTCGTGGGTATGCGCCCTTGCCGATCCATCTCGTAGAGGCGACCGGCCGGTCGCCCCTACTGGCTGTGGGAGCGCATCTCAAGAATAGCATCGCCATCTCCTTGGGTCAGGATGTCTTTATCAGTCAACACGTTGGAGACTTGGAGACGGCAGAGGCTTTCGGAGCCTTCTGTCGTGTCATTGCAGATTGCGAGCGCCTCTACGACTTGAAGCCCCAGAGCATCGCTTGTGATGCCCACCCTGATTATCTCTCCAGTAAGTATGCCCGACAGCGTGGCTTGCCCTTGACCCGTGTGCAGCACCATTACGCCCACGTCCTCTCGTGCATGGCCGAAAACGAACTTACCAAGGAGCCTGTGCTGGGCGTCTCGTGGGATGGGACGGGCTACGGACTCGACGGCACAGTCTGGGGCGGGGAGTTCTTGTGGGCCACGCAAACTTCTTTCCGTAGGGTGGGGCATCTGCGCACGTTTCCCCTGCCGGGGGGCGAACAGGCGATTAAAGAGCCACGACGCACAGCTCTTGGACTTCTCTATGAGATCTTCGGGGATACACTCTTTTCCCTGCGCGAGCTTCCACCGCTAGAGGCCTTCTCGCTCGCAGAGCGCAAGCTCTTACAGAGGATGCTTCAGCAGAAGCTCAATACACCGCGCACATCGAGCGCGGGGCGCCTTGTCGATGCCGTAGCGTCCATTATCGGACTTCGGCAAGAGACGAAGTTCGAGGGACAAGCAGCGATGGAGTTGGAATTCGCGCTCCATGGCGTCAAGACCGATGAAGTTTATGATTTCCAGATTGCGAGAGCCCAACTCGGCGATGAGGGGGAGGCCATTCTCCTTGACTGGGAGCCCTTGGTGCATGGGGTACTCGCGGATATGCAGAGTCACATCTCTGTGAGTAAGATATCGGCGAAGTTTCACAACACGCTTGTTGAGATGATGGTCGTAATGGCAAAGAGAGTAGGAGAGGAACGAGTAGTGCTTACGGGAGGCTGTTTCCAGAACATTTATCTCACAGAGCGAGCGGTGGAGCGGCTGCGTGGGGAAGGATTTCGGGTGTACTGGCATCAACGCGTGCCGCCCAACGATGGTGGCATCGCGCTAGGGCAGGTTGTGGCAGCGGCAAACTCGAGGGAGTGATCGCCATGTGCCTTGCCGTTCCCGGTCGCATCGAAAGCATCAGTAGTGATGACCCACTGTGGCGCACTGGCAGAGTCAACTTCGGCGGCATCATCAAAGAAGTCCATCTCGCCTATGTGCCCGAGGCCAACGTCGGCGACTACGTCATCGTGCATGTGGGCTTTGCCATCAGCACACTCGATGAGCAAGAAGCCGAGCGCGTTTTCGAGTACTTACGGCAGATGGATGAACTGAAAGAGCTGGAGTCAGGAACAACATGAGATTCATCAGTGAATACCGCGATGCCCAGGCAGCACAGCGCTACGCACGTCTGATTCAGCGCATCGCAACCAGACCCTGGACGCTCATGGAAGTGTGTGGCGGACAGACCCACGCCATTGTCAAGTTTGGCATCGATGAATTCCTGCCCGAAGCGCTCACGCTGGTGCACGGCCCCGGATGCCCGGTGTGCGTCACATCCGTGGAATTGATTGATAAAGCCATCGAGATCGCCTCACGCCCCGATGTCATCTTCTGTTCGTTCGGAGACATGCTGCGCGTGCCGGGCACTAAGAAAGACTTGCTGAGTGCGAAAGCCAATGGAGGCGACGTTCGCATCGTTTACTCCCCACTCGATGCCCTCCGGATCGCACAAGAGAATCCCAGCAAAGAGGTCGTCTTCTTCGCCGTGGGTTTTGAAACCACAGCCCCCGCGAATGCGATGGCCGTCTATCAAGCGTATCAACAGAACATCAGAAATTTCTCGATGCTGGTATCGCACGTCTTGGTCCCTCCGGCGATGGAGGCTCTGCTCTCCTCACCCCACAACCGTGTGCAGGGTTTCTTAGCTGCTGGTCACGTCTGCACGGTGATGGGCTACACGGAATACGAACCGATCGCGAAGAAATACAGAGTCCCCATTGTGGTCACCGGCTTTGAGCCGTTGGACATTCTCCAGGGCGTCTACATGTGTGTCCGGCAACTCGAAGAGGGCCGAGCCGAAGTGGAGAACCAGTACACGCGATCCGTTCGCCGAGAGGGCAATCGAGTAGCTCAGCAGCTCATTCGCGAGGTCTTTCGAGTTATCCCGCGCAAGTGGCGCGGCATGGGGGAGATCCCTCAGAGTGGATTAGGATTGCAGCCGAGATTCGCCGAATACGATGCCGAGCGGCGCTTTGGCGTCGCCGCGCACACGGTCGAGGAATCTTCGGAATGCATCAGTGGCCTCATCTTGCAGGGCATCAAGAAGCCGCACGAGTGTCCCACCTTCGGGACACGCTGTACTCCCGAACACCCTTTAGGAGCAACGATGGTCTCTTCGGAAGGAGCTTGTGCTGCTTACTACCGTTACCGGCGCATGCCCGCGACAGCCCGTGTAATCAAGGGGTCTTGATGGCCGAAAGAGAAGATTTCATGCTCAGTTGTCCGATTCCCATCTCGGAGTACCCTCAGGTGCTGCTCGCGCACGGGGGTGGAGGAAGACTCATGCATCAACTCATCGAGAAGATCTTCGGACCGGCCTTCAAGAACCCCTATCTCGACGAACGCCACGACGGAGCTATTGTCAATTTCAATGGGGCAAAGTTGGCCTTCACGACGGACTCGTATGTGGTGCGCCCGCTCTTCTTCCCCGGCGGAGACATCGGGAAATTGGCTATCTACGGCACGGTGAACGATCTGGCTATGTGTGGCGCACGGCCTCTATTCTTGAGTGCCGGTTTGATTTTGGAAGAGGGATTGCCGATGGAAACACTCTGGCGTGTGGTGCGCTCGATGCAACAGGCAGCAGAACTCGCCGGAGTGCAGCTGGTCACCGGCGACACGAAAGTCGTCGATAAAGGGAAGGGAGATGGCGTGTTTATCAATACAGCAGGCATCGGAAGCATCGAGCATGGCGTCTCCATCCTTCCCAAGAATGTGAAGCCTGGTGATCTCATCTTGCTAAATGGGGATATTGGACGCCATGGGATCGCGGTCATGGCGGTACGCGAAGGCTTGGCGTTTGAAAGCGAGATCGAGAGCGATTCTGCACCCATGAACCGCCTGGTGCTCAGGCTGCTCGACGCAGGCATTGCGATTCACTGTCTGCGAGACCTCACACGCGGCGGCTTGGCCAGTGCCTTGAATGAAATCGCGCAGGCCGCGGGAACTGGCATCGCCGTGGAGGAGAGTGCGATTCCCGTAAGAGACGATGTGCAGGGCGCCTGTGAGCTGTTGGGGCTTGATCCCCTCTACGTCGCGAACGAGGGTCGATTCATCGCATTTGTCTCCCCGTCGGATGTAGAGCGCGCTCTTGAGCTGATGCGAGCGGACGACTTGGGTCGAAATGCGTCTCTGATCGGTCGGGTTACCGAGGATCGCGGTGGCCTCGTGAGGCTACAGAGTCACATTGGTGCCAATCGCATTCTGGATATGCTGAGTGGTGAGCAATTACCGAGGATTTGCTAAGGTCCAAACTCTTTTGCTTTAATCATCGCAGGGGAGGCTATCGATGAGTCAGAAACTGTCACCCACGCAACTTCGACGCGTGTTTGATCCCAAAGAACTTGACTGCGAAACCACGGAGAATCTCCCATTGCTGGAGGGCATCATCGGCCAGGAACGCGCGGTCAATGCCCTGCGATTTGGCTTGGGCATCCAAGCGATCGGCTTCAACACGTATGTCGCTGGACTGCCGGGCATCGGCAAAATGACGGCCATCAAGGCGTTCTTGGAGAAGCTTGCGAAACAGAAAGAGACTCCGCCGGACTGGTGCTATGTGAATGACTTCGCGGATCCTGATCAACCCCAAGTGATGAAGCTTCCTCCAGGTCGCGGTAAAGAGCTCCAGCGGGACATGAAGAACTTCCTCGAGCATGCGCGCCGAGAGATCCCCAAAGTCTTTGAGAGCGATGAATACAACGCCCGTCGTGACGAGATCGTCAAAGCAGTGAACCAACAGCGAGAAGCGATGCTGCAACGCTTGGGTGCACAAGCGGCGGAAGCAGGCTTCACCCTACAGGCCACACCCTTGGGCGTCATGATGGTGCCTGTGGTGGGAGGCAAACCCTTAAGTGATGCGGAATTTCTCGCTTTGCCCGCGACCGTACGCGAGGATCTGCAACGGCGCCGCGAGCAGCTGCAGGAGGAACTAAAGGTCATGATGAAGCAAGCGCGCGAACTGGAACGCGCCGCCCAAGGGGAAATCCAAGAATTGGATCAGCAAGTAGCCCTCTACATCGTCGGTGGCTTGATCGAAGAGCTTCTGGAGAAATACCAAGACCTACCGCAAGTAATAGATCATCTCGAAGCCGTGTCCCAAGACATTCTCGAAAATATAGACTCTTTCAAGGCGAAACCGACGGACTCTCCGCCTCCTGCGGAAGCGGGCCCTCCCACGCCATGGCTGTCGGATCTCCCCTTTCGGAAATACCAGGTCAACGTGCTGGTGGACAACAGTGAGCAGCAGGGAGCGCCGGTCGTCGTGGAGTTCAATCCCAGCCACAGCAATCTCTTCGGGCGCATCGAGAAGGAGACGGTCTTCGGTGCTCTCTACACCGATTTCACGATGATCAAAGCGGGCGCGCTCCATCGGGCGAATGGGGGCTATTTAGTCCTGCCGGTCGAAGACCTCTTAAGCAATCTCTTCAGTTGGGATGGGCTGAAGCGGGCACTGCGCAGTCAGGAGATCCAGATCGAGGAGCTGGGGGAACGTCTGGGATTTCTGAGCACCAAGAGCCTGCGACCGCAACCCATCCCCCTGGATGTGAAAGTGCTCCTCGTAGGAGAGCCTATCTTGTATTATCTGTTGCACACCTACGATGATGAGTTTGCCGAGCTCTTCAAGGTCAAAGCCGACTTCGATACCCACATGGACTGCACCCAAGAGAACGTGCGGAATTTCCTCTCCTTCTTGTGTACCCTCTGCCAGAAGGAGAAGCTCAAACACTTGGATGCCAGCGCTATGGCCAAGATGCTGGAGTATGCCGCGCGCCGAGCGGAAGATCAAGGAAAACTCTCCACCCACTTCGGCGCGATTGCCGATCTCGTACGAGAAGCCCACTTCTGGGCGACTCAAGAGAATTCCTTGTATGTGACCGCCGAGCACGTCCACCGCGCCTTACGAGAGAAAGTCTATCGTGAGAGCTTGCTGCGGGATCGCATTCAGGAGCTCATTGCCAAAGGAACCCTCTTGATCGATACCCGCGATTATGCCCTGGGTCAAGTGAATGGTCTTTCCGTGATCCATCTGGGCGATTATGAGTTTGGACGACCGGTTCGCATCACAGCCAGCGTAGCACCGGGACGAGAAGGGATCATCGACATCGAGCGTGAAGTCGAGCTGGGTGGCCCCATTCACAGCAAGGGGGTCATGATCTTAAGCGGCTACCTCTCTCACAAGTACGCGCAAGGAATGCCGATCACGCTGGCAGCGCGATTGGTATTTGAGCAGAGCTACGAAGGCATCGAGGGCGATAGCGCTTCCAGCGCGGAACTCTACGCCCTCCTCTCGTCGCTTGCGGGACTCCCTCTCAAACAGAGCATTGCCGTAACGGGCTCGGTCAACCAGCATGGCGAGATCCAGGCCATCGGTGGCGTGAACGAGAAGATCGAAGGTTTCTTCGAGATCTGTCAAATCCAAGGGCTGACGGGGGAGCAGGGAGTGATGATCCCCGCGAGCAACGTGCGGAACTTGATGTTGCGCGAAGAAGTGATCGATGCGGTGCAAGCAGGCAGATTCCATGTGTGGGCCGTAAAGACAATCGACGAGGGCATAGAGATCCTGACCGGCGTCCCCGCGGGGGAGCGTGCCTCCGATGGAACGTTTCCTAAGGACACGGTAAACTATCGCATCCAGGAACGATTGAAAGAGCTGGCCGAGTGCCTCCAAGAAGCCCCGGAAGAAGAGCCAGCACGCAAGAAGCAGGCAAAAGTGACGAAAAGAAAGCCACCAACTCCTCCGAAGCGCCATAAAACTTGAAACAACGACCGAATTGTGTTATAAAGATTTCTGGTTCTCATTATGATCTATTCGAACGCTTGCGAGTATGCCATTCGGGCCTTGACATACTTGGCGCGGCATCCGGATAGGCTCTGTCTCACCAAGGAGATCTCCCAGAGCGAGAAGATCCCACACTATTTCTTAAGCAAGATCTTACAAGATCTGGCTCGAGATGGGCTCCTACGATCCACCAAGGGACCCGGAGGCGGTTTCCAGCTGGCCAAGGCCGCAGAGAGGTTCACCCTCTACGAGATCAAGAAAGCCGTGGATGGCGTGGCTGACTTGGACGAGTGTGCCGTAGGACTCTCCCGGTGCAACGACAAGATGCCCTGTCCGCTCCATGAGACGTTCAAGCCACTGCGCCAGCAGATCAAGGAATATCTGCAATCGACAACGTTGTCTGAGATGGCCTATGCCGTGGAGAGGAAGAAAAACCGCAAAGCTCGCGGAAAATCCTGAAGGCAGGCTCTAGACTTACGGCGTGCCATGCGACGTTTTGGCCTGAAGGGCAAATTCATCGTTGCGTTCGTTGCCTTTACGATCCTGCTTTCGATTCTGTTTGGGGCAATTGCTGCCTATCGCATGGCCTACGAGCTCGAAGAACAGTTTGTGGAACGAGGCCGACAGTTAGCGAAACATACCGTCACAGAAACGGCCCACCTGCTCTCGTTAGGTGAGGAGAATAGGCTGCCAGGGCTGCTGCGGAACCTCCTCGAAGAACCCGTCATCTACGCGCAGATCGTCCAAGACCAAAGAGTTCTCGCTGAAGAAAAGCGTGTTGCGGTCGATCTGCCAACGGAAGCGGTGACAGCAGAGTTTGAGATCCGTCGCGGTCGTCTGCTCGACGGCACGCCATATCTAGACATCAAACAACGCAGCAGCTCAGGCTATGTCCGTTTGGGGCTTTCGATTACGTATATCCAGTACGAGATTGGGCAGGACATTCTGATCGTCTCGGGTGCCAGCGTCGGCTTTATACTGCTAGGGACACTGGTGGCATTCGGGCTTTATCGAGTCATCTTGCGGCCGGTGGAACAGTTGATGGCATCCGTGCGGGCGTTTGGCCGAGGGATGTTCGAGGCGCGGTCTTCTGTCAAAAGCGGGGACGAGCTGGAGACGCTATCAGAAGAATTCAATCACATGGCAGACTCGATCGTTCACACAAAGCAAGAGCTGGAGAAATCCAATCGCGCCAAGTCGGAGTTTCTCACCATCATGGGTCACGAACTGCGCACCCCACTTCACACACTGCTCGGCTCCGCACAACTGCTGAAGGAGGAGGTCGAGGGTCGCCTCAACCAGGCTCAGAAGAAGCGCCTGGATGCCATCATGAGATCGGGAGAACATCTCTCGGAGTTGATCGAGAATGTGCTGCGGTTCTCCAAGCTGGAGATGGGTGAGGAGAAACTCCACATGGAGCAGGTCGATGCCAAGCACGTCGTTGAGGAAGCGATGCACAGTGTAGAAGCGCTGGCACTTGCCAAGAAGGTCACCCTTCGTTTCGGGCGAAAGAGCGCTCTGCCATTGCAAGCCGATCGCACAAAACTCAAGCAGATTCTCATTAACTTGTTGAGCAATGCCATCAAGTACACCGAACAGGGATCTGTGGAGATTCGACTTCAACAGAAGAGAGATACAGTGCTCTTCGCGGTGCATGACAGTGGGATCGGGATCAAAGAGGAAGATCAGAAGCGGATCTTCGAGCCCTTTACCCAACTGGACGCTTCGACGACACGTGAAACGGAAGGCTTGGGGCTGGGATTGGCTATCGTCAAGCGTTACGTGGAAATGCACGGTGGACGCGTCTGGGTCGAGAGCCAACTCCATCAGGGAAGCACCTTTTACATATCCCTCCCGCGAAGGAGCGAGCGATGAAGATTCTGATTGCCGAGGACGATGCCGATGCCCGCGAGATTCTGAAGACATTTCTGGCTGCCAAAGAGTATGAGATCATCACGGCTGCCGACGGCATGGAAGCCATCAAGCAGTACTCCGAACTCAAGCCAGACATAGTCTTGCTGGACATCATGATGCCCAAGCTGGACGGCTGGGAAGTCTTGCATTACATCCGCGCATCGGGGCAAACTCCCGTGCTCATGATCACGGCAAGAGATGCCACGGACGATGTCGTGCAAGCCCTGCAGGCTGGGGCAGACGATTATATTGTAAAACCCTTCAAGCTGCGCGAGGTTGAGGCGCGCCTGGAGGCCGTAATACGTCGCCTGGGGCCGGTGGCCCTCTTTAGAGTTGGGGAACTTGAGATCGACGATGTGCGCAAGATCGTCAGGCGGCGAGGGCATGAAGTGAGGCTTTCGCCTAAAGAGTACGATCTCTTGAAGCTCCTGGCTTCGCAACCCGGCCGCGTCTTCTCGGATGCAGAGATCATCAAGAGCATCTGGCCGGAAGGGAGCCTGGCTTCTTCCACCGATGTCAAGCGCTATATCTATCTCTTGCGACGTAAAGTGGAACAGAATGCTAAAAGACCCAAACTGATTCAGACAGTGGCCGGCTTCGGGTACAAGCTGGCAGCGTAGCCAGACCCACGTCCAGCGTTTTCACCGATTTTTCACCCACCTTTCAGAGGGTTTTCCTCTCCCTGCTATGGGTCCTTCACCGGCAATGGCGTAAGCTGGGGCTGTGATCCAGAGAGGAGCATGAGTATATGCCGAATGTACATCCGATTGTAGTCCACTTCCCCATCGCGCTCTTCATCACGGGCTTGGTGGTTGACGTGATGGGGCATCTAGCCGAACGAGAAACGCTGAAGAAGATGGGGCTCGTACTCGTGGTCTTGGGTGCGCTGGGTGCCTTAGCAGCGATGCTCACGGGACTCAGCGTGGAAGAGACGGTAGAAGCGGGTTTGAGTGAGGCTGGCGAAGCGGTCTTGGACAACCACGCTCAGCTTGGCCAACTCACGGCGTATCTGCTGATGGCAGTGGCGATTTTGCGAATTCTTCTGGCGACGACTTGGATCAAGCGACCGCTGGTGTCTAGGGTAGCTTTGGCAGTCTATGTGATCGCCGGAGTCGTCGGCTTGGGTCTACTCACTGTCACAGGCTATCGCGGAGGCCAACTCGTCTATGAGCATGGTGCAGGCGTCAAACTCACTCAGCCCATTGAAAAGCAGAGCTCAGCTGATGAGTGAAACAGAAAGGAGGTGATCCCTATGAAGGCGTTCAACTCACTCATGTTCGTGGTGATCGTTCTGGCCGCACTGGCGGTAGGGGCTTGGGCCAGCTCGGATGGAGAAGTCGAAGCCAAGGGGCGGCTCGATGCTGTAGATGTGCCAGCGCTGAAAGTGACCGTCAACGGTCAGATCTACTCCGTCAGCCCCAACGTGGAGATCGAAGTGGAGGAACAAGGGCACATCTTATTCAGCCAGTTGCCCAACTACGTGGGCAGGATCGTTGAGCTGAAACTCACTACAGACAACACGGTCCGCGAGATCGAAGTCAAACTGGAGACGCGCGGTAGACTCGATGCCGTAGATGTGGCAGGATGGACGATCACCGTTGACGGTCGAATCTACTCCGTCACATCTAGCGTAGAGGTCAAAATCGAGGATCAAGGGCATATCTCTTTTGCCCAACTGGCGGACTACATCGGCAGGATTGTCGAACTAAAGCTCAGTTCCAGCACGACAGTCTACCAGATCGAGGTCCAATGGGAAGCGACGGGGCGGCTGGATGCTGTCGACGTATCCGGCTTGAAGATCACAGTTGATGGCAGAGTCTACTCCGTTAGGAACAACGTAGAAGTCGAGGTTGAGGAAGAAGGTCGCATCTCATTCGATCAGCTACCGAACTACCTCGGCAGAAGCGTCGAGATCAAGTTCGACGCCAACAAGACGATCTACAAGATCGAAGTCAAGAGGTAGGTCGTTATCACTCTACGGTCGTAGCAGCACAAAGATCCCCGGACTTCCTAAGCTCCGGGGATCTTGGTTTTTCAGCTATGCTGGCTCTACGCTGAGGGCCGTGATCGTCTCAGGAAGTTCTCCAAGATTCTCAATTGTCCAGTCCGGCATCTCTAGAGGCGTGTGCACGTTCTGGAGCGAAAAGGGCCAGAACAAAAAGCGAATCGTCTTCAGCCCCAGTCGTTTTGCTGGCGCGATATCATTGTCCACTCGATCCCCCACCATCACGGCTTCTTGGGGACTTACACCCAGCCGATCCAAGATGATCTGAAAGAAGAGTGGGTCGGGCTTGGCCAGCCCCATTTCCTCGGAAACAAGATGATACTCAAAGTATTGCAAGATGTCTTGAGATTGTAGAAATCTCTTGATCTGGGTCGGTTGGTTTCCCGCCAGTGCGAGTTGGTACTTCTGACTCAACGAGGCGACGGCTTCCTTGGCACCAGAGATCAGCTTTGGCTTCCAAGCTTCATAGAACGCCAGCAGAGGTTTGAGATCCTTCCGCAATCGCCGAAACTTCTCGATATCTGGCTTCACGAAGTGCCAGAGGATTGCTGCACGGTAGTTGGACAAGCCACGTTGCCAGAATTGCTGCAAATATTCTTTCATCTCGTCTTGGGACACGTCAATACCATCATCTTGCAGGAGCTCCAAGAGTTGGTTCTGATACATCTCATAGAGTTCTGTCTCGTCCACGAGCACGTTACCCACATCGAGTAGAACCGCTCGGATCGTCATAACAATCAGCGACTGTACGTTCCCATCAGACGGGCTTCTGCCAGTACATGGCCTTGTATCTCCTTCTCCAATTGAACTCTTGTCATCTTGGGCTTCGGTGTCAGTTGGGTATCCAGCGCCCTCAAGATGAAGAAGTAACGATGAGGCTTTCCCCGCGGCGGACAGGGGCCTCGATAGCCTATGCTCCCAAAATCGCTGATCCCTTGAGCGGCTCCGTTTGTCAACTGCTCGCTTTGCGGCAATCCTTCGCTTAGGCTTGTAAGCGTGGGTGGCAGATTGTAGATCACCCAATGAATGAAGGTTCCACTGGGGGCGTCTGGATCTTCGACGACGAGCGCGAAACTTTGCGTCCCCGAAGGAACTCCACTCCAGTTGAGCGGGGGCGAGAGATCTTCTGCCGCGCAAGTGTGGCGGTCTGGAATGCGTCCACCCTCTGAAAAAGCAGGACTTGTCAGCATGAATGAAGTTGCCATAGATTCATCTCCTTTCTTGGAAGCCGTCTCTTTTCCTCCACAAGTGGCCAGGAGCAACACACCGATCAGAACACAGACGAGTAAGATTCTCTGCCCCTTGGGCATGCGCGTCACCCTATCCAAATATAAATATAGTCGGGCTCGTCTGCAATTGACAACTTGTGGCTAAGACCTCTTGCTCTAAGCGGTCTTTGTCAGGCAGAGCGGCTAGTCTGCATATTCCAGTGGGATTCCGCGATGCAACCCCAGCGAGTGCGCGTATTCGACGACTTCCCCATATTCTTTGGGTGTGATTCTACGCGACAGCTCGGGATACTCGAAGGCTTTGTAAGCTGGATGATATTGCGCCATGATGTTGACCCATGAATCGCGCGAGAGTGTTTCAGCGATGAAGCTCAAGACTGCTTGAGAGCCCGCTAGGCCGGAGGGTAAGACCAGATGCCGAATGAGCAGTCCGCGCTTGGCCAAGCCATCTTCAACAGCCAAATCACCCACTTGACGGTGCATCTCTATGAATGCCACCCGCGCGACGTCCCAGTAGTGAGCGATGCCGGAGTATTTGTGAGCGATCTGAGAGTCGCTGTATTTCAAATCGGGCATGTAGATATCCACAACGCCATCCAGAAGCTTTAGAGATTGAACGGAATCATACGCGCTCGTGTTGTACACAAGAGGCAGCCGAAAGCCCTGCGGGATGGCGATCTCAAGCGCTTCGAGAATTTGAGCTACAACGTGGCTGGGGGTGACAAGATTCAAATTATGGCATCCCATTTGTTGCACTCGTAAGAAGATCTCTGCCAACTGCTCTGCTGTGACGCGAGAGCCATCGAGCAATTGACTGATCTGGTAGTTTTGGCAGTAAACGCACCGTACATTGCAGCCAGCAAAGAAAACTGTGCCTGAGCCCCGTGTCCCCCGTAGAACGCGCTCTTCGCCGAAGTGTGGGCCGAACGAACTCACGAGCGCATAACGACTCCCATTGCACTGACCGATCTCACCCTCTACGCGATTCGCTCGGCAGACGCGTGGACAAAGCGTACAGGCTTCTAGGCGCTTGCGGACTTCTTCGACCCGCTCGTGCAGTATACCGCGTTCATGGAGCGCCAGGTAACTTGGGTACGAGGCACTCTTCACTTGCGTTGACAACACCTCAGTCGTCGCCGAAGTCTTTTTCGAGGCCGTCGGTCTCTCTCGTCCAGTTGGTGCCAGCGAGGAGCTGTTCAACCAGTTCTGCGTAAGCGGGCCAGTGAGCTTGCAAGTAGCTCTGCAGTTCAACGGCAGCCACTTTGTTCTTGGTAGTGGCGATGAAATGAGCGAGCCACGAAGGTCCTACCGTCTCGATCACTTCATCCATCACGACGTAGAGTGCCCAACAGTTCTTTCCCTTCTCGCCACATTCCGCGAGTAGACCTGCCGTCTGTCCCAATGCTTCCTCTTCATCATCCCAACGGCGTTTCATATGGCCCTCCTTTCGGAATCCGGAGATTCTTCGATGAGCTTCTCACCGGCTTCTACCGCTCGCTCATTGAGTGCACGGAATCGCTCTGGCACGCGCTTGACTACCGCTTCGTGCAAACTCGTGGAAGCAACCAAGCCTGCCAGAGCATTCATCACTCCCAAGGCGACAACGTTCGCCACCACCTTGCTGCCGACGGCGGTAGCTGTCTTGGTGATCGGAAGTGCATAGATCCGCTTGTTCGTGGATGACCCATGCTCCACAAAGTCAGAATCCACAATGATCATGGCCTCCGCGTTGGTCTGCGAGATGTACTTGTCGAAGGAGTCTTGCGATAAGCAAAGAAGGATGTCTGGATTCATGACTTGGGGATAGGCAATCTTCCCTTTGGAGATGATCACTTCGGATTTGCTCGCGCCCAGCCGCGCCTCAGGGCCATAGCTTTGCGTCTGCACGACGTTCTTGCCATCGAGTAACGCGGCTTCCGCCAAGATGACACCGGCTGTGATCAAGCCTTGGCCGCCTGAGCCGCTCAGACGAATCTGCACAGGATCTTTGCTCTTTCTGCCTCTACGGCTTCTCTTGCTGTTCATTCTCCACGGGAACCGTCTGTGGCCGCCTTGGCCGTCTCACAGAGTTCTCGATAGAGCTGCGTGTACTCCGTTCGTTCTTCGTCCTTGAAAACCCCCGTCGGAAGCCTTCTCATCCGTTCTCGTTCCTCTTCCATGGCGGCCGCATCTTGGGGAATCGTCAAGTCTTTGAGATAGTGCAGCATCTCGTAGGGTTCGCGGATGTCGTTCATCCGGCCAAAGTAGGTTGGACACGAAGTCATGATCTCCACCACCGAAAACCCCTTGTGCCAGAGAGCCCTTTCGAGAAATCCCTTCAGTTCTTGAAAGTCGAAGACCGTCGTGCGTGCCACAAAACCGGCTCCGGCACCCAGCGCCAGCTGACATAGATCAAAGTTCGGCTCGATGCTCCCCCATTGTGAGGTTGCGCTTCGTTTGCCTTGGGGTGTGGTGGGGGCCAGTTGCCCTCCCGTCTGGCCATAGATGGCGTTGTTAAAGATGAGGGCTGTGAGATCAATGTTGCGGCGACAGGCGTGGATGAAGTGATTGCCGCCGATGGCCGAGGCATCGCCATCGCCCATCGCGACGATCACCTTAAGTTCCGGTCGTGTGAGCTTGATCCCTGTAGCGAAAGCCAGCGCACGACCATGAGTCGTATGCATGGTATTGAAATCCAAAATGAACGGTGTACGTCCCGAACACCCGATGCCTCCCACGACCACCACATCGTCTTTCTTCAGCTTCAGACTGTCTATAGCGTTGACGAGAGCTTTGACGATGACTCCGTTGCCGCAGCCCGGACACCAGACGCTTGGCAACTCATCGGAGCGTAGGTACTCTCTATATGGTTCTTTCAGCATCGTGGGGCTCCTCCCGTTGAAACCCTAGAGCCGGGGAAGGCGTGAACGGTTTCGATGATCTGTTGCGGTGTGATCAAGCTGCCGTCCACCCGCCCCAGGTGTTCGACTCTAAGAGATTGCCCGCGCTGTCCCTGCACGGCCCGCCGCACCTCACGCACCAGCTGGCCCAGGTTCAACTCCGGGACTAGAATATATTCGATGTGTGCTGGAAGCCGCTCGAAGAGGAAATCTGGGAATGGCCAAAGCGTCTTCAAATTCAAGAACCCGATTCGTAGGCCCTCAGCACGCAACTGCTCGACGGCGCTCTCGGCCGCGCGACTTGTGATGCCATAGCTTGCGATCACGCTGTCAGCATCATCAAGATGCAGTTCTTCAAAGAGCGCGAGGGATTCGACATCGACGTGAATCTTGTCGATGATGCGGCGTAGCTGGCGTTCCGCCTCTGGTCCTTGTGCAGGGAAACCCCACTCATCGTGGGCCATTCCCGTCACGTTGAAGCGGGCACCATCTCCAAACGGCAAGAAACTGAGGTCTTTGAACGGCCGGAAGTCGCTCAGGGAAGGCGGTCGTTTCCGCTCGATGATCTCGATCTCCCCTGGCTCGGGGATGAACACGTTCTCCCGCATGTGGGACAGGACTTCATCCAACAGTAAGATCACGGGAACCCGGTATTGCTCAGCGTAGTTGAACGCCGTAACGGTCATTTCGAAGACCTCTCGCACATGCGAGGCCGTGAGCACAATCACGGGGTGATCGCCGTGGGTGCCCCAGATGGCCTGCATCACATCGCCTTGGGCCGTTTTTGTGGGTTGGCCTGTCGATGGCCCCCAGCGTTGCGAGTCCACAATCACGCACGGGGTCTCGGTGATCGCCGCGTAGCCTATGCCTTCTTGCATGAGTGAAAAACCCGGGCCGCTGGTGGCCGCCATCGCCTTAGCTCCCGCCCAAGCAGCTCCAATCACGGCCGATATCGATGCGATCTCATCTTCCATCTGGATGAAGACTCCGCCGATCTTAGGCAGCTCTCTCGACATGATCTCCATGATCTCGGAGCTGGGCGTGATCGGATAACCCGCATAGAAGCGACAGCCCGCGTAGAGCGCACCGTAGGCGCACGCTTCGTTGCCTTGGATGAGCCGTGGCTTCTTCTTATTGTTGGCTCCGCTATCGGCCATCTTCATATTCCCTTCACTGCCTCAGATAACCCCTGCCTTCTGTTTGCGCACAACCCGAGCAGGTTTCACGACCCAGATGGCGAAATCGGGACACCGCGCCTCGCATAATCCACAAAAGATGCACTTCTCCGCAACGTCCTCCGAGCGCGTTGCGATCTTCCCTTGCCCGTTCAAATAGAGAATGCCCGTCGGGCAACTCTTCACGCAGAGACTGCAGCCCTTGCAGAAGGTTGGCTCTAGAATCAGCTGAAACTCCCCTTGATGAAAGCGTTCCATAGGCGTCTCTCCCTCAGGCGAGCACCGGTATGGCGCGGCCACACTTGGCGAGGAGCTTCTCCCAGTCGCGCTCGACCTGACGCTGAATCTCGGCTATCAGTTCCCTGTGCTCTGGCCTTACGAAGATCCCTTCCTGCTTCTTCTGGAAGAGATGGGCGAAGCGCCCCTGGAGCTTGAGCCATTCCGTGATGTCGAGCCCGTAGCGCCCCCACTTGGCACGCTCCTCGGCCGTACGCGGCTCCGGCTCGTAGCTCAGGCGCCACGCGCCGTCAATGACCTCATAGAGCGGCCAGTAACAGCTCTGGACCGCAAGATGCGCCATCTTCACGGCTTTCTCCGCTGGGAACCCCCAACCACGTGTGCACGTGGACAAGACGTTGAGGAAACTTGGACCGTCCGCGGCCACGGCTCGCTCGATCTTCATCACGATATCTTGCCAGTCGGAGATGGATGCCTGGGCAGCATAGGGGATGTGGTGGGCCACGACAATCTCGGTCAAGTCCTTGCGGCGCTGGGGTTTGCCGGAGCCTCGACTGCCAATCGGCGTGGTGGCAGTATATGCGCCCCGTGGTGTAGCTCCGGATCGCTGATTACCCGTATTCATGTACGCTTCGTTGTCGTAACAGATGTAGATAAGGCGATGGCCGCGCTCCAGGGCTCCGGAGAGGGCCTGAAACCCGATATCATACGTGCCCCCATCGCCAGCAAAGACCACAAACACCATGTCCTGGGAGATCTTGCCCTTGCGCCGCAAGACGCGATAAGCCGTTTCAATTCCACTGGCCACGGCGGCAGCATTCTCGAAAGCCACGTGAATCCATGGGACACTCCATGCCGTGTAGGGGAAGCGCGTCGTGGCGACCTCAAGACACCCTGTAGCGTTAATGACGACCATGGGCCTGTCAATCGCGTTGAGCACGGTGCGCACCACGATGGGGGCTCCGCAGCCCGCGCATAGGCCATGTCCTCCGAAGAACTTCTGCGTCTTCTCCTCGCGCCGCGCCAGTTCTTTGAGGTGGATCATCGCTGGTCTCCTTCTTCCCGCAAACCGGCATAGTAGAGTTGATCAGCTCGCAAGCGCCCAGCCTCCAGATCATCGAAGGCTTTTCGAATCTGATCGGGTCGTAAATCCCGTCCGCCCAGTCCATAGATGATGTTGGCTAGTTTGGGTCGCCTGGAATTCTCCACACCCCAGACTCGACTGTAGAGTGCTGAAGTGACCTCAAGATACAGCGGGCCGAAGCTACCGTAGCTTAGGCCCCGATCGAACACAGCTACACTGTCGACGTATCCCAAAACCCGGGCGATGGCTGCGCGCGGGAAGGGGCGAAAGAGCCACAGTTTAATGAGACCAACACGCCGACCTTCGCGGCGCAGCATATCCACAACGGCCTTAGCGGTGCCTGCGGCTGAACCCATCACCACGAGAGCCGTTCGCGCATCGTCCATCTGATACGCCTCGAAAGGCCCTTCATACGGACGTTCACTCTGCTCTTTGAACATTCTTTGAATCTGCTCGAAGGCCTCACGCACCTGTTCTAAGGCATGCTGCTGAGCTCGTCTGTGCTCGAAGTAGTAGTCCGGCATGTCAAAGGGGCCGACAGTCGCGACCTGCGTGAGCAACGAGAAGGGCGGCTCATACTCGCCGATGAACTGTCTTGCCAGGTCGTCGGGTAAGATCTCAGCCACATCCGCGGAGTGTGTGGTAGTGAACCCATCGAGCATCACCATCACCGGCAGGCGTACGCGGTCGTGTTCCGCGAGACGCTGTGCCATAAGCGTGTAGTCGTAAGCCTCCTGGGCATTCTCTGTGAAGATCTGCACCCATCCGGCATCGCGAGCCATATAGGCATCGGAGTGGTCGCAGTGAATATTGATAGGACCCGAAAGTGCCCGCGCTCCCACGTTCATCAAGATGGGCAGCCGAAGGGATGCAGCAATGTAACAGATCTCGAGCATGAGAGCCAGCCCTTGCGAGCTTGTGGCCGTGGCCACACGGGCTCCAGCCGCTGCGGCACCGACGGCCGCGCTCATCGCCGAGTGCTCACTCTCCACATTGATGATCTCTGTGCTCGCAAGTCCCTCAGCGACCATCTCGGAGAAGGCCGTGATGATCGGCGTCTGGGGTGTGATGGGGTAGACGGGCACGACATCCGGATCGATCTGGCGCCACGCTTGAGCCACTGCCTCAGCACCTGTGAGTAATTGCTTCTGCTTCATGGCAACAGTCATTCGATCCACCCTCTCTCGGGGACGACCCTTTCTTCGGGGACCATGGAAATCGCACCGGAAGGACAGGCTTCGGCGCAAATGCCGCAGCCCTTGCAATGTTCGTAGTTGTACCCGCGCATCTGAGCCTTCTCCGTGACGATAGCAGGCTCCGGGCAGTGGATCCAGCAGAGCAGGCAGTTGACGCACTTCTGGGCGTCGACGATGGGCTTCTTGCCTGTGCGCCATCCGCCGGTGAGAATGGCTTGGGTGCTCCCGCCTTCGAGAACGACAGCCCCAACCTCCAGTTCTTGCCACGCTTTCAGTTTTCCTTTCGCCATCATGATGCGATGACACCTCGTTTCATATCTACGACGCTCTCCTGCGAAACGGCTTCGTACCCGAGGCGCAAAGCCTCCAGATTCGCTTCGAGCACAGCAGGACTGAGCTTTTCGCTAAAGACAGTTTGGAATTCTTCTTGTCCCGCTTCGAGCGGGAAGTTCAGAAGTCTCAACAGCACACCCAACATGGGCACATTGGCGAAGCGGATCTTTGCCTGTTCGGCCAGTTGAACGGCGGGAATTGCCAAGACTCTGCCGCGAAAGCCCGTGCGCTTTGCCATCTCTTTTGCAGCATCTGACGTATTTACGAGCAGAAGCCCCTCGGTTTTGAGTCCCTCTGCCACGGGCTCGGCATGGAGCAGCGTCGGGTCGAGCACGACGACGATATCTGGCTCGTAGACGCCACTATGGAGTTTGATGGGTTCATCGGAGATGCGATTATACGCATGAAGTGGTGCGCCGCTGCGCTCTGGTCCGTACTCGGGAAACGATTGCACGTAGAGACCCTGACAAAGCGCGACGGCAGCGAGGATCTCCGCAACCGTGATGGCTCCTTGACCGCCGCGAGCGTGCCAACGGATTTCGATCATCATGACATGGCCTCCCCACTTAGGAAGCGATGAATGCCTTGAGCGGCTCGTCGGCCTTCGGCTACCGCACGCACGGCCGTGTCGCCGCCATTGACGCAATCTCCGCCGGCAAAGTATTTTCCAGCCGTCTGGCCCCACTCGTCGACCTTGACAAGCCCGCGCTCGAGCTGTAAGCCGCGAATCTGCTGCAGAAAGGCCGTACGCTTCCGCTGGCCGATCGCTTTAATGACACCATCGACTTCGAGGAGAAACTCCGTTCCCGCCACAGGCTCCAGAGGCGAGCTGCGACCGGCTTCCGGCTGGACCATGCGCAAGTGCACACACTCGACAGCCCGGATTCTTCCGTTGCCGACGAAGCGTCTGGGAGCCGTCAGCCACAAGAACCGCACACCTTCCTTGCGTGCTGCCTCGTATTCATGGGCGTATGCCGGCATGTCCTTTTCGGTGCGCCGATAGAGCACGGTCACTTCTTTGGCTCCCAGGCGCACCGCCTCACGAGCCACGTCAATCGCTGTATTGCCACCGCCAAGCACTGCTATCCTCTCTCCCAAGCGCTGCTTAAGCTTGCGCCAGTCGCCCAACTTGAGTTCATCCACAAAATCCAGTGAGTTGTAAACGCCTTCTAGATCCTCGCCGCGCACCTCGGCTGACTGATCTTCGCCGAGGCCGATCCCCAAGAAGATCGCATCGTACACGCCCTCGAGCTCCTCAAGCGAGAGATCCCGCCCCACGGCCACACCGAACCGGAATTCGACCCCCAGCTTCTGGATCTCCTCTACCTCGTGAGGCAGAGGCTCCACCAGCTGCTTATAAGGGGCAATTGCATGAGTGATGAGTCCGCCCGGCATCGTCTTACTCTCATATAGCGTCACGGAGTAACCAAGGCGAGCCAGTTCGGCTGCGCAAGCCAACCCTGCTGGCCCTGCACCGAGAACGGCCACTCGGCGGTTGTGCTTTGTCTTCGTTTTGGCTGGCATGACCCGCTCATGTCGTGTGAGAGCCCAATCGGTCGCATAGCGTTGCAGCCGACCGATCTCCACGGCACGTCGCCCTTCTTTCGTCAGAACGCAGGCCCCTTGGCAGAGGACTTCCACGGGACAGACGCGGGCACAACTGCCTCCCAAGACATTTGCCTCAAAGATCGTGCGGGCTGAATCCAACGGTCGACCTTCGCGGATCTCGCGAATGAACTTGGGGATGTCAATGTGCGTGGGGCACGCCACCGTGCAGGGAGCCGGAGCATAGGGCCCACCGCATTCCAGGCACCGATAGGCTTCCATGACGGCTTCCCCATCTGTCAATGGTGGGTGAAGTTCTGCGAATGTGCTACACGCTCCTTCTGTGATCGCAGGGGTTCTTACGCTCATCTCTGCTCCTTCTGTTAAATTCGCTTCGCCGAGTATGGGAGAACTCACAGTCTCTCCGTTTTCTATGCTCTTCGGCTCACTAGCTGACTCGAGCAAGTCCTTTTCGAGTGGCAACATGCTTAAAATGGAGAAGCCAAGGTCTTGGAAGTAGGCCATGAGTTTTCCGGCTTGCCAGTCGATGAGCGTTCTCACACGTCGGACTCCGTGGGCTTGAAAACGAGCCAGCAGCTCTTCCGCGAGGCGGCGTCCGATGTGGCGTCCGTGATAGCGCGGGTCAACTGCAAGCGCCCGGATCCAGCCCGTCTGCTCCCCGCTGCCACGCTCCCAGAGACGAATCTCTCCCAGAATGAAGCCCACGAGTTGTCCCTGCACTTCCGCGCCCAACATCCACGCGGGATCGCTGCTCGCCAGCTGATGTTCGACCATCCGCCGGAAGTTGTTCAGTGCCGCCTCGTCCTCGAAGTCACTGAGCTTGAGCTGTGCATATTCGGGCTCCGACTGTAGTTGCTTTTGGATGGCTACTATGGCATTTAGGTCTGCGGAAGTGAGGAGCCGAATCACGATCTCGGTAGAGGCCTCGCGCCACAGCTTGGCGTTGCCCAGTTTGCGACAGCTGACTTGCCCCTTGGCCTGGAGGATCTCCAGATATTTTGCGGCCGTGTGTCGTGTGATGCCAAGCTGTGAGGCGAGCTGTTCGGTGTGGACTTCGGCCTTGGCTTCTCTTAGAATGGCGAGAATCTCTGATTCTATAGGCTGTTGTAGCTCTGCTGCCTTCGCCATGTGGTTCACCTGCCTGTTCAGTGGTAACCACTAGCGGCTACCGACAGCTTAGATTAGCTCTTTTGCGGAAGTTGTGCTGTGAGAATTCTCACAAAATAGCGTTGGTCTTCTCACATAAATGGCCCGTGAGCGCGATGGCAAACCTTCCTGTTCGCTATCAATGACCGGTCACCATTGAGATCTATGCCACGCGGTGCAGTCAGAAAAGGTTCTCAAGACCCATCTCATTGAGGATCACAATCTTGTGGCCTTCTAGGGCAATTAACCCTCTGGACTTCAACTGACCGAGAGTCAAGCTGACCGTCTCGCGGGCCACCCCAATCATCTCCGCCAGTTCTGACCGAGTGAGTTCCAGATCAATAAGGGTTCCCTGCGGATGTTTTCGACCATAGGAGGCAACCAATTGCAGGAGCAGATAGGCCAACTTGCCCCTCGCACTCTGCCGAGCGGTCGCAAAGAGACGCTCCTGAAGCTGAGACACTTCTTCCGATAGTTTCTGCACGAGCGCGGCAGCCAAGCGCGGGTATCTCTCAAGAAGCCGGATGAAGTCCCCTTTATCTATGAAACCCACCTGCGTCCTATCCAACGCCTCCGCCTCCAAAGCGAAATGCCCTTCACGAGTCGCTGACAAGCCCAGGATATCGCCTGGTCCCAGCACTGCGACGATGACTCTTCTGCCCTCCTTGAGACGCCGCACCAGCTTCACGGCACCTTCACAGATGATCGAGTACCCGTACAGGGGCGCGCCCTCGGGGAAGAGCGTCTGACCCGGCTGGTATTCGAGGGATCGCGTGAAGTCCTCCGGGTGGAACGATATCTCATCTCGACTCACGTTGAGGAAGATGCACGCCTCGTTAAGGCAATACTTGCAACGCTCCGAGACGACCACGCTTTATATCACCCCAAGCTCCTTCCCAACTTGTTGAAAGATCGCAATGCCTTGATCGAGGTCCTCCTGGCTATGAGAAGCGGACATCATGACGCGAATGCGCGCCTTGCCCTGCGGCACCGTGGGATACCCAATCGCCATGGCGAAGACCCCTTCTTCAAAGAGCCTTCGGCTGAACTGCTGAGCCAGAGGTGCTTCTCCCAGCATGACGGGCACAATGGGCGTCTGACTGCGACCTGTATCGAACCCGAGCTTAAGCATCTTCTCTTTGAAGTAATGCGTGTTTTCCCACAGATGGTCCACCAGCTCCGTAGAACGTTCCAGAATGTCGACCGCCGCGATGCAAGCTGCCGTGTCCGCGGGAGTCGTAGCACTCGAGAACAAGAAGGGCCGCGCGCGTTGACGCAGATACTCAATGATGAGTCCCTTGCCAGCCACATAACCGCCTACCACACCAAAGGCCTTCGAGAGCGTTCCCACTTCGATGTCCACGCGACCGTGCAGGCCGAAGTGATCGACAATCCCGCGACCACCCTTGCCCAACACCCCTTCGCCATGAGCGTCGTCCACCATGACCAATGCTCCGCAAGATTCACACACAGCCACGATCTTGTCGAGTGGCGCGATGTCTCCATCCATGGAGAAGACCCCATCGGTGATCACAAGCACCTTCGCATAGCCCTTCTGAGTTGCTTCTTCTAGACGTGCCTTGAGATCCGCTACGTCGCAGTGTTTGTAAATTCCCCGATCGGCTTTCGAGAGACGCACCCCATCGATGATGGAAGCGTGGTTGAGTTCATCGCTGACGATGAGATCCCCTTCGCCCATAAGAAGTGGGATCACGGCTTGATTGGCATTGAAGCCGGATTGTAGAGCAATGGCCGCGTCCACTCCCTTAAAGCGCGCCAGCCGTTCCTCCAATTCCAGATGGAGATCCATCGTTCCGGCAATGCTGCGCACGGCAGCCGGCCCCACACCGTATTCCTCGATAGCCTGCATCGCGGCTTGGCACATCTCGGGATGATTGGCTAGACCCAGATAGTTATTGGAACAGAAATTCAGTACGCGTTTCCCATCCACCCTCAACCAGGCTCCCTGGGGTGACTGGATCGTGCGTATCTGGTTATAGAGTCCCGTCTTCTTTAGCTCTTCCAAATTCCGACGGATGAAATCGAGTTTGTCCCCAGCTGGGTGCGCTTTCGTGTGCGAACTCATACGTCTCTCCTGTCAGCATTATAGCACGCCTCTCGCCCGCCGTGTCGATTTGCTCTGGATCTAGGCCAAAGCTACGATGAAACCATCTTTGCTTTTCCTGAAGATGCCTATGAATCAAGATCTCATACTGTGTGAATTTGAGAGGCGTATCGTCTATGAAGATGCGGATCTACTGGTCATCGATAAGCCTGCCGGCTGGCCGATCCACGGGGATCGACATCACCCCAGCGAGCGTACGCTCTTGGCCCTTGTTCTGAGGTATTTGCCAGAATCGGACTGCCAACCGGCGTTTGCCCAGAGACTCGACAAAGACACATCAGGTCTGATCTTACTGGCCAAAACTCGTTCGGCGATACAATCCCTCAATCGCCAACTCAAGCTCAAGAAGATTTGCAAGACATATCTTGCTCTCCTCGTGGGCGAGATTCGCCCCAAAGGCTCGATACGTCTAGCCTTGCAGAAGCAGATGGATCGCAAGCGTTGGCTGGCGCGGATGACGCCGGTGCGCCGTGGGGGTATCTTCGCTCAAACGCACTACCGGCGCCTGGAGCTCTTCGCGTTCAAAGCTGAAAAATTCTCCTTCGTTGAGGCTCGACCGCTCACTGGACGCACGCACCAGTTGCGGGCACACTTCGCCGCCGTGGGATGCCCCATCGTGGGTGATGACTTGTATGGGGAAGCTGGCTTGAATCAGCAACTCTCCAGAGAGCTAGGCGTGCAGCGGCAGATGTTGCACGCCTCTGTACTGGAGTTCACCCACCCGCTGACACAAGAGTCGGTCCGCTTTGAAGCGCTGCTACCCGCGGATTTCGCAGGGGTCTTGCGAAAGCTCCGATCGTTGTCTTCCGCCTTCGCCATCGAGTAAGATTCTTCTCTGGAGCGCATCCCATGGCCAGACCGGCAAGGCAGAAGCTTATGAAAACTCATGGGCAGGAGCAGTACGCCTACCCCGATCCAGCCCACTTGTCTGCCGCAAGGAGCTTGGTACACTTCGCGTCGGATGCGGCCATCGCCGTGGATGAGGAGCTTAAAGTCGTGGCGTGGAACGCACGCGCCCAGGAGTTGTTGGGCCATCGGGCCGAGGAGGTTCTTGGCCGACCTTGCTACGCTGTACTTCGTGGGATCTTGCCCGATGGCCAGCCGCTCTGCACGCCAGAGTGCCAAGCCAAACTCTGCTTCTGTTCCTATCAGCCCTTTGGGGTGCGCAGTTGCCTCGTCCCCCGGAAAGACGGCAGTTGGATGAAGCTCTCCTTAGGCAGCTTGGTCATCCCCCAAAGCACCGCGCAGAATGAGGGCATCACAGCCGTGATCTTCGTACGGCCTCTGGAAGCAGAAGAAACAACCGTGGGTGGCTTGCGGGTCTACACGTTGGGATGCTTCTGCCTAGCCGTTGCAAATCGAGGTATTCCTGTTGTCCGCTGGGCCAGGAAACAGGCCCTGCTGCTGCTGAAATATCTGATCACGCAGCGGGGCCGAGCTGTACACCGGGAACGACTCATCGAGTGTGTGTGGCCTGGAGTTTCTGAGCGGCAGGGGAGGGAGAGCCTCAAGGTAGCCATCTATTTCTTGCGGAAGAAGCTCCGCGAATCCGGCGTAGAAAGCCAGTTGATCGAGACGGCTGGGGAAGCCTATCGCCTGCGACCAGAAGCGTTCTGGCTGGATGCCCACGTCTTTGAAGAACGGGTTCGCCAGGGAGAAGCCCTGGAGGCACGGGGCAATCCAGAGGAAGCCCTTCGGCACTATCAAGACGCGGAAGCCCTCTACCAGGGGGATTATCTGGAAGAAGAGCGCTATTCTGACTGGTGTGCCGAGGAACGTGAGCGTCTGCGGGAGATCTATCTGGAGATGCTCATGCGCATGTCAAACTTATACGCGGCTCGAGCCGAGTATGGCGAAGCCGCTCAGGTATGCCGGAAGGCTCTGGTGAGAGAGCCATGTCGAGAGAGCTTCCATCGGGCGCTGATGGAGCATTTGTGGCGGCAAGGCCGCCGAGACGAAGCGTTAACGCAGTTTGAGCGCTGCCGCACCCTTTTGGCCCGCGAACTGGGGGTCCCTCCGATGCCGGATACGGAGCACCTCTATAGAGAGATCCTCCACAGCACTCTTCCCTAAACTCAACTGACCTCTTCCCGCCTCCCAGTTGTCGTACCGTGTCACCGGACTGTCACTGCCATATGTCATCGTCTCTTCATCTCGTTAGAGGTGATCGGCTTTGGGAAGTAGTTCTGGGGAGACGGTCTCATTCGTCGCACGCTTCTGGTTAGAGCGTGGCTCGGAGGGAGAGCGCTGCTGGCGCGGGCACAGCCAGCACGTGCAAAGCGGCCGTGAGATATATTTTCACGATCTCGACCAACTGCGCGACTTCCTGAAGACGATCAGCGGGCTTCCATTCCCCTGTGCCTGCAGAGGGGAGCCTACGCAAGAACGAGAAACGGGAGGTCAATCCAGATGAGAATGAAAAGCACCGCACGCAAGCGACCACTGCTCGTCGTGATCGCGCTCGCTCTGCTGGGAGGGTCCTTCGCGCTGCCGCTCGCTCAACCCAGCCCAAAAGCTTTTAGTGACATCTTTAGCGTTACTGACATGGTAGTCACTAAAAGCTCTTCCCCCCAGCAAGAAGAGGGCCGAAAACTCTTTGAGCTGAACTGTACCGCTTGTCATACCATCGGCGCAGGCGTCCTCGTAGGACCGGATCTTTTGGGCGTCACCGAGCGGCGCGATCTGGCCTGGCTCAAACGTTTCATCCTCGAACCGGACCAGATGCTCAAGGAAGAGGATGCCATCGCGCTGGCCATGCTCAGAGAATTCGGTATTCCCATGCCGAACCTGGGACTCAGGGAACAGCAGGTAGAGGCGGTCATCGCCTATTTGCAAACTACGACTGAGACTGAGGAGATAGCTCCCGTCGCCATACCGGCTCTATATATTCCCACGTTGGCGATCGGTGTACTGGTCATCGTGGCGCTCACTGTGATCGGGCTCATCGCGGCAAGAAAACGCGTGGAGGTGAGGACATGAAGAGCAGATGGTTCAACGTCAGCAGCGACTCCCGCTCCTGGGAGGACTTTTACCGGAACAGGTGGTCCTATGACTACAGCGTGCGGAGCAGCCACGGCGTGAATTGCTCCATGGCCTGCAGCTGGGAGGTCTTCGTCAAAGATGGGCTCATCTGCTGGGAGCTTCAGAAGACAGACTATCCCCAAATTGACCCAGACATCCCCAATGTGGAGCCCAGGGGCTGCCAGAGAGGAGTCACGGCATCCTGGTACCCTTACAGCCCACTTAGGCCCAAATACCCCTATGTTCGCAAGGTTCTGTGGGATTATTACCGGGAGGAGCGCCAAAAGGGCAAGGACCCGGTAGAGGCGTGGGCGAGCATCGTAGAAGACGAAGAGAGGGCCAAGAAATACAAGTCAGCCAGGGGGAAGGCAGGGTGGAAACGGGTGACCTGGGACGAGGCGACGGAGCTGGTCGCTGGGGCGCAGATTTACACCATCAAAAGATACGGGCCCGACCACATCGCCAACTTCTCTCCCATCCCTGCCATGAGCCTGCTCAGCTTCATTTCGGGACACCGATATAACAACCTGCTTGGCGGCATATACTGCAGCTATTACGAGTGGTATCACGACCTGCCCCACGTCTCCTCTTCCATGTTTGCCGACCAGACGGAGAACTGCGAGTCCTCCGACTGGTATAACGGGACGTACTGGATCGTCGCTGGCTCGAATCTGAATATGACTCGCACTGCCGACTGTCACTTCCTCCCCGAGGCGAAATACCGGGGAGCTAAGGTCGTGGTGGTGTCACCCAATTATTCCGATGTTTCAAAATACGCCGACCTCTGGGTGCCGCTCGTCCCTGGAAGCGATGGCGCCTACTTCATGGCCTGCATCCACGTCATCCTCAAAGAGTTTTATGCCGACAGGGAAACGCCCTATTTCACTGAGTACGTGAAAAAGTACACCAACTTGCCCTTCCTCGTCATCCTGGAAAAAGATGGCAAGAAATACCAGATGGGGCGATTCCTCAGGGCGTCAGATCTTGCGGAATACGCCGGTGAAGAAAACGCTGACTGGAAACTGATCATGACCGACGCCGACGGGAAACTCCATGTCCCCACTGGCTCCATCGGCTTCCGCTGGGAAAAAGAACCCACCGGCAACTGGAACCTGCAACTGAAGAATGCCGTCACGAAGGAAGAGTTTGACCCGCTCCTCACCCTGCTCGGGAAAGAGGACCTGCGGGCGATGGTCTCCTTCAGCGATTTCACCGAGACCTTCAGCATCTATCTCGGGGAAAGCCAGGGCAAGATGAAAAAAGCAAAGGAGCTTTTGCGCGAGGTCCCCGCTCGAAAAATAAAAACAAAAGATGGCAAAGAATTGCTCGTCACTACCGCCTTTGATTTGTTCATGGCCCAGGCGGGCGTGTCACGAGGACTGGGAGGCGACTATCCGAAGGACTATGACGACCCCAAGCCCTACACCCCGGCATGGCAGGAGTCACAGACGGGCGTGAGCCGGAATCTGGCCATCCAGGTGGGAAGGGAATTTGCCGAAAACGCCGAAAAGACAAGAGGGAAGTCACTCTTCATCACCGGTCCGGGAATACAGCATTGGTACCATGGCGCTTCCATGTATTACCGCAACGAAGCGGTGATGCTTGCCCTGTGCGGTTGCAACGGGGTGAACGGCGGCAACTTCAATCACTACGTCGGGACGCAGCACACCCGCCTCAATGCCGCTTTTGTCAATCTGAGTGGCGCCCTGGATTGGTCAAGGCCGCCGCGACTCATGAATTCTACCTCGCTATGGTATTTCCATACTGGTCAATGGCGATATGACCCCATGCCCCTGGACACCCAGTGGGCGGTAGGCGCCAAAAAGCTACCGGAGTACAACCACGCGGCCGACATGAACGCGCTTGCCGTACGATTAGGATGGCTGCCCTTCTTCCCGCAGGTGGATAAGAAGAACCCCATGCAGTTGTACCAGCAAGCCATCGAGGCAGGATGCAAGACCGATCAAGAGGTCAAGCAATGGGTGCTTAAGCAGTTCAAAGAAGGCAAGCTGAATTTTGCCATTCATGACATTGATGCTGCGGAAAACCGCCTCAAGGTGCTCACCGTCTATCGCGGCAACCTCATCGGGACAAGCATGCGCGGACATGAGCTCGCCCTAAAACACTTCCTCGGCACACACCATAACGTATTGTGGGAAGAGGAGCCGGCCAAAGGGCTGGCGAAAGAAATCAACTGGCGTGACCCCTCACCCGTCGGCAAACTGGACCTTCTGGTCAATCTGAACATCCGGATGGACTCTTCGGCCAACTATGCGGATGTGGTGCTCCCGGCTGCCTTCTGGTACGAGAAATTCGACGTGACCTTTGGGGATATGCACACCTTTGTGCACCCCCTGACCCCGGCGACCGACCCGCCCTGGGAGACGAAGCACGACTGGGAAGCATTCAAACTCATCGCCAGGAAGTTCTCGGAACTGGCGCAAGTACATTTCCCTAAGCCCGTAAAGGATGTGGTGTTTAAGGCGCTGTGGATGGATAGCCCCGACCAGCTCGCCCAACCTCTGGGAGAGGTGAGAGACTGGCGCAAAGGCGACACAGAGCCCATCCCCGGCAAGACATTCCCGGAGATCGCGATCGTGGAACGGGATTATACGAAGGTCTACGATAAGCTGGTCTCCTTGGGCCCGCTGGTCTGCCAGCCCAAAGGCTATGGCGCCAAGGGTCAGTATACGGATCTCACGCCCATCGTGGAGGAGGAGCTCAAGAACAACGAGGTCCTCACGGTAAGAGACGGCCGGGTTTACTTTGAAAAACCCGAACAGGCCTGCGAACTCATCTGCCAGATCTCGCCCGAACTGAACGGCAGGCTGGCGTATCTCTTCTTCAAGGAGATGGAAAAGAAGGTGGGTCTGCCCCTGGCCGACATGGTGGAGAGCGTGAAACAAAGAAGGGTGCACTACAAAGACATCATCTCACAAACCCAGACGAATTCACACCACGCACAGTGGAGTGCCATTCTGTTTGAGCCCAAGACCGGCAAGCCAAGGACCTTCGGGCCGTGGACCATGAACGTGGAGCGGCTGAAACCGTGGCACACGCTCTCGGGAAGACAAGAAATCTACTACGACCACCAGGGCATCCGGGAACTGGGTGAGGCGCTGCCCACCAACAAACCTCCGCTGGACATGGTGGCCATCGGAGATATCAATCTGCAAAAAGCTGAGGCCAAATCGAAAGTGTTCCGCTTCATCACGCCCCATGGCAAGTGGCAGATCCACAGCTCCTTCCGCGACCACTGGCCCATGATGCACATGTCCCGAGGGGGCCCCACCGTGTGGCTCAACCCGGACGATGCGCAAGAGATTGACGTAAAGGACAACGACTGGGTGGAGATGTATTGCGAGAACGGCATCGAGGTGGTGCGGGCTGTGGTCAGTCATCAAGTGCCGCGGAATATGGCCATCACCTATCACCAAGTGGAGCGCCATGTCAATATTCCTTTGTCACCCCTCGCCAAGAAACGCCAGCGCTCGGACCTTAGGGGAGGAAATAACAACGCGACCACGAGGATCTTGATGAACCCCCACACGATGATCGGCGGCTATGCCCAGTTCAGCTATTACATCAACTACTGGGGGACCAGCCCTTCGGAGAGGGACCACGGCGTGCTCATCCGCAAGATGCCCCTGGCAGCGGGGAAGAAGGGGGTCATCTATCGCGAGGAAGAACTGGATAGGCTGCCGCAAGACTAGGAGGCCATCATGAGAGTGAAGGCACAATTTGGCATGACGTTCAATCTAGAAAAATGCATCGGTTGCAATACCTGCACCGTGGCGTGCAAGAACGTGTGGACCAACCGCGAAGGCGCCGAATACATGTGGTGGAACAACGTGGAGACTAAGCCGGGGATCGGCTATCCCAAGCGGTGGGAGGACCAGGAGCTATGGAAGGGGGGATGGGTAAAGAAGGGGAATAAGTTAGGGCTTCGCTACGGCGGCAGGCCCTATCAGCTGCTCAACCTCTTCTTCAATCCGCACATGCCGGAGATGGCTGACTACTACGGCGGGGATGTGTACACCTTTACGTACGATGACCTGCATACGACAGAGCAACAGACTCAGCAGCCCGTAGCGCGGCCCAAATCCATGGTCACCGAGGAGGAGGACATCCCGCTGACCTGGGGGGTGAACTGGGAGGATAACGCCGGGGGAGCCCACGTTACCGGGAAATACGACGTGAACTTCAAGGGGGCGAGCAAGCAGGAGCGCGAAGCCTGTCTGCGATTCCGAGATGTGTTTTACTTCTATCTCCCCCGCATATGCAACCACTGTCTCAATCCCGCCTGTGTGGCCGCCTGCCCCTCGGGAGCCGCCTACAAGAGGGAGGAAGACGGCATTGTTCTTATCGACCAGGTCCGGTGCCGGAACTGGCGCTACTGCATCTCCAGTTGTCCCTATAAGAAGCCTTATTACAATTGGGTCTCTGGAAAGATGGAGAAGTGCATTCTTTGCTACCCGCGGGTCGAGGCCGGCATGCCTCCGGTCTGCTTCCACTCCTGCGTGGGAAAGATCCGCTCCTTTGGCCCCGTTCTTTACGATATGGACCGGGTGGAGCAGGCGGCGCTGGCGGAGGAAAAGGACCTCGTGCGGGCGCAAAGGGAGCTCATCCTTGATCCCTTTGACCAGAACGTGATCGCAAGCGCCAAGGAGAACGGGATCAGTGATGATTGGCTCGCTGCGGCGCAGCGCTCACCCGTGTATAAGCTATTCAAGAAATGGGAGCTGGCGCTCCCCCTGCATCCGGAGTTCCGGACGTTGCCCATGTTGTTCTACATTCCGCCGCTGAGCCCCATCGTCACCAGCGTAGGGAAAGACTCCCCCACTCATGATGATGTCTTTGACATGGACAAACCGAAAGGAGTGCTCATTGACTTAGATGAGCTCGACAAGCTTAGGGTTCCCATGAGATACCTGGCGAACCTGTTTGCGGCAGGGAACGAGGAGGAGGTCAAGAAGTCACTCATGAGGCAGCTGGCCGTACGACACTATCAAAGAAGCAGCAGGGTCGAGGGGAAGCCCGATGTCCGCCTGCTCGAAAAGGTGGGGTTGACCGAAGAAGACGCGAACGGGATTGTGCGGGGCCTGTCGCTGTCGTTTTATAACGAACGGTTCGTCGTGCCCACAACGAAGCGGGAGGCAGCGGACATCAGCCCATACACGGAACGGGGGTTCGCCGGGTTCTCCGCGATGGGCCCCTGGACAAAGATGAAACGGAGAAAGAGCTACCACAAGGCGCACCATACCCCGGAGAAAGAGTATGAATAAAGTTCAAGGTTCTAAGCAAGCGTTGCGGGATGTTTATGCTGTTATGGCGGAGCTGTGGTGCAGCCCACAGGATGTCGATATGGAAGACGTAAAGAGGGGCGCAGAAGAAGCGATCACAGAGTTGAACGGCATGGACAAAGAGGCTGCTGCCTTGCTCTCCCGATTCTTGAAAAACCGCATATCCGAGGAGGAGTACGTGGAGCTCTTCGAGCTGGACCCCCAATGCCCTCTTTATCTGGGGAGTCACGTCTTTGAGGAGCCCAGAACCTGTGCCCAGGCCGCCGTTTCCGACAGAAATGGGTATATGATTGAGCTGCTCGGTGTTTACAGGCATCTAGGGTTGACGCCGAACGGGAAAGAGTTGCCGGATTACCTGCCGTTGATGGTGGAGTTTCTTTCTTTAACGGCCGAGTTGGAAGACCCTATCCGGCAGAGACTCATTGACGAGTATATCCTTCCCTTTTTGCCACCCATCCGCTATCGGCTGGAGAAATTGAAGACCCCATATCTTGATCTTCTGGAGGCACTGGAGCGGGTGTTGAAGTTGGACTTGGGAGCTGGAACGAAGGGGGTAAGCCATGGTTGACAACTTCTTCTTCGTCGCCCTGCCGTATATCGCCTTGCTGCTGTTCATCGGAGGCTCGATCTATCGAGCCTTTACCGGCATCAAGACCGCGTTCAGGGGTAGGTTGGACTGGAGTGCGCGGGGGGACCTTCTCTGGACGACGCGGTCGACAGGCTTTTTCGGGCGTGCCTCCATTGGGCCTGCGGTGCTCAGCTTGCACTGGGGACTCGTCATTGTGATTGTGACTCACCTATTGGGGTTTATCGGAGGCGCGAGAGGTTGGTCCTCATGGGTCGACTTTTTTAGATGGGCTGGAATGCTTGGGGGTATGCTGCTCTTGTACGGCGCATCGTGGGCGTTCGTGCGCCGACTCGTCTCACGCCAGCTGCGCGCGATGAGCACCCGGGAAGATTATATCGTGCTTCTCTTCTTGATGGTCATCGCCGGGCTCGGCATGTACCACTCGACCGTCCAATTGGCCTGGGGCGTCTCGTATGCCGTGGGCCCCTGGTTTGCAAGCCTATTCACTTTACAGCCTAATGCCGGGTTGATTGCAGGAGCCCCCTTCATCGTTAAGCTGCACATGATTGTGGCCCTCATCTTCTTGGCCTACTTGCCCTTTACCAAACTGGTGCATGTCTTCAGTTATCCCTTTGCGTACATCAACCGGCCCTACATCTCCATGAGAAGGTATGTGGGGCTGAAGAGGTAGTTCACGTCCATGTTTAGCCGTCCAGAGAACAGAGTCCTGGCTCTCTCCTTTACCGGATTCACGATAGCATTTGCAGTCTGGATGATGTATGGAGTTATGGGGATACCCATTCGTAAGGAGCTGGGACTGAGTGACACCCAACTTGCATGGCTTCTGGCAGCCAGCGCCCTGGGCGGCGCGCTGCCCAGGGGGCCCATAGGTCTGCTGAGCGACAAATATGGAGGACGGGTCGTTCTCACGGCGCTACTCCTGATAGTCGCGCCGAGTGCGATCATAGTCAGTTATGCCCAGACCTACGAGCAACTGGTAGGCTTGGCGGTTTGGACGGGCCTTGCCGGCAACACTTTCGTCGTGGGTATAGCCTGGAACTCTGCTTGGTTCCCAAAGGAGCGCCAGGGGTTTTCCCTGGGCTTCTTCGGGGCGGGTAACGTGGGGGCTTCGTTGACCAAGTTCATAGCCCCTCCTGTGATCGCGCTCATGCCAGCGGGCAATATCGCAGGTTTGCTGCCGGGTGGGTGGCGGTTTATTCCCATGCTGTATGCCGTGATGCTGGTCGTCATGGCCCTTACACTGTGGATTCGAGCCCCCACCCCTGACCGGAAACCGGCAGCCACGCGAAGCTTTATCGATATGCATCGACCCCTTCGCTCGATAGCCGCCTGGCGATTCTCCTATTACTATAACATTGTGTTCGGTGCCTATGTTGCCCTCTCCCTTTGGCTGCCGAAATACTACGTAGACACCTTCGGAGTGGGTCTGGCAACGGCGGCGTTGCTCACGGCGAGCTTTATCTTTCCCGCCAGCCTGATGCGCCCGGTGGGCGGTTGGTTATCGGACCTATGGGGGGCACGCCGTGCCACCAACACGTTCCTACTCATCATGATAGCGACAGGCATCGTGGTTTCCATCCCAGGTCTTATAAGGTCGCCGTATGTATTCGCAGGCATTGTCTTCATCTTCGGGTGCGGGATGGGGGCGGGGAAGGCCTCTGTCTACCGCTACGTATATGATTTCTTCCCCAGGGACGTGGGTGCCGTGGGAGGCCTAGTGGGACAGATTGGCGCATTCGGGGGCTTTATCTTCCCGCCCATCTGGGCCTACGCTCTAACGGCTACCGGCATACCGGAGACGACGTGGATGGTCCTACTGTTCGTCTCCGTCTCTTGCTCCGCCTGGCAGCTCCTAGCTGCTAGGAGGGATAGGAGAGCGGAGGAGGAAGGGCGTTTGTTTACCGGCTGCGCAGAGGCTTCTCGGGTACCCGTACCATGAGCATGAGCAGACCATCCACGTGGCTCACGGTGTGGCAGCCGGAAGACGCTGCATTCTGGCGGGAAACCGGCCGCCGGATTGCCTTCACGACGCTCACCATCACTACCCTCAGCCTCATCTTCTCCTTTGCCACGTGGTTCGTGATGAGCGCCGTGGTGGTGCGCCTGCCGCAGGTAGGGTTCCAGTTCACCACCTTGCAACTCTTCTGGCTGGGGGCCATGCCGGGTCTGGCGGGGGGCACGCTTCGCATCATCCACACGTTCCTCATTCCTCTATTCGGCACCCGGCATGTCATCGCCGTGGCGACCCTTTTGAAGATCTTCCCCTGCGTGGGACTGGGCCTGGCCGTCATGAACCCGACAACCCCCTTCTGGGTCTTCATGGTCCTGGCCCTCAGCTTGGGCCTCGGGGGTGGAGACTTCTCCTCCTATATGCCTAGCACTAGCCTCTTCTTTCCCCGGAGACTCCAGGGGACTGCCCTGGGCATTCAGGCCGGGATCGGCAACTTTGGTGTCAGCCTGACCCAGTTCGTGGCACCCTGGATCATCGGCTTCGCCCTCTTCGGGGGCCTTCTGGGCGGCTCCCAGGTCTACCAGCGGGCAGGCCGCCCCGCGACCGACATCTGGCTCCAGAACGCTGCTTTCTGGTTCGTGCCTTTCCTACTGGCGTTAGGAATCATCGCTTGGGTCTTCCTGCGCAGCGTCCCGGTGCGGGCAACCTTGCGGGAGCAACTGGACATCTTCAAGGATAGGCATACCTACTTCTGCACCATCACCTACATCATGACCTTTGGCTCCTTCTCTGGGCTGTCGGCAGCGTTTCCGATGATGATACGGGCCCTCTACGGCGACTTCCCCAACGCGCCCGATCCCCTCACCTACGCCTTCCTGGGCCCTCTTGTGGGGTCCTTGACCCGGGTTGTCATGGGCTGGCCCAGCGACCGCTGGGGTGGGAGCATCTTCACCCAGCTCGCGGGCGCCGGGCTCATCATCTGTAGCTTGTTGCTCATCATCGGCGGATATCTCGCGCCGACCTCGCTGGATCAGTTCCCGGTCTTTGTGGTGCTCATGCTGCTCCTCTTCTTCTTCTCCGGCATGGGCAACGCCTCCACCTTCAGGCAGTTCCCCATTATCTTCGCCCACTCGCCCCGGCAGGGCGCGGGTGTCATCGGATTCTCGGCGGCCATTGCGGCCTACGGACCCTTCATCTTCTCCGGTCTCATTGGCACATCCATTGCTACCATAGGCTCTGCGGTGCCCTTCTTCTGGGGCGCCATCGCCTTCTGGGTCGTGGCCTCGGCCATCAACTTCTGGTTCTACACACGGCCCGGCAAGGAGCGCTGGGACTTCGGCGCCAGGTGGGGAACGTGGTGGGATGCCAGAGGGAGAACGACCACCCCGAAGGGGTAGCAGGGGCACGCTTGCAGCCCCTGATGTAGATCAGCCAGCCTAATGATGCGAATCATTGTATACAAGATGTGCAGGTCTTAAAATGCCCGCGACTCACAATGCGTTTGGAGTCACCCGAGAATACTGAGACAAATAAGGAGCGCATGACATGATGAATACACAGGACTTGTCGCGCCGTCTTGCTGTCATGATGCTAGGAATCTTCCTCATCGTATTGCTCATAGGTTGTTCAGGGAACACTCAGCCATCACAGCAGGCGAGTTCCTCAACTTCAAGCAAGCAGCCCATACCGTCCGCTGTCGCCTCTACGCCCACCACAAGTACAGCGAGCACAACATCCACTTCCCAAGAGAAGGGCCAGGTCACCTATACACCGGATGTGACGTTCACCCTAAGGACGGCCATCGCAGAGGGCAAGTTTGCCTTCGTGGGCGTGGGAGGCACCATTGAGGGGATGGTCAATCCCACCTTGCAGGTCAAGTTGGATACTGTAGTACAAGTGACGCTGATCAACGGGGATGGCGCCCTGCACGACATTTCCTTTCCAGACTTCAGTGCCACGTCAGATCAGATCGTGGGCAAGGGAGCGAGCAGCACGATCGTCTTCCGTGCGGACAAGAAGGGCGAATTCTTCTATTTCTGCACCGTGCCGGGGCATCGTCAGGCCGGCATGGAAGGGAAGATCGTCGTCGGCGAGGCTGTGGCTGCTGCGACTCCTGCAGGTGTAGACATCGTCCGTGACCCCACGGAGTTACCTGGGCCCATCGGCAGTCGTGGACCACAGTTCTTGCGCGTGGATCTCGAGACGGTGGAGATAGACGGGCAGTTGGCTGATGGTGCTACCTACACGTACTGGACATACAACGGCAAAGTGCCTGGCCCCTTCCTCCGCGTGCGCGTAGGGGACACCGTGGAACTGCATCTTAAGAATCGGGCCGACAGCCGCATGATCCACTCGATTGACCTGCACGCCGTGACCGGACCCGGTGGGGGCGCGGCGGTCATGCAAGTTCCCCCCGGTGAAGAAAGAGTCTTCACTTTCAAGGCAATCAATCCGGGTCTCTACGTGTATCATTGTGCGACGCCCATGGTGGCCGAACACATCGCGAGCGGCATGTACGGCCTGATTCTGGTCGAGCCAGAAGGGGGGCTGCCCCGTGTCGATCGCGAGTTCTACGTGATGCAAGGCGAAATCTATACGCAAGCGCCTTTCGGACAGCAAGGACACCAGGAGTTCAGCGTGGAGAAACTCCTTGCTGAGAGTCCAGAGTATTTCGTCTTTAATGGGGCCGTAGGCGGACTGAGCAAGACACATCCGCTGTCAGCGAAGGTGGGAGAGACGGTCAGGATCTTCTTCGGCGTCGGCGGCCCGAACTATACTTCTTCGTTCCACGTGATCGGAGAGATCTTTGATAAGGTCTTTGATCAAGCAGCACTCACAGCCGCTCCTCTCACGGATGTTCAGACGACAGTGGTGCCTGCGGGCGGAGCAGCCGTCGTCGAGTTCAAGCTGGAGGTGCCTGGGCGTTACATCTTGGTCGATCACGCTCTGACGCGTCTCGAGCGAGGCTTGGTCGGGTTCCTCATTGTGGGAGGATCGCCAAACCCAGCCATCTTTCAAGAAGGAGTGAGAAAGTAGCTCTTTCGCTGATGAACATCACCTCTGGACATGATGATCATCATAACATACAGAATCGTTACATCTTATTCTCATTGTGGTATAGAATGAGAGGTATACAGCAAGCGCCTCAACAAGAGGAGTGATGTGCCATGGCAGGCTTCCGGCTGTGGGAGCAGGTATCGATCGAAGATTTCCTGAATCATCTTCATCAAGCGGTGCTCAAGGAACTGCAACGCGAAGGAAGCCAGGTATCGCAGGAGACTCGCGAGAAGCTTCTACGAGCTCTAAAGCGCGTCGTGAATGAAGATATGTACGCCTCACCGGCCTGTGGGACCAGCTCACTCTGCCGACCAAGCGAGGAGGGGCGCGTCAAGCCCTGGTCAAGCCAGGCGGCGGCGTGGGGATTGGTGACGCTAGCCGATCCCTCGCTGGAAAGGGAGTAGATATGGCCCTCAAATATCATCTCGTGCGAGAGCGATGTCGCGTGGGCGTTGGACCCGATGGGGCTTCTCTTGAGATCGTGTACGCATTAAACGAGAGGCACCCTATGGGCACACGCCAGAAGATGGTACCGGCATTGAAGAAGGCGTTGGCAACTCACCATCTTCAACTCTTGGCACTCGATCTCTTCGATGAATTCATTCGCCTACATCTTCCTCTGGAAGCCTCGGCCCGGGTCGTGGAAGCCTCGCTCGAGTCGATCTTGCGGGACTTGGAAGAGTTAGAAACGCCCATGAGGGTTCCCCCGGAGGCAGAGGGCCACTTGCAGCAGTACCTCAAGGAAAGCTCACGGTAGCGGCGAGCCGTCGTGAAGGAGGAAGCATGTCTGTAGAGAATTTCCTCACCACAGCAAAGAAGCCGGAGCTCAAGAGCGACAAAGAGACGTGTACCTCCCCGCTGTTTTCCGAACTGAAACCAGCAGAGCATGCAGAATTCCTGGCTACAGCTCAGCGGTTCCACCGCGAGAAGGGAGAGCTCATCTACCGGGAGGGAATGCCTGCTGAAGGCATTTATCTCATCTGCAGCGGGAAAGTGAAACTCGTGGGCCAGACGCCCGACCGGCGTAAGACATACATCTTGGAGATCCTGGGCCCCGGTGAGTTGCTCGGCGAAGAAGCGTTCTTTGCCAACATCGAGTACAACGTGGATGCACGAGCCCTGGAACCGACGGAACTCTGCTTCTTCGAGCGTGCGGACTTTTTGAGTCTGCTCCATAGACACCACTCGGTAACCCTGAAGATCCTCGAGAAACTGTCGCGCGAAATCAAAGCGTTACAGATGGCGCTGGTCGAAATCGTCTACGAAGGAGCGGAGGGGCGTCTCGCCCGGGCGCTGCTCAAGCTAGGACGTAAGTATGGAATCCACGAAGGTCAATCTCGTGTCATTGATCTGGGTCTGAGTCGGATCGAGCTGGCGGAGTTTCTCGGCCTGCGACCGGAGACCACCAGCCGGATTCTGAGTCGTTGGCGCGCCCAGGGAATCTTGATGGTGCAAGGCCGAAGACTCATCATCCTGGATGAGGATTGCTTGGTCAGATTCGCCCGGCCCCCACGGAAATGGGCATCCTAGCTCTGGTCCTCGTCTGCTTTGGCCGGCATCGACAGTCCTCGCTTGAGGGCATAGAGTGCGGCTTGTGTGCGGTTGTTGATGTGCAGCTTATCGAAGATCACAGAAAGCCTATTCCGCACGGTCTTTTCTGAAAGACCCAGCTGCTGGGCAATCTCGTGATTGCTCGCTCCCTGAGCCAACAGACTCAGAATATCTTTCTCTCGCTCCGTCAGATACTCATAGGGGCTCTCTTGCGACTCACGCTCGGTGAGCCGCCGGAATTCATCGAGCACCCTACGGGCTATCGCGGGATTCAGGGTGGCTTCGCCGGAAGCCACGGCACGGATCGCGGAGAGAAGTTCGCCCGAGTTGGCATTCTTGAGGAGATATCCTTTCGCTCCGGCTTTGATGGCCTCAAAAAGGTACTCATCTTGGCGCTCCATGGTCAACATGATGACCTTGGTGCGCGGGCAGTGCTCAGCGATGCGGCGCGTAGCCTCAATCCCTTCTTTGCCATGAGGCATGTGGATGTCCATCAGCACGATATCGGGAGCGAGCAGTCGGCACCGTTCAAAGGCCTCTTCGGCGTTCGAAGCTTGCTCTACGACCGTCATGTCCGGCTCGGTCTGTAGCATCTGAGCCAGCGCCTGTCGCACCAAGTTGTGGTCATCGGCGATCAAAACGCGAATCATTGCCGTCCTCCCTCAGGAATGGGCACACACGCCAGAATTTCTACACCACGGCCCAGTGCCGTTTGCAGGGAGAACGTCCCGCCTAACGCTTCGGTGCGCTCCCGCATATGGCGCCGCCCTACACCTTCGGGCGTCTTTGCGGGATCGAAACCTCGTCCGTCATCAACGATACGCATACAAAGAAGCTGTGGCTTCACGTCCAGCTGGATCGATACGTTCTGCGCCTGGGCGTGTCGTCCCACATTGTGCAAGGCTTCCTGCACAATGTGAAAGAGGCCCACTTCTACTTCGGTAGGTAAGCGTCTCTCTTGGCCATTGATCGCGAGCTGCAACCGAGTCTGGTTCACCTCGTCGAAATCAGCTGCCAATTTGCGCAGCGTCTGAAATAGACCCAGGCGTTCGAGTTCGAGTGGTCGCAAGGCGTAGACTGCCCGGCGTACCTCGCGGATGCTCTGCTGCAGAGCCTCATTAATGACGTTTAGCTCCTGTTCGACCTGGCAGGGATCGGTCCTAAGGAGCTTGCGACAGACTTCTGCTTTAAGCCCTGTAGCGAAGAGTTTCGGCCCCAAGCTGTCGTGCAGGTCACTTGCGATCTGCGCTCGGACGTCATCGGCGATCTGGAGCATGCGCCGCTCTTGTTCGCGCAAGCGGCGCTCGACCCGTTCTTTCTCCATCAACTGGCGTTCGATCCAGAGCAATACATACCAGGTGACCAGAGGTCCCACCAGTGCGTACACCAAGACTTCAACCCCCAAATGGAACCAACGCGACCCTTCACTGGGATGAGCCAGATTGAGCCAGATCTGGACCACAGTGACTGTGAGGAAGATCCCTACTGGCAAAAGGCGCCGCGTCCATGTGATCTGCTCGCGGATGCTCAACGTTCGCCAGCGTTGCCAGGCTTGTCGTATCGCAACCATGTGCACCTCATGGAGTGAACCATGTGGTTCCATCCTAGAGCATCGTGAACTTTGCCGCTAGGGACAAATAGCCCACGCTATCCGGGACGTTTTCATCTACCCACGGATTTGTGTGAGCGTTAGAGTAAGCAAGAGACTCATAACTTGAGAAAAGGAGATGACAAACATGAGTAATAAGAAGTCCATAGCAGTAGCAGTCACAGTGGTGATGCTCGCGTTACTGGGCACTTGGGGGTTCTTGAGCACTCTATCCGGCCAAGAAGCCGCAAAACCGACGATCATCATGGGAGATCCTGCTAAGGGTGAGATGACCTTCAGTTTCTTGGACAAGGATGGCAAGCCGATTGACAAGTTGGTCCTACAGAACAACGTAGAGACGGAGGTCATCCTGGTAAACAAGGGCCAGATTCCGCACGAACTGCGCAGTGACTTGTTCCGGCTCTTCCAGTTCGATGTGGAGATCGAAGGCGTCGGCGAGGTCGAGACGGTCGGCATCCGCGATATGGATCTAGATGCAGGCAAGCAAGTCACTTTCAAAGTAAAGCCTACTCTCAGCAGCAAGGTCCTCGACGAGAAGGGCGGACAGGTTGAATTTGAGGTTGGTTGTTTCTTGCCCGGCCACTACCAGGCTGGCATGAAGGGCACGATTGTCGTGACAAAGTAAAGAAAGGTAGCATGAAAATGGTTGTGCACCGCAGTAGAAGAGGAGCCACAATCTCGGACGGAGGTGCACGATCATGCT
>JBBIPG010000001.1:0-97813 GCA_037442925.1 Candidatus Fraserbacteria bacterium | reverse complement strand
AGCCAGGCGACGACCGGCGCCGGAGTGAGCGCCCTGCAGCCCGAAACGCTGGACTGGGCCAATGCTGAAGTCGTTTTGGATCAGAACTCTGTGGTGAGCTACTCCGATGGCGCCCAGGAGATAGAGGCGGTCGTGGTGATCCCGGAGGCCAGCTCTACCGGCCAAGTGCTCTGGGGAAGGACGAAGCCGATGATCGATGGGAGCCGAGCGACTTTCGCCAAGGTGACGGTGAAGAAGACGCCCCCTACGCCCGAGAAGCCAAGGCCCACGCTGCAGGTGGTGAGCCCACCCACGCAGGTGAAGAAGGGCAGCGAGCTAAATACAAATCTGGATTACAACTTCTGCCCCTTTCGCTATTATGGGCGAATCCAACCCTTCAGCAAAGCTCTCTGCCAAGGTTGGCGTTTGCCGTGGACGGTAGATCGTAGCACGCGCACTCTAGCGTCCTCTTATAACACCATAGGCTCTATCTTGACTACCACCTTGAATCTTCCCCCAGGGGGCATTGCGGTCTTGAGGAATCGGGAAAGGGATCTCATCCTAGCCGGTTTTCAGACCATTACTCCCGAGCTAGCTCAACTGCTCTACCGGCAGAGCGCGGAATTTGCCGGAACTCAAGCCGTAGAAGCGCAAGGGGTCGATATCACCCTACTATGCGATCTTGTACCCACAATAGCAGGTGGCACCGTGTGCGATTTGGTCGCTGGTGGGATCATTGATTGGATCAACGGCTTGAATGAGACGGAGCGTCAACGTCTATTGGGGCTGTTACAAGAGCTTCAAGCAGCTTCGGACTTTCAGGCACAGTTGGCAAATGCGGTTATCGGTCACAGTCAGTTTGAGCAATTCTTGCAAAGAATAAGGGAAGTCTGGATTGATGCAGGAATCCTTGGCCCTAATCGCCCCCAAAGCGTAAAAGATGATCCCGAGTTTATAGATCTGTTGCGACAGATCTTCTCTCACTACACAAGCTTGGGAATTGATGTAGCTGTTACTGTCTCACAGTTGGGCTCGGCAGCCTTAAGCGTGCCCCTTCTTTTGGATTCATACCTTGGGAGAGTAACTCAAGATCCTCGCTATCCGGCAATCGGAGGAGGCCGCTTCGTTCAACTGCTTGCAGATCTTATGGTCAAGCTCATCCCTGGTAGCTTGGCCATGAGCGATTCCCAATCTCTTATAACGCTCTTAGCCGGCCTGGTAGGCAAGGCTTTAGAAGGGCAACCAGAAGCTGACGTACGTGAACTCATTACGCGTGTTTTAGGAACGTTCGAACTCGCTTCCGATCTCATGCAGCGCGGTTGGGTCATCAAGAGACTTGGAGTTCCATCAACTGAGACGGGCGGACAACAGTTTCCTAATCAAGGAGTAGCTGTGGATCTTGTGGCGAAGAAACAAATAGCGGGCCTAGACTACTGTGGGACTTGCCAGGTTGCTGCCTTTACTGTCCTCGAGCCATACTTAGAGTCATCCACTGAGAATCCCCTAGACCTACAAACCCTAATCGCAAGAGTTGCGCAAGCAATACTATTTGCGGCAGCGCCGTATGCCACCCAGTACGCAATGGGTACGGAGGATGCCTGGCGGGTGGTGGTCGTCTCGATTGGCACCGTCGCAACAGGTGCAGATCCCGCGCAGGTGTGCCGTGACTCGTCAGTGCAGACCCTCTCTTCTGGGGTCGTGCCTGTCATCGTCGCCCAAGGGGGACAAGTCGTTTGCCACACGCCCAACATTTCGGATAATGATGCTCAGCGAATCTGCCAAGAGCAAGGGCTATGTCCCAGCGGAGTCGAAGGCGGAGGCAGCGATGGCTACTTCACTGACTATGTGATCTCAGCTCCTGGACCCAAGGTCAATCCTCGTGGTGTTCGACTGCTGGGCTTGGAGGTGAGGTGAAAGGCAGATGAGACGGGTCTTATGCCTGATGTTGCTGATTGGGTCTCTTGTTCTTCTAGGAGGGGCAGGTGGGTCCACGGAAGAAGTGCTGGAGATCTGTGCTCAGGGCTGTCCGTATGCCACACTCGAAGCAGCCTTGGAGGCGGCTTATCCGGGTGGTGTCACTCTGCTTCTGCATCCGGGGACTTACCCTACGGCAGCCACGGTAGACATCGGCTTTGTCACGATCAAGGGTGTAGATCGGGACAAGGTGATTCTCACCGCCCGGGAGAAGTATGAACCCGTCCTGAGGGTGCGCAACCGCGAGGTTCGCATCGAAAACCTTACTTTCAAAGGCAATCCCACCCCACAACCACCGCAGTTTGACGGGAGGGAGTTCGCAGAACTAGCTCTGCAGATCCTTCCGGGAGAGTTTCATGAAGCTCAGATAGAGATCGAGGGGGTCACCTTCCGAGATTGGGTGGGACGCACCATCTCGATCCTCGGTCCAAGAGCGAAGCTCTCTATGCGTGGCAGCGTGGTATTGCGTCATGAAAGATTTGGAAGCGCAGATATTGAGGTAGCAAATGGGGCAACTGCCGAATTCTTTGAGAACAGCCTTGATGTGCCTGTGGGGGTGGGTAGGGCGAGTAGTCTGGAATTGTCTGTTTCCGGGCTGCCAGCTGCCGGGGGCAGTCATGCTGAGTTTCGAGGCAATGAGCTAGCTCTGCTAAGCGTAGGCGAAGAGAGTAGCGCGCTCGTTGTGGGAAATCGCTTCTCGCTACCGTACTATGGTTTTGGTCTTCGTATGGGTATAGGAGGGCGGGTCGCCCTCTTAGACAACATCTTTGAACCTCCAGCAGATCTTGAAGGCGTTGATGATGATATCTATCTCTTCAACACCGGAATTCGGATCTTCTCTGCCTCTTCTCAGGCCGTCCTAGAAGCCCGCAACAATCAGATTCGTAGTTTCGCTCAGGGCATCTCCATCAGCGAAGGAAGCCGCCTCTATTTGCAAAGCAACACTCTAGAAGACAATAAACGAGCCATTGTGGTTCTCATGCGCAATGCACCCCCATCTCTTCTGGAGATGTGGGAGAATCGCATCGAAGGAAGCCAGGATTGTGGGATCAGAATCGTGACTGTAGACGCAGCTCGGCAGGCATTAACGATCATTGGGGAAGAGAACGTCTTCGTGAGCAACCAACAGGACCTCTGTCCTTCTGGCTACCCCTGGCCGCCGGATTTCATCAAGAATCCCTGAATGAAGCCTGAGAAGCTGCTGGGCTCTGCTCTCGTACTTCTGCTTTCCCTGACACTCCTCCCCATCCCGATGGCCTGGGGCGCAACCGGCCTCTCCCTAAGCGGCATCTTCCTAGGTGAACCCGATGTCTTCATCCCTGGCCTGGGACTGAGCGCAGAACTCTCCTTCTCGCGCTCATTGGGCATCTTCGCGGGAGCCCAGTTCTTCCTCTCCGGCAGCTGGGATGTGATCGTGGGCGGGATCTGGCATGTTTCTCCTCGCTTCGCGTTCTACGTCCAAACGCTCTTGCTCTTGGATGTGATCGATGAGTTTGTGCCCCAACTGGGAGCGGGCTTACGCTGGAGTTTCTCGCTTTCTCGCTCGTTGGAGTTCTTCAACGAAGTGGAATTGAATGTGCCTCTCGCTTCTCGGTTTCTGCAGCCTGCGTATGCCGCAGGCTTGACCCTCGTGTTCTAAGATCATCACCCGCTTGATGGACAGGTGATCGTTCCGCTAAGATGTGGACATCCCTTGTAGGAGGAACTTCTAGAGAAAACGCCTTCGCTATGGAGCCTCGACCGTTCTTTGCTGGGGAGGAACTGCAAAGCTTGACAAAGGAGACCAGGCTGCTTACACTCAGACTCGGCGATCGGCTGGGAGAACCATACCACCATGTATGATCAGCTGTTTCGCTGGCTCGAATTGGAGCAGAGGAGCATGCCATGAGCCCGCTTACTTGGTTTGAGAGCGCGGAAGACCAGCTTGGAAAGTGGTCCAAGGCAGCAGAGTATTACTATAAAGCGCATCGCACTAAGGCGCTCCTGGTTCTTGGAAGCGCCCTCAGCGCACTCTTGCTGAGCACGATGTATATCATCTGGTATGATCCACTGCCGCATGCGTGGGGGGCGGCCTACATACTATTTTTGTTCTTGCTAAGCGGGATGTTCTGGATCTTGAACCGGGGTTGGAGCCCAAGATCTCAGCGGCCTGCGAGCGTTCGCCTCGCCGATCAAAGACATGCCGTCTCGTGCATTGCGATAGCCTTATACGGCTATTTCTTCCACGTCCTTTCCATGTTGCCGTTGCTGCTGGCAGTCTGGAGGGAGAGGAATTGGATGCTTTTAGGGGTGGCCTTTGCTGCCTTGGCTGTTCTTAGCCTGCTGTTCGTTCTCAAGATCCATCTCGAGAGGCAACGCTTAATGGCACACCGTAAACCCGCTCAACCGTAAGGTGTCTGTTGGTTTGCCCGTGCAAAGCGATATCCGCTAAGATGTCAAGAACATGGCGTCACGCATACCTCATCTGGAACATCATGAGGAGAGCCCATGCCCCCATTAACACTCGTGCAAGCCGTAAACGATGCCCTGCGGAGCGAGATGCGCCGCGATGAGCGAGTCGTGATTCTGGGCGAAGACGTGGGCAGGATCGGCGGAGTCTTCCGCGCTACCGATGGGCTTTACGATGAGTTTGGCGCGGATCGGGTGATCGATACTCCACTGGCCGAAGCGGGCATCATCGGCACAGCCATCGGCATGGCACTTTATGGCTTAAAACCCGTGCCGGAGATCCAGTTCATGGATTTCATCTATCCCGCATATGACCAGATCGTGAATGAACTAGCTAAATTCCGTTTTCGCTCTGGCGGTCAATATAGCTGCCCTTTGGTGATCCGCACGCCGTACGGAGGAGGCATCAAGGGCGGACTCTATCACTCACAGAGTTCAGAAGCGTATTTCGCGCACACGCCGGGCCTCAAACTCGTCATTCCTTCCACCCCGTATGATGCCAAGGGATTGCTGATTGCGGCCATTCGCGAGGACGATCCCGTGCTTTTTCTAGAGCCCAAGCGCATCTATCGTTCCATTCGCGAAGAGGTTCCCGAGGACGAATACACTGTTCCGCTTGGAAAGGCTCGTATCGTCCGGGAGGGCAAAGACGTCTCACTTTTCGCCTATGGCGCGATGCTCCATGAGGCACTTGCAGCGGCCGAGCAAGCACAGCAGAAGGGTATATCGGTGGAAGCGATTGATCTTAGAACTCTCTTGCCCTTTGACAGGAGTGCTGTATTAGATTCCGTGATGAAGACCGGACGCGCGGTGATCGTGCACGAAGCGCCCAAGCTTTGCGGCTTTGGGGCTGAGCTTTCCGCCACCATCGCAGAAGAAGCGATTGAGTGTCTGAAAGCACCGATCGTGAGGATCACAGGCTTCGATACGCCGTTTCCGTACACTCTGGAGAATCAGTATCTGCCGGATGTAACGAGAATCGTAGATGGCATTGTGCGTGTCATGAATTACTCGTGAATACATCAAGAGGAGTGGTGATGGACGATGGCTGTGGAATTTAGGCTGCCGGATATCGGCGAGGGAGTTCATGAAGGGGAGATCGTCAAGTGGCTGGTCAAAGAGGGTGATACAGTGAAAGAAGACCAACCCCTTGTTGAAGTCATGACGGACAAAGCGACTGTGGAGATCCCCTCGCCTGCCGCTGGAAAAGTCTTGCAGATTCGAGCCCAAGAGGGAGAAGTCGTCAAAGTGGGCTCGGTGCTCGTGGTGATCGGCAAAGAGGGAGAGCAGCCAACGACGGATGGGCGCAAGGCAGAGGCTGCCGTGGTCGCCCAGGTGCGAGAACGAACAGATGACAAGAGCGTCAAAGCAGCTGTGGCTGAAAAGGCGATCACAGCACCGGCCACGAAGGGACGAGTGCTCGCCACGCCTGCCACACGAAAACTCGCACGAGAACTAGGCATAGATATTGCTTTAGTCCAGGGCACGGGACCCGGCGGGCGCGTTACGGACGAGGACGTGCGTCGCTTCACCGAACGCAAAGAAGTTGCTCCCCACACCGGCCCGGCAGCCGAGAGGATCGCTCCGATGCCCACGCCTCGTCGCGTCGGTCCCGATCAACTTGAAGAGCGGATCCCCTTGCGCGGCATTCGCAAGCGTATCTCCGATCACATGCACCATGCCAAAACCACCGCTGCTCACTTCACGTTCGTTGATGAAGTGGACGTGACCGAGCTGGTCAAAGTGCGAGAAGAACTGAGGGCTGTAGCGGAAAAACAAGGTATAAAGCTCACGTATCTGCCCTTTATCGTCAAGGCTTGTGTGGCGAGCCTGAAGAAGCATCCATATCTCAATGCAACCATCGATCACGAGAAGGGCGAAATCGTCTTAAAACACTATTACAACATCGGCATAGCTACAGCGACCGATGAAGGACTGATCGTCCCCGTGGTCAAGGGAGCCGATCGACTGAGCATCCTCGAGATCGCCCAAGAGGTTGAACGGCTCGCGACCAAGGCCCGCGAGAAGAAGATCGCCCTGGAAGAATTGCAGGGTGGGACGTTTACCATCACGAGTCTAGGAGCACTGGGAGGTCTCTTCGCCACACCCATTGTCAATTCCCCCGAATCAGCCATTCTGGGCGTGCATGAGATCAAGAAGCGCCCCGTCGTCTTAGACAACGAGATTGTCATCCGCGATGTCATGCTCATATCTCTTTCGTTCGATCACCGTTTGATCGACGGCCATGTGGGCGCAGCATTCGCCAAAGACGTGAAGGCCTTTCTGGAGGACCCCAACTGGCTCTTGGTGGGAGCGTGACGTGGATAGACCGCGTGAGACTTGGATCTTGGATCTTGGGCTTCGAGACTACGCCGAGGTCTGGGCACTCCAGAAGCAACTCGTTGAGCGCCGGTCTCATGACGAGATCCCGGACACCTTGATTCTTGTGGAACATCCGCATGTGATCACCCTTGGGCGCAAACACCCTTCACACAATCCCCTTCGAGTCACAGACGCGAGCATCCCCGTCTATGAGATCGAGCGAGGCGGCGAGGCCACCTACCACGGCCCCGGGCAACTCGTGGGCTATCCCATTATCAAACTCGAAGGAGCGCGACGCGATCTACATCGTTACTTACGAGACCTCGAAGAACTGCTCATCCGGACATTGAGCGACTTCGGCATCGCTTCTCAAAGACGAGCAGGTGCCACCGGTGTATGGACATCGCGTTGGCCGCCCAAGAAGATCGCATCGATTGGTGTAGCGGTGCGCCGTTGGGTCACATATCACGGCTTTGCACTGAACGTCTCCACAGACTTGCGGTATTTTCAGCAGATCTCACCCTGTGGGTTCGACGGCTCCATCATGACTTCCATGCAACGTGAGCTGGGACGGCAAGTGCCAATAGAAGGCGTCAAATGCGAGATTATCCAGCACTGTGAAGAACTCTTCAGATGTCGTGTCCATACGATCTTTTTTTGTGGAGGGATCGGGCATGCCAAAGAAGTCGGCTCACGCAGGACAACTGCCACAGGGTATGGAGGTGAGGTGAGTACACCATGTCAGTAAAAATCATCATCGGCTGCTGGACTTTTGCTCTTCTCTTCCTTGCTGGGCTGCCGGCAGCCGTCGTTCATGGGCAAGATCCTCCGCTGCCTGTTTGTCTCAACGTCTTCGTCATCGGGGGCACACCCGCGTTCATCGCTCAAAGGCCCACGTTCACCACGGCTGAGGCCCTACTGGGTGAGCCAAGCGCTCAGGCACAATCGTTGATTCGCCTGGCTTTCGATGGAGTGAACTCCGTTTGGTCACAGTGTCAGCTCGGGTTCTCGCTCAATCTGGTAGCGGTAGTAGCTGCCGATCGAATCGTATTGCCTTCCACAGGAGCAACATTGCTACAAGGTCGGCGCCAGATCGGAGTCTATCGAGATGCACTGAGAATCCTTGCCAATGAAGCACTACCGCCGCAGCACCGCGTCTACCGCTGCTTGAACCTCTTTCTTGTGGACGCGCTACCGCCTGGCATCTTAGGGATCGCCGAATTGCCCTTCTTCGGCCAGGGTCTTATCGGCTTGGTGCAGTGGCGCGCGGCTCGACCCCTGCCCGTCCTTGCTACGGCCCATGAGCTTGGACATAATCTAGGACTCGAGCACGTCGATAGCCGCGTCAACTTGATGTTTCCCGCCCTAGAGGGAGGCATGGTACTTACGCCCCAGCAATGCCGAACGGCTCAGTCACGCGCGCAAGCACTGAATTCGAGCTTGCCGCCCCGGATCTTAGACGTGCTTTTCCCGCAAGAAATGCAGGTCGGTAAGACGCACACGGGCCTGATCATCTTTCTCGACTCCAGCCTCGATCTGGCTCTGGTGGGCATCGGACAGACTCGATGGCTGGGGGATGAACTCGCCCTCTTGCCTGGGCGACTTCTGGCTCCCAAGAAGAAAGGAATCGCCAGTGGATTCATCCCCGTTTCCGTGAGATGCTCCGCTACGGGACCACTCTTGATCCAGTTCACCCTGATCGATGAGCTGGGGCGCACTGCCAACGCGACGGTTCGAATCGAGTGTAGAGCATAAGCGGTGCCCGATGTCAAGATTCCATCGGTCACTCGCGGTTGACCCCCCTGCCGCATATCCGCTAGAATCTCACGGATTGGCTCGCTGGATAAGCGGGCTTTTAAGGGGTGATGGCCTGTGCGTACGAGGCACAAAAATCGCCGTAGTTCCCTGTTGATAGCTCAGGCAACGATGAAATGGGCTCTGATCGCGTTGTTATTCGTCGCGCTGGGTGATGGATGGAGCATCACAGCTCAACAGAGCGATCCGATCCGCGTAGAACAGACAGTCAACCCAACTCAGGTCGTAGTCCGTGGGACCGGTTCGCCCGCGACGGCCACGGTCACGCTTAAACTCTCCGGCCCTGCCGTAAGCGGCGCTCCGATGGATCTCATCTTGATTCTGGACCGCTCTGCCAGCGTCGAGCTGGAGCTGGTCAAGGGAATCGCGCGAGCATTCGTGGAACATCTGGCAAGCGATGACAGAGTGGGCATCGTGTCATTTGCCGATCACGCTCAACTCAATCTGGCACTCACAGTCGATAAAGCGAAAGCCCTAGAAACCATTACGGGACTCACTTCCGGTGTACAGACGGCCTTGGGAGACGGGCTCATGCTAGGCATCAATGAGATGACTACTAATGGGCGCGCCAATGCAGTCAAGCTCATCGTCCTGCCCACCGATGGCGTGAGCAATGTGGGCCAAGATCCCTCTGTGCAGATTCCTCGGGCCGTAGAGAAACAACTTCCGATCTTCCCCATCGCCATCACCCAGGCGGCTCGAAGACAGCTGCTTAGCGAAATGGCACAAAGGACGAATGGAGCCTTCTTTGCGAGCTTTGGCGATGACGCCCTGGAGAGCGTGATCAAGCGCGCCAATCGCTCCGTAGCGGGACGCTTCATCCAGATCACTCACACTCTTCCTGGTTACTTGAACTATGAGGGTGCTACGCAGAACGAGCCCATGGTAAATCTGGGCAGGAACGTCACGCAGCTCACATGGCAGGTTTCGCTTCTCTTCCAAGGTGAAGTCTGGCAGAGCCAATACTCCATCAGTGCTGAGCAAGAAGGTGCTCTGGCTCTCAACCAGGAGCCTTCCTCTGTCCAATACATCGATATCCAGGGTCGGCCTGTCACAATGGCATTGCCTGCCGTAACGATTCAAGTGAGGCGAGGATCAGGCCAACAGCCCGGAGGACAACAACCGGGACAGCCCGGCGGTCAGCCTCCACAGCCGCCCGGTGGTACCAACCAGTCACCCACGGCGAAAGTGAAGTTCACTCCGGAGTCTCCTCTTGCGGGAGACGCCATTCGCTTTGATGCTTCAGAATCATCAGATCCCGATGGACAGATCACCAAGTATGAGTGGGACTGGACCAACGATGGTACCTTTGATGAGTCGTTCACGGAACCCACTGCGCTTCACCCCTTCGGCAGCGCCGGAGAATTCACGGTGAAACTGAGAGTGACGGACAATACCAATGCCACGGCTGAAACGACTGTGACCGTAAAACCTGCTCAAGGACTGAGGGCTAGAGCCGCCGTCACAACGGACTTCAAGAGCGACCCTACAGTCCCTGTTTGGATGAGCTATTACATCGATGACAGCGTGGTCACCGACGAGGAAGTTCGCGATGCCAACGCTCGTTTCGCTGCCGATGTCTTCATCCCTGGCACCCAGTATCGCCTCACGTCCGATGACGTACAGGCAGTCATCCAGATCAACCAGCTGGCGAAGTTGGTCGCCAAGTATCAAGATGTGAGCGTCGCTCAGACCGATGGCTATGTCAAGGTTGGTAATTTCGTTCCCGAAGTGGGGCAGCATTACGTGAAAGAGGCGTTCTTGAGCGGCCCTGTTGTCTTCGACCGACCTCCGGTTCTGCTCTACGACATCGATGAGGCTGGAAAGCTCAAGCTGGCGGGAGTGCGCTTCATCTCCACCGAGGCAAGCTCTAAGTTATTCCAGATCACCGGATGGCCGAACCATGCCGCTTCCGCACACTTTGAAGATGGGACAGAGCAAGCCGCCGCAGCGATCACGAATGCCCCGCTGAAGAATTCCCAGGGTTCACCGTTGACCTTCTGGCATCCGACCCTCTATGGGCTCTCGGTCTGGGTGAACATCGTCAATCCCAAGGGGCTGTTTGCTTCGACAAACCCGGAAGTGAAGCAACCCTAGTTTCTAGCCGCATAGCTGGCCGACTCTATGTTCCCGCGAAGCCCAAATAGAGCTTTGAAGCGGCATCTCTTCGGCTTGGTCTTCGTGAGTATTCTGATTCTCTGGCTTATACTGGGTATCGCCACTCCAACGTTCGCGATCATCGAAGAAGAGCCTCCTGCTCTTTCCCAGCCGCCGCCAGCACCTCCCCCGCAGAGCACGAACGTCAACATCCAGAACTTTGCTTTCAATCCAGACACGCTCACTGTTTCCGTGGGCACGACCCTCACTTGGACCAACTTGGATTCAGCTCCACATACCGTCACCAGCGATGACAACCTCTTCGATTCGGGAAACCTCAATCAGAATGCGACCTTCTCCCGTACGTTCACCACGCCCGGCACGTACGCCTACCACTGCAGCATCCATCCTTTCATGACTGCGAAGATCGTCGTGCAAGGCGTACAACCGCCCCCGCCGCCTCCTGCACCACCGCCGGCAGGGCAGACGTCATTGAGGGACTTTGATACAAACAACAACGACCTGATCGACGATGGAGAGTTCTTCGCCATCATCGATGCCTGGGTCGCGGGCCAGATTGACAACGCGACATTCTTCCAAGGTGTCGATCTTTGGGTTTCGCAGATGCCTATCTCGTCGGCAGGTTTGGCCGACAAACCTCTACGACTAGATCACATCACCCTCGCCATGAATCCGATGCGTCACACAGTGATATTCAGCGCAAGCGGACAGGGCATTGCTTCCATGCACGTTGACGTTTTCACCTTGAGCGGTGAGAGAGTCTTCATTCAGGAAACGGGGGGCTCGCGCTTGGCGTGGGATCTTCGCACTCCGCAGGGTAGACCCGTCGCCAACGGCGTGTACCTCTATGTAGTCACAGTCTTTGGGATAGATGGAGAGCTAATCCAGAGCCGACCCAGAAAGCTCTTCGTCCTGCGCTAGTTCGTCAATTGACCCAGCCGATGCCTAAACATATACTCTGCGTAGAATCGTCCGACTTCAGGTCAAGCACCTGAAGCGGGGAAGGGGAGAGGAGAAGAGATGAAGAGGTTTTTCATTGTGGGCTGCCTGACGCTGCTTCTCGCGGGTGCAACTTCGTCCCTCTGGGCACAGGAGGAAGACCTTTCGGCCAATCGCATCTGGGGAGTAGGTGTCCGTTTCTTGCCCTCGGCTTTGTCTCCCATGGCTCCGTTCAATGCGGACCCGGCCTTGAGTTCAGCCATATCCGTGCAATACTGGATGAATGACTTGCTCGCCTTGGAAGCGGGCGGCTGGGTATCCAGTTTCAAAGACGCATGGAGTGAGAACTCCACGACCATCGTCTCGGCAGGCTTGCTCGTAAAGCTCGCGAACTACTCGCGATTCGATCTCTATCTGGCAGGCCGTGCCGTGAGTCTCAATGCCAGCTACAAAGGGGGAATGATCTGTCCGTTTCGCTCCGAAGACTCCGTGCCCTCGCCTATCCCTCCCCCGCCTTGCTGGCCTTGGCCCAGCAACGAGAGTCGCACTTCGACTCTCGCCTTTGGAGCCACCGGCGGACTCGAGTGGAGCGTCGCATCCCAAGTGGCATTCGACTTAGAGTTCGGCATGATATACGCCCAGACGACCACCATGAACCTCTATCCCACGCCACCGCCGACAGAGCCCCCAACACCGGAGCCACCAAAGCCGCTCCAACAGCTCGAGACATTCGCTTCCTCCAGCCTCAACTGGGTCATCCATACTGGTATCTACTTCTACTTTTGATAAGAGCACGAAGTGCGAATAAGAGGTGAGTGCGATCATCGAGCAGTGGCGCAAGCGGATCGATGAGTTGGATTCGCAGATTGTGGTTCTGCTCAATCAGCGTGCCCAGTTCGCCCTTCATATCGGGCGAGAAAAGCAAAAGAAGAGACAACCCACTTATACACCCGAACGCGAAAAAGAAGTGTTTCAGCACGTCATCACTACCAACAAAGGTCCACTCAATGACCAGGCCATTCAGAGGATCTTTCAGGTGATCATCGAAGAGACCCGCCGACTGGAGGAGCGCCACTCATGAAGGAGATCGCCCAGGCGCTCATCGAGACGCATTCGGTGCTCCTGCGTCTAGAGGAGCCTTTTCAATTGAGATCGGGAAGATTGTCGCCCGTCTACGTCGATTGTCGGCGACTCATCTCGTATCCAGGGCCACGGCACATCATCACGCAGGCCTTTGTCCAGATTGTGGACGAAAGGATCGGACGAGGTATGATTGACGTGGTGGCAGGGGGTGAGACGGCGGGGATCCCTTTCGCGGCGTTCCTGGCTGTGGAACTCAATAAACCCATGATCTACGTGCGCAAGGCTCCGAAGGGCTATGGGAAGGGCTCTCAAATCGAAGGGGTACTCGAAGCCAGGCAGAGGGTACTGCTGGTGGAAGACCTCGTCACAGATGGTGGAAGCAAGTTGGTTTTCCAACAAGGCATTGAGGCGGCAGGGGGACACGTAAAGCACTGTCTCTGCGTGTTCGAGTACTACAGCGAACTCGCAGGACTTAAAGAGGCACGAGAGAGATTAAAAAAACATGGCATTCAACTTCATAGCTTGAGCCATTGGGATGAGCTCTTCGCTGTGATGATGGCCCAAGATCGACTCACCGCTGACCAACGGGAGCAGATACTGACGTTTCTGCGAGATCCGGAGGAGTATACTCGCCGGAGAAGCTCCGGCGGGCGAGGAACCAGCCAAAGAGCACCACAACTGCGGCAAGGATGAAGTTCGCGGTGTAACTGATGTTTGCCACTTGGCCGCCCAACACTGCACCCAGGAAGGACCCCAGACCAGCCAGCGCGTGATAGGTTCCCAAGGCTTGGCCTCTAAGTCCCTCTCGAACCCTGCGTGAGATGAGCGCAATCGCCGTGATATTGATGCTGGCCCAACTAAGACCAGTGAGCAGGAAGAAGATGATGATGAGCACCAGAGCTATTCCTCGCTGGCCCGTGAGCTGCGGGAGCACCAAGCCTGCCAGTATGAAGACAGAGGATCGCAAGAGCAGCGCGGCCAACTGCAACCGACGGTTGGACCAACGCTCTACCAGGTGCGCCACCCTCGAGTTGAAATACGCACTCGTCCCGGAGTGTACCACCCAAAGAGCGAAGATCTCACCACTGCTGAGCTGTAGCACTTCCTTGAGGAAGATGGGATATGGGATGAAGAACATGGTGAAGCCGGTGAAGAAGACGAGCACGGCATAATAATACTGGGTGAGTGAGGGGCCGAAGTCGTTGCCACCGCGTATGGATGCCCACATACGTCGGGGATTCGCAATATGGTAGAGACGGAAAGGCGCGTACTTGAACCGCTCTACCAGCTGACCGGCTGCCATGACCAGTCCCTGGAAACGGCGCTCCTCCACGCGGCGGGGCAGAGGCTTTTCCGTGATCCAGTGCCGAGTGAAGAATGCACCCGCGGCAGCAACTCCCGCCAACATGAAAAACAGCGGGCGCATGCTCGCCTCTGAACTCTGGAACAGCCAATGTCCCATAAGCCCTGTCCACAAGGATCCCAGAATGAGGCCCAGGACCCACCCTGTGCCCATTTGGCGATGCAGTGCGCCAATACGAGACTCCCAGCGACTGTGATCGGTCCCGGCGATGGCGAGAAGTGTGACCACAGCTGCGCTGGCCAGCCAAGTGAAATTCAAGAAGGCATTGAGCAGGATCATCTGAGCCACCGACTGGCTAAGTCCCATCATGAGCAGGGAGAGCGTTAGGCCAACAAACCCCACCACTACGAATGGCTTGCGCCTTCCGATACGATCAGAAAGCCAGCCCCACCAGGGGCTAGCCAGAACGCCCGTCAAGCTGGCCAGGCCCGTGATCCAGCCGACTTCACGCACACTGGCGCCTATGACACCGGTGGCGAAAAGAGGAATGAGCAGGGAGGTTCCCCCTTGAGCCACGTTGGCCAACAACGCCCCATAGAACCAGCGATCGGAATTCATCGCATCTGTCAAGTAGGAAGACGCTGTGCAGTATAGAACCCGCGATGGGAATCGTCAAGCTCCTTTTGCTCGATCTAACAGCTTGCGCATAGGACTACGCAAGATTACAATAGCGATTGCCCATGGAGATAGAAACACTTGCGGACGATCCGGAGAGCGAAACCGAAGCTCTGCCTGAGCGATATCCTAAGGAACTTCCCATCTTGCCCTTGCGGGATAGTGTAGTATTCCCACAATCTCTTGTGCCGTTGTCTGTCGGTCGGGATGGCTCACTGCGGGCGGTCGAAGAGGCGATGGCCGGAGGGAAGATGCTTGGGGTGCTCATGCAGAAAGACCCGACTCTGGATCAACCCAGCCCTAATGATCTCTACTCGATGGGTACCGCATGCCGAGTGGTGCGGGTGATGAAATACCCGAATCAGACGGTAATGGTCCTCGTTCAGGGGCTGGCGCGACTCCGCGTGGTGGAGTTCACCCAACAGATGCCGTATCTGGCCGCGCGAATCCAGATTGTGCGCCCTCAGGCCGGTAAAGACGGAGAACTCGCGGCACTCGTCAAGAACGTAACCCTGCGCTTCCAGAAGCTGGCTTCCATCTCACCCAATCTCTCTGCAGAAATCCTCACGGGCATCCAGAAGATTGAAGATCCAGATCAGCTGGTGGATGCGGTCGCGGCTCATCTCGATCTCGAATCTCAGGAGAAGCAGCAGTTGCTGGATCAGCAAGAAGTCAAAGAGCGGCTGCTTCTTCTTATACGACTCTTGGAGCGCGAGCTGGAATTTCTGGAGTTGGGCTCGAAGATTGAGACGGAAGTGAAAGGCGAACTGGAACGTGGCGTGAAAGAGCGCTACCTTCGCGAGAAACTGGCCGTCATCCGTCGAGAGTTAGGCGAGGAAGAGAATCCAGAGATCAGTGAACTTCGCGATCGGATCACGCGCGCGAAGATGCCAGGTGATGTGGAGAAGGAGGCGCTGCGAGAACTAGATCGCCTGGTCGAAATGCATCCCAGCTCGCCGGAGTACACCGTGGCACGCACGTATCTGGGTTGGCTGGTCGAGCTACCATGGTCCACGCGTACTCGTGACCATCTGGATGTCACGCGCGCGAAAGCCATCCTTGATGAAGATCATTATGACCTCAATCGGGTGAAGGAGCGCATTCTCGAGTATTTGGCCGTGTTGCAGCTGCGGGCGAAGGAGCGCACCCGGGCGATGCGCGGCCCGATCTTCTGCTTCGTGGGTCCGCCCGGTGTGGGTAAGACGTCACTGGGGCAATCGATTGCGCGCGCCTTGGGGCGAAAATTCGTGCGCATATCGCTCGGAGGCATCCGCGATGAAGCCGAGATCCGTGGCCACCGACGCACGTATATTGGCTCGCTACCGGGACGCATCATCCAGGGTCTGCGCCGCGCTGGGACCAAGAACCCCGTCTTCATGTTGGACGAGATCGATAAACTGGGCGCGGATTTTCGCGGCGACCCGGCGGCAGCCCTCTTGGAGGTCTTGGATCCAGAGCAGAATTCCAAATTCCAAGATCACTATCTAGACGTGCCGTTCGATCTGTCACAGGTGCTGTTCATCACCACGGCCAACATTCTCGAACCCGTGCCACCGGCACTTCTGGACCGTATGGAAGTGCTGGAGCTTCCGGGGTACAGCGAGGAAGAGAAGATCCAGATCGCTCAACACTATCTCATCCCTCGCCAGCTCAAGGAGCACGGGTTCAAAGACAGAAGAGTCCGATTTGAGGATGCCACCGTGATGAAGATCATCCGCGAATATACGCATGAGGCCGGAGTGCGCAACCTCGAGAGGGAGATTGCGCGCGTCTTGCGAAAACTCGCGGTCCGTGTCGTTCGCAACGAAAAACCAACCGGCCAGACGTGGGCCGTCACAGCGGAGGATATCTCGGAGTTCCTCGGAGCACCCAAGCACTTTCCAGAATTGGCAGAGCGAACGCAGCGCAGCGGTGTGGCCGTGGGTCTCGTCGTGACCCGCGTCGGGGGAGATATCGTCTTCATTGAAGCGACCAAGATGAGAGGCAAAGGCAAGCTGATCCTCACGGGCTATCTAGGCGAGGTGATGAAGGAATCGGCCCGAGCGGCTCTTTCGTATATACGCTCGCAGGCACAAGCACTCTCCATCGATCCCGGAGTCTTTGAGAAGTACGATATCCATGTGCACGTGCCCGCCGGGGCCAGTCCCAAGGATGGCCCTTCCGCAGGGGTGACCATCGCATCGGCCTTGGCCTCGCTCCTCACCGATACGCCGCTTCGGCCCGATCTGGCTATGACGGGTGAGATCACCCTACGGGGCAAAGTGTTGCCAGTGGGAGGCATTCGCGAGAAGGTACTGGCCGCCCACCGTGCAGGCGTGACGACGGTGATCCTGCCCAAGCGCAATGAGGCCGATCTGTCAGACGTACCAGCCAATGTGAAAGAGGCCCTGCGCTTCCACTTTGTGGATGTCATTGACGAAGTCTTCGAACACGCCTTGCCTCAGTTTACTCATGCCCAGTGACAACTCCGCTCAGCCCAGCCCGAGCTCTCGTAACTGCTCCTCATCCATCCCAAAATAGTGGCCGATCTCGTGCATGACCGTCTCACGGACTTGCCGGACGATCTCCGCATCCGTGCGGCAAACCCTCTCGATATTTCTCTGATAGATGGAGATGACATCCGGGTAGGGATGGAAGGACCAGACGCTGCGATCCGGCAGAGGAACCCCGCGATAGAGTCCTAGAAGCAGTTGACCCGGATACTGCAAGGCGACTTCTCGGGGAGGATGATCCTCAACCACAATGGCGATGTTTTGCATCTTCTCGCGGAAGAATTCCGGAAGATCTGCCACAGCCTGTTCGACCAGTTCTTGGAAGCGCTCGCGGTCCATAGCTCTTAGCGTAAGTACAAAGGCGCACGGTTTCAACCGGTTGCGTTTCGAGGCTGAGAAAGTTTAGAATGCGAGTGCCATGAGACACACAACCCAAAGAATTCTCATCTTCGTGCTCCTGGCAGGGATCATCATTCCTGGGCTGCCCACGTGGGCGCAAGGGTCAGACGGTGCGAGGCCAAGGCCGAAGCCGGAGGATTTTTTCATCTGGGAGTTTCTGGGCGGAGCCGTGGGAGGAGCAATGGGAGGAGCCACACTCGTAGAAACGCTCGTCTCCTCGTGGTGCAAAGACGCGGAAGACTCAGCACTCTGTGAGCGGGCGGGAAGAGTGGCGCTTCGCCCGATTGCGTATCCGCTCTTCGTGTTCGCGGGCACGACGATCGGAATTGTGACGATCGGCTCCATGAACGGAGTGGAGGGCAACCTAGTGGCATCGATCATTGGCAGCTTCGCCGGAGCTCTTGGCGGATTGGCAGAGGCTTTCTTCGTCTGGAGCGGTATCGATTGGCTGCTGGAACCGGGTCGAGAGCAGGACCTGATCAGCCCGGAGACACCCGAGTTTCTCCAGCGCACCATTCCTTATTTGATTGAATTGCTTCGTCCCATGGAAGCAGAGCTCAAGGATGCTGCCATCGTCTTCTTACCCACCCTCACATCCGCCTTCTGGGGCACGATCGGTTTCAATAGCGGTGCGCGGATGCGCGCTCCCTCTCCGTGATTGACACGTTCCCTTCGTCTTAGGTATGATTGTCTTATCGTGTTGCTGATACAGGGGGAAAAGGGGGCTCTTATCTGTCGTTATGGCCTATGAGGTGATCATTGTGGGGGGCGGTCCGGCGGGATTGACCGCTGGCATCTACACCGCCCGCGCCAACCTGAAAACTCTTCTCATGGACAAGAAGATTCCTGGCGGTCAACTCAACGATACGACCGACGTGGAGAACTACCCCGGCTTTGAGGTGGCCATCTCTGGGCCTGAACTCATGGAGCGCACGCGCAAGCAGGCGGAACGCTTTGGCACGGAAATCAAGCTGGAAGAAGCCATAGATATTCAGTGGGGCAATGAACGTAAAGACCACGTAGTCGTCACCGATCAGGGGAAGTATCAAGCGCCCGTCGTGATCATCGCCACGGGCGCCGGCCCCGTGGAATTACCCGCCAAAGGAGCCAAAGACTTTAAGGGCCGGGGGCTTTCCTATTGTGCCGTCTGCGATGGGTATTTCTTCAAAGGGAAGAACGTAATCGAAGTCGGAGCCGGAGATTCCGGCTTCACAGAGACGCTGTTTTTGACGAAATTCGCCAACGAGATTCGCATGGTCGTGCGCCATCCTCCAGATGACCCTAAGGCCATCCGAGCTAAAGACAAAGTGCTCGTCGAAAAAGTGATGAAGAACCCCAAAGTGAAAATCATCTGGAATGCCGTCGTCGAGGAGCTGCGAGGCCAGAGCAAGCTCGAAGCCGTCGTGCTTCGGGATCTTAAGACGGGCAAGCTTTTTGAACAGACAGATGTAGCGGGCGTCTTCGTGAACATCGGCCATCGACCGGCGACGGCCTTTCTCAAGGGCAAACTAGAGATGGACGAGGAGGGCTACTTGATCACTGATGCACGGACTCGTACGAGAATCCCTGGAGTCTATGGAGTGGGCGATGTGCGCAAGTTCTCCGGAGAATATGCCCAAGCCGTCATTGCGGCAGCCGATGGCTGTATCGCAGCCCTGGAGGCCGAAACATACATGCAAGACCGACAGTGGTCTTTCGGAGGTTGATCCACGATGAGCGGGTACCCAACGATTCTCGAGATCTTCGAGGCAGCAGCAAAAGACCAGCGTTCAAAGAGGGCTCTCGTCACACTTTCTCCTCAGGGAGGAGGTTACGACGAGATCACCTACCGACAACTGGCAGAGCTGGCCGACTGTGCGGCTACGGCGTTGGTTCGCCGAGGGATTCATCCCGGAGATAAAGTGGCCATTCTCTCGCGGCCTCGGCCGGAATGGGCGGCAGGCATGCTGGGGATTCTCAAAGCAGGTGCTGTGGCTGTGCCCATTGATCCCTTGCTTAAACGGGCAGAGATACAGCGATTGTTGCACGCCTGCGACGTGGTGGGCATCCTGGCCTCAGCAGATCTTGCCCCACTGGTCGAAGGACTGCACTTCCTCCGCTTCATTGTCAATCTAGATGACAAGGGCGCTTCTCTTCCTCGTACGCAGAAGACGATTCCCTGGGATGAGTTCCTGATAGAAAAGACTCCACCGGCTTGGGAGATTCAGGCAGAAGATTTGGCCATCATGCTCTGCACCTCGGGCACAACAGGAGATGCCAAAGCTGTGATGCTGGCTCATGAGAACATCACATCGAACTTGGGTGCCGTCTTTCAACGCCTGGATGTCAACTCCGACGACGTGGTGCTTTCGATCGCGCCGTGGAACCATAGTTTCGGTTTAGCTGTGCTCATCGCTGCTCTTTGGAAAGGGGCGACGATCGTCTACACCAACGATTACGCCAATCTAGCAGAGGTCCTGCGCCGCTATGGTACGACCATACTCGTGGGTGTGCCCAAGCTGTACCACGCGATGTATCAACGAGTGGAGGATGCCATCGGCCAGAGCTTCTGGAAGCGCACTCTGCGCCGCCTGGCTCCCAAGGCTGTCGGTTGGATGCTCAAGCAGAAGCTGGCCGGTGGGAAGCTACGCTTCTTTTTATCCGGAAGTGCTCCTCTCTCCCCAGCGACCATTCACGGTTTCCGAGAGCTGGGCGTGGGCATGATCGAGGGATATGGCATGACAGAGGCTGCTCCTGTACTCAGCTTCAGCACTCCCTTTAACCGCAAACCCGGATCGGTCGGACCCGCTCTATCCAATGTCGAAGTAAAGATCGTTGACCCGAACGAAGAAGGAGTGGGAGAACTTCTCGCCCGTGGCCCCAACATCATGCGCGGCTACTACAAGAACTCCCAGCGCACGCGAGAGGTCATTGACTCCGAAGGCTGGCTTCACACGGGTGATCTGGCATATCTGGATGAAGACGGCTGGGTCTACATCAAGGGCAGACGCAAGAACGTGATCGTGCTCGATACGGGCAAGAACGTCTATCCTGAAGAGATCGAGTGGGAGCTGGGACGGATCCCCTATGTGGAAGACGTGCTCGTCCGCAGCGCTGAGCGCAAGGGGACAGAGGTCATTCAGGCCCTCATCTATCCCAAAAGGGATCTCATCGGAGACTCACTGGCCCTAGAAGATGTGAAAAGACTCATTTGGGAAGAGATCAAAGTGCGCAATCAAAACCTTGCCTCCTACAAGCGCATCAAGAGCGAACAGGATGTCATCATCGTAGAACAGCCCTTTGAGAAGACGACGCTCAAAGATATCAAACGCTATCTCTATGTAAGCTCACCCGTGGGCGAGGCTTCCGGCCGCGGATAAGGCTTTTGACCGACGGTGACGATCTGTAGACCGCACGGCAGCACCTCCACCCGATGGACGCCCGGCTCCAACTGAAACGGTTCTCCATCCATGTGGGCCAAGAGGGGATTATCGCAGACGATCTCAACCCAAGAAGCCCGCCGGATCTGGACTTCTGGTAGGCTGACGTGTGTTCCCTTGCGAACCTTGGGGATCTCAAGAAGTCTCTTAAGTGGCAACATATCTTGGATCACGTAAACATCGAGTAACCCATCATCAACTTGGGCGTCCGGGACCAATTTGAAATTCCCACCGTGGTATTGCCCGTTCGACGCACCAGCGAGTAAGGCCCGTCCGTGATACTCCCAATCAGAAGTCCGAAGTTCAATGCTACGAGCGCGAAATGTGAGCGCCTCGTGAATGGCTCCCCAGAGATACCCAAGCTCTCCCCCTAGGTGGCTCATGCGCTGAAAGCGATGCGACACAGCGCCATCCAACCCGACACCCAGACCGTTCACAAAATAGCGATCTCCCAGTCTGCCCACATCTACGCGGTGGTTCTCGCCATAGAGCAGCACTTCGATGGCCATTGGCAGTTCCAGGGGAATTCCGGCTGCCTTCGCGAAGTCATTCCCGCTTCCGGTGGGGATGACCCCCAACGTCACTGGCAAATTGATGAGAGCGTTTGCGACCTCATGGACAGTGCCATCACCCCCAACCGCCACAATGTGCGTAAACCCCTTTCGCACACCTTCCTCAGCTAACTCTGTCGCCTCTCTGGGTTGCGAAGTGCGGCACCACTCCGTAACGAGATTCCGTCGTTCAAGAAGAGCCAAGATGGAAGGAAGACGCTTTTCGGTTCTTCCACGCCCTGCGATAGGATTGACGATGAAGAGATGCCTAGCTTTCATACTCACCAATTGCACTATAACGGCTATGGCTTCTCTTGACAAAGGTGCCAACGTTTCCTAGAATGGTTGCGCATTCTCTTGACCAGCCGGGATGGCGGAACTGGAAGACGCGCACGCTTCAGGAGCGTGTGGGCACCGCCCGTGTGGGTTCAAATCCCTCTCCCGGCACCATGATCTGCCTCGCTCCGTTTCCCAGCAGGAGGCATTGCAAGCTTGAATTGGAACGAAAAGCCCCTTCATGAATTGATTGAGCTTTTGGATCGCGGCGAGATTCACATTGATGATGTCATCGAAGACGTGTACGAAGCTCTGGCAGAGAAAGAGCCGAGCATCAACGCCTACCTGGAAGTAACCCAGCCGGATCGCCTGCTCAACGAGGCAAAATCCCTCCAAGACAAGCCACTGAAGGGCCTTCCCATCTCCGTCAAAGATCTCATATCGACCATGGGTTTTCGCACGACCTGTGGGTCCAGGTTCCTGGAGGACTTCCGGCCCATCTTCGATGCGACAGCCATCCAGAAGCTGCGGACAGCAGGAGCAAGCATTCTGGGCAAGACCAATCTCGATGAATACGGCATGGGCTCTTCAACAGAGAATTCCGGTTTTCATCCAACCCGAAACCCATTCGATCTCGAACGGGTGCCCGGCGGCTCCTCCGGTGGATCGGCTGCCGCTGTAGCAGCTCACACTGCCCTCGCCGCCCTGGGTACAGATACCGGTGGCTCTGTTCGCTTGCCAGCTGCCTTCTGTGGAGTCGTGGGGCTCAAACCTACCTATGGGCTGGTTTCGCGATACGGCCTGGTTGCGTATGCCTCTTCTCTCGATCAGATTGGCCCCATCACAAAAGACGTGCGTGATGCCGCTCTACTTCTTGGCATCATGGCAGGTCACGACCCAGCTGACTCGACCTCGATCGACAGTGGAGGAATCAATTACACGCGCGACTTAGATAAGGGCATTCGGGGTTTCCGAGTGGGAATCGTCCGCGAATTCGTCGATGCACTCCAGGGTGAGCCTCGACGGTGCGTAGATGGCTGGATAGAAACGTTCCGGGATCTTGGTGCACAACTGAGCGAGATTTCATTGCCCCATGCGGAGTACGCCATCCCCACGTACTATCTCATCTCCGCTTCCGAGGCCAGTGCAAATCTGGCCCGTTACGACGGTGTGCGCTACAGCCGCCGCAGTAACGACAAGTCTGTAGATGCGATGTTCTCGGACAGCCGTGAGAGAGGCTTCGGGCCCGAAGTCAAGCGGCGCATCATGCTGGGAACCTATGCTCTATCCGCAGGGTATTACGATCAGTGGTATGGCAAGGCTCAAAGAGTGCGCGCCCTCATCAAAGAAGACTTCGATGTCGCCTTCCAACAAGTCGATGTGCTCCTCACTCCCACATCGCCCACGCCCGCCTTCAGGCTGGGCGAGAAGACCGAAGACCCACTGGCCATGTATCTCTCCGATATCTATCTGGTGCCCATGAGTTTAGCGGGGATCTGTGCCATCTCGATTCCGGGAGGAAGGGTGGATGGTTTGCACTTCGGACTCCAAATCGTTGGGAATAAGCTGCAAGAAGCAAAAATCTTGCGAGCGGCCTACGCCTTTGAGCAGGCAACTCGTTAAGATTCAATCAAACACTTCATGAAGAATCTTCTCGATTCTCTGGCGCTTTGCACCCTGAAGAGCCTGCATGGCTTCAGAGAAGGGAAACCAGCGAATCTCTGCGATCTCATCCGCAGCTGGCTTGAATGTTTCATCTAACAGCTCGACTTCGTAAAAGAACATGTGCCAGGTGTAGAACGATTTTTTGCCCAGAAAAGTCTCGACACCCAAGAGTCTGCCCACCCGGCAGGGGGCACCGACCTCTTCTGCAACCTCTCGTTGCACAGATTGCATGGGAGCTTCTCCATAGGAGACAAAACCGCCCGGCAGGGTCCACTGGCCGGCATTGAAACCGCGCAAGGGTTTCACCAATAATAACTGGCCCCCTTTGCGGATGACTGCTTCCGCTACCACTCGTGGGAGCGTGTGATGTACCACTTGGCGCACGAGGGGATGAACATTCTCTTTGCCGGGAATCTCGTCTTTGTGGTGCCATTCTCGGGGATAATAGTCGAGCAGAGGCTGGCAGTAGAGCACTTCCTGATCACCGACCATCAGGGACTCCCGTGGTTCAAATCGAAACGGGATCTCCTCCGGCAGAGTGGGCAGCACCCACCGGTTCCCCTGCTCCACAAGGTAGACCATGCCGTCCGTCTCGATGTAGTAATATCGCTCGCTCATGAGAAGTAGCAACAGCTAGGATACTCTTCTTCGTGTTTGTGCTGCAACTTACGTGCTCCAAAGGACAGGAATTGAAACTATTCGGGTGCCTCAACGCACCGAATCTCCTCTCCTTTCCGCTCGATTACTGCAAGGTCTATAAGCTCGGCGAAGAAGATGCTTTTCTGCTGTTCATTGATCACGACACTAAGACGCTTCCAACAATCTCGGGTCGCGTACGACAAATCCCAGCTGGCCTTGAGGCACTTTGCGCCTTGACAGGTAACGGTATCGAGGGATTGAGGCTCGCCAAGGGCCTCAATGAAATCTGCGAGGGTGACCTCCTCGCGCTCCAGGAGATCCTCAATCTTTGCCTCCAATGCCTCGCGCTGTGCGATGACCTCCGCCGTGCCTCGCGTGATCAAGACCGCCATGCTAATGATAAGAGCTAAGCCCAGCAAGAAGGCTAATATGTCGCGCATACCCATGATCCCTCCCCCTGGTTTGCTTGTTCCGTAAGGCATCATACACCCGAACTGGGAGGATTTGAAATCGAAGCATGTATGTGCTAGCAATTCTCATCATGGCGGGTGCTTCGAGCTATGAATAGGAACGTGAATGACCGTCTCGAGATGCTCATTGGCGAAATCATTGAGGAGATGAAAAAGAAAGAGAGCATCCTCGTGGCCTTCAGCGGGGGTGTGGATTCGAGCGTGGTGGCCGCTCTCGCTTATCGCGCCCTGCGTGATCGCGCTGTGGCCGTCACGGCAGTGAGTGAAACTCTGCCCGCTCGCGAACTGGAAGAAGCTCGACGGGCAGCTCAGGAGATCGGCATCGCCCATCGCACCATCACCTACAGCGAGCTGGCCAGAGAGGAGTTCTCAAGCAACCCGGAGAACCGCTGTTACTTCTGCCAGGATATGCGCATGAGCAGTCTCAAACGACTGGCGCAAGGGCTGGGCTTCATGACCGTTGCGTCTGGCACCAATCTCTCTGACACCAGAGGCCATCGGCCAGGTCTGCGGGCCATGACAGAGCATAGCATTTATCAGCCGTTGCTGGAACATCGTGTGGAGAAGTCAGCAGTTCGTGCTATGGCCCGTGCACTGAAGCTGAGCGTCTGGGACAAGCCGAGCATGGCTTGTCTGGCATCGCGCATTCCTCATGGACTTCGGGTCACCCAACGAAGGCTGACTATGGTCGAACGAGCCGAGGGTTTTCTTCAAGAGAAGGGCTTTCGGCAATGCCGAGTTCGCTGCCACGAGAAGCTGGCACGTATCGAGATTGCACCGGAAGAGATGGAAAGGATCTTCGATCGTAGCTTGATAGCGGAGATCGCTCTATATCTCAAGAATCTAGGCTTTGAACGCGTCACTCTCGATCTCGAAGGCTATCGCAGCGACCGCATCACTGAAGCCATCAGCCCAGAGGGATGACCCAGACCTCACGCTCACGGGGCCCGTCAAACTCACAAAAGAGAACGCCTTGCCACGTCCCTAACCGCAACTTGCCGTCCTCTACCGGGATCATGACAGAATGCCCAATCAAGCTGGATTGAATATGCGCGTGGGCATTGCCTTCAACGTGCTTGTACTCGAGTGATCTGGGAACTAGGCGCGTGAGCGCATCGAGAATATCTTCTTTTACAGCTGGGTCCGCGTTCTCATTGAGGGTGATTCCCGCGGTCGTGTGAGGCACGTAGAGCACGCACGCTCCGGTAATGGGACCAAACTCTCTAAGCGCCTTTTCCACTTGAGCTGTGATGTCTAAAAGCTCGCGTTCGTGACGGGTCTTGACGGTGATCTTTTTCACTGTCCGTCTCGCCGCTCACGCTTGAGGAGGTCCTCCGTGAGCTTGTCCGAAGTCACGGGCTGATACCGCACAAATTCCAGCTGGAAGCTGGCTCGCCCTTGGGTAATGCTCTTAAGTTCCAGCGCATAATCCTGCACTTCTGCCAGAGGGACCTCTGCCTCAATGCGTTCAAAATCCTTCCCTTCCGGCTCCATGCCCAGAATCCGACCGCGCTTGCCGGAGAGACTACTCATGATGTCCCCCGTGAACTCCCTCGGGGAGTGGATGGTGAGTTTCATCAACGGTTCCAGAAGCACCGGATGCGCGTTCTGTACGGCAAGCTTGAACGCCTGAGAGCCCGCGATCTTAAAGGCGATTTCCGAGGAGTCCACCTCGTGGTGGCTCCCGTAGAAGACCGCGACTCGCAGATCCGTCAAGGGGTACTTGTACACCCCCTCTTGTGAGGCTTCCACCACACCCTTCTCGACAGCTGGGATGAATTGATTGGGAATGACCCCACCCTTGACCTCGTCGACAAACTCAAACCCCTTGCCGCGTTCGAGCGGTTCAACTCTCAGGTGTACTTCGCCATATTGACCGCGACCTCCGGTCTGCTTCTTGTGTTTGTACTGACCTTGAGCGACCTTGGTGATCGTTTCCTTATAGGGCACCCGCGGACGGATCAGTCGAACGCCCGTCCCGTATCGGTTCCTCAGGCGATCTACCATTACGTTGAGTTGTGTGTCACCCACACCGGAGAAGATGGTCTCTTTCGTCACATCATCCCGCCACACGGTCAGGGTGGCCTTGGTGTGGACAAGCTCTCGTAGCGCGGTGCTCATCTTCTCTTCGTCCGCCTGCGTCAGGGGTTCGATGGCTCGAGGGAAGACGGGCTTGGGGAAGCTGATCATGGGTAGAGGGTCTGTCCCTTCTTGTGCGGCCAATGTATCTCCTAAGGAGAAACTGCCTAATTTCGTGAGAATGATCACTTCACCCGGACCGGCTTCGTGTATTTTCTGCGGTTTATCGCCCGACGGCCGCAAGATCTCACGCACGCGCTCCTTGATTCCCTGTCTCACATTGAGGAAGTTGTCGCCTTCTTTGATGGTCCCACTGTAGAGCTTGACAAAGGCCATCGACCCCAAATACTGGTCAGAGGCCACATTGAAGACCAGCCCGAGGAGATCCCCCCCAGCGGGATGGATTTCGTTGGATGAAGGCGTGGCAGTCAAGAGGATGTGAGTGAGAAGCTCAATGGATTTTGCCTCGTGAATGGAGCTGGCCAGCACAGGCACCACAGCGCGTTTCTTGACCCCCTCTTGGAGGGCCTGCTGGATCTCTTCGACGGGGATCGCTTGGTCTTCGAGAAAGTGGGTGAGTAGCTCGTCATTCACTTCGGCTAGAGCTTCGAGAAGTGCCTCTCGCCCCGAGGCCACGGTATCCGCCAACTCCTTTGGAATAGGCCCGGAGTGTCCGTCGAAATAGATGGCCTTCTGTTCGATGAGATCGATGACGCCGCTGAATTTCCCGTCGGAGTGGATCGGCCATTGGAGGGGGGCGAAGTTGACTTGAAGGCGCTCACGTAGCTCCGAGACCACCTTGGAGAAATCCGCGTTGGGCAGGTCCGATCGATGTATGACGGTCAGTGCGGGTTTCTTGAACTCTTCTATCAACCGCCACGCCCGCTCCGTTTGGACTTCAATGCCCTTCTCCGCGTTGACTACCAGCACGGCGGTCTCTGCCACCCACAGTCCCTTATAGATCTCTTCGATGAACTCGCCAAAGCCAGGCGCATCCAAGAAATAGCACAGTTGGTCACCCTTCTGATAGCAAGCGAAGTTCATATCGACGGAACCGCCTCGTGCTTTGGCCTCCGGGCTCGCATCAAGAGCTGCTGTGCCGCCACCTGCCCGGACGATGGCGTCTACCAAGGCTGTCTTACCGGAACCGGAGTGACCTACCAGGCAGATCGTGCGCACTTCCCCCACAAACTATCCCTCCTGTGTCTCTCGTTTCATGGTCCTGCAGATCGTGTTCGAATGGTGGCGCCTTTGTAGCACTCAGTATAACACGCCACTGCCTGGAACGGCAAAAATTTCGCCTTGGGGCGGACTCTGCTATAATGTCCTTGTCCAACCTCCTAGCTCAGTCCACCGCGATCAAGAAGAATGCTAAAGGGGGTACGATGTGGCGCGGCATCTTTCCAAGAGATGAGCGTTTCTTCGATCTGTTGCAAAGAGCAGCCGAGAACGGCTGTGCCAGCTCCCATCAACTCGTCCGGCTGATGGTAGAGTACAAATCACCTCAAACCGTGGCGTTACGGATCAAAGACCTCGAACACCAAGGGGATGAAATCACCCATGAACTCATCCGAAAACTCGATCAGACATTCGTTACGCCTTTGGATCGGGAAGACATCCACACGCTCGCGCACGTGATTGACGATGTTGTGGATCTCATCGAGGCCGTAGCGGATCGCCTGGTGATCTTTAAGATCCCGCAGCCTACTCCAGAGGCCCAAGAGTTAGCACGGCTGATCCATCAAGCCATGGAGGAGATCTGCCGCGGGGTGGCCCTTTTGGGTGCGAAAGGAAACGAGATCATTTACAAGCATTGCATCGAAATCAAACGCATCGAGGGAATGGCCGATCAACTCAATCGGCAAGCCATTGCTCAGCTTTTCGAGCAAGAACGCGATCCCCTAGCCGTGATCAAGTGGAATGAGATCTATGCTCTACTAGAAGAAGCCACCGACCGCTGCGAAGATGTCGCCAACATCTTGGAGAGCGTAGTGCTCAAACACGCATAGGCCATGGCGGAACTCTTCTTCTTACTCGTCTTGGTCATACTCATGTCGCTCCTCTTTGACTTCGTCAATGGCTTTCACGATGCCGCGAACGCCATCGCCACTTCGGTATCGACGCGGGTGCTGACCCCGCGTACGGCCGTGCTGTTGGCAGCGACGCTCAACATTCTAGGGGCTTTCACTAGCACAGGCGTGGCCCAATTCATTGCCTACAAGATCGCCGATCCCGCGTCGATTACCCAGGCGACACTCCTGGCCGCCTTGGGGGCTGCCATCATCTGGGACTTGATCACATGGTATTTTGGGATTCCCAGTAGTTCGAGCCATGCCATCATGGCTGCCCTGGTGGGAGCGGTCATCGCAACATCGGGGCAATCTGCCATCCATTGGAGCGAGATCTGGAAAGTGATCCAGGCGATTGTCTTCTCGCCGCTGGTCGGTTTCATCGTCGCTTTCTCTCTGATGGTGATACTCTTGTGGCTCTTCCGTCGCACGACACCTGCGCGCGTCCATGGGCTCTTCAAATCGCTTCAGGTGCTCTCGGCGAGTTTCATGGCTTTCAGCCACGGCAGCAACGATGCGCAAAAGACCATGGGGATCATGACCATGGCTGTCGTGAGCTTCTATCAGATGCCCGCGAACACGCCTGTGCCGCTGTGGATCATCCTCAGTGCGGCCTTGGCCATGGGGTTGGGCACAGCGGTCGGAGGCTGGCGGATTGTGAAGACGCTGGGCATGCGTCTGACGCATCTTAGGCCCATCCATGGATTCGCAGCAGAAGCGACAGCAGGAGCGGTGATCTTGGCGAATTCATACCTGCACTTGCCGATCAGCACGACTCACGTGATCAGCGCGGCGGTCATGGGAGTGGGGGCTTCCAAGCGGCTTTCGGCCGTGCGTTGGGGGATTGGGGTCAACATCATCTTGGCCTGGACATTGACGCTTCCGGCCTGTGCATTCCTAGCTTGGCTGATCGTGCGGCTAGCTTTGGCCTTGTAGATCAGCACGCAGTGGGAGGACAGACGCGAACCCTTTGGCGTAGACCCTCCAGGATCTGCGGTCCGATGCCTGGGATCTCTAGGAGTTCCTCCACGGAGCGGAAGGGGCCATGCAGAAAGCGATAGCGCACGATGCGCTCGGCCAGAGCAGGGCCAATCCCTGGGAGCTCCATCAGTTCTGCTACCGAGGCGCGATTGATGTCGAGCGAGAAGCTCTGGTCCTTGAATGTGAGCCCGTAACCAGTCAGTAAAGTTGACTGCGGCAGGGCGTGAGATAGAAGTAGGTTTGTTCCCAGAAGGAGCGCCATCAGAGAGGCCATCCCCAGCACTACAACCCCATCGGAGCGCGTCAACATGAGGAAGCACCTCCTGAATGCGTTGTGTACGTTTGGAACAGTGTTTGGATGAGGTATAGCCCATGCATGCGTTGCGCGGATTTCATGCCCTCCGGCATGGGTTGATACTTCTCGCCGTCGAACTTGCTCTTGTAGGCTTGTAGGAAGAGATCCCGAAGTCTTAGAGCCAGCTCCGGCGATGCTCGTAGGGTATCTTTCTCAAGGCGACACAAAGACTCGATCTCCTCCAGATAGAGATCCAGTTGAGCGGATTGTTCAAAGAGAGCGAAAGCTTCGTCAGAGGAACGACTCAGCACCTTACACGCTTGGTGGAAGAGTCTCCTCCTCCGAAGCTCTCTCTCTGCCTTCTTTTTCATGCGCAGTCCCCGCTCTTGGTATGATTCCAGTTCTTCCGCTGGGAATTCCAACAGTGTACAGCGGCAATCTGGGTGCAGGGGGACCTGGGGTGCTGGGCTAAGGTCGGAATAGATCTTGCCGTGATGGCCAAGACAGGCTTCGCATGTGGCAGAGTGCACCGTCGCGTAGTATTGGTAGTAGGAGGTCTGACCTTGTAGTCTGTGGATCAGCCGCCGCAGTCGAGTGCTCATGCACCCATTCTATGCCATGTCCAGACCTATTGACAACAGCAGAACTTGGAGTTATAATAAATTATCTCTTGGCTAATCCGGCTTGTGTACATAGCAAGCATGAGAAGGATCGGTACGTCTTTGGCTCTATGAGAAGAGCCAAAGGCTGAGTTTTGTTTGATCAGCATAGGAGAGCACTATGAGAAGCGCAACCCTAAGAAAGCGGAAACCCCGCCCACAAGAGAAGAGCAGCAAGCGAATGCCCCCCACAGCCACACTGGAGGTCGAAGAGGAGCTACAGGAAGATGAAATACCTGAGCCGGCTTCCTTGATTTCAGACCAGGAGGAAAGCCTTATGGAAGATGAGGAGCTGGAAGCCAATGCCTCGGAGGATCTGGTCAAGCTCTACCTTCAGGAGATTGGCCGTGTACCGCTACTTACCCGAGAGGAAGAGGTCAAACTGGCCAAGCGTGTGGCACGCGGTGAGGAGAAGGCCCGACAGCAACTGGCTCTGGCCAACTTGCGTCTCGTAGTCTCCATCGCGAAGCGACACAAGGGCTCAGGCTTGCCTCTACTGGACCTCATTCAAGAGGGCAACATCGGGCTGATGAAAGCCATTGAGAAGTTCGATTACACCAAGGGCTATAAGTTCAGCACCTATGCCACCTGGTGGATTCGGCAGGCTATCACCCGTGCCATTGCGGACAAAGCCCGCACCATTCGCATCCCGACACACATGCTGGAACTCATGCGCAAGATCTACAAGGCAGAGGAAGAATACGTCCAGAACCACGGTATGCCTCCGACCTCCGAAGAGCTTGCGGCCATGCTCAAGATGCCACACGAAGAGATCGAACGGGCAAGGAAGATCACCCCGTACACGCGTTCCTTTGAGGAACCGGTTGGTGATGAAGAAGAGAGCGTCTTAGGCGACTTCATATGGGCGGAAGAGAGTTCGGCGTTGCGCAAGGCGCTTCAAGAGCTCTCGGTGGAAGAACTCTACGATGCCCTGGATGAACTCACCGAACGTGAGCGCCTCATCTTGGAATACCGCTTTGGACTCCGCGAAGGCCATCAGCCGATGACGCTCGAGCGCGTCGGCGAGCTGTTCGATCTCAGTCGGGAACGGATTCGTCAAATCGAGAAAGAAACGCTCGAAAAACTGGCCCACGGACCACTGCGCAAGCGCCTGGAACACTTCGAGAGCCTCATCCAAGAGGAAGACATCCAACTGAGCTGAGTTGGCGGAGGGACGGGGACTCGAACCCCGAGGGCCTTGCGGCCGTACCGGTTTTCGAGACCGGCTCCTTAGCCATTCGGACATCCCTCCGGATGCGAGAATTATAGCAGGCTCTTCACGCAGTTTCTAGGGCCTGAAGGCTCTGGCCGGATGGAATCTTAACTCCAGCGTCCCGAAGTGCCTCTTCCAAGGCAAACAGGACAGGTAAAACAGCTGTCCGACGCGCTGTCGGACCCATGTGCCCTACTCGGAAGATCTTCCCCTTCAGTTCGTCCAATCCGCCAGCGATCGCAATGCCATGCCGATCTTTAAGAGATTGGAGGAGCTTCCCCGCCACCAAGGGCTTGTGAACCCAGACGGCCGATACCGTGGGAGAGCGATACGGTTCGGCGGCAACGAACTCGAATCCCAAATTCTCTACACCACGACGGAAGAAAAGCGACACACTCTTGTGACGTTCCCAGCGTGCCTCCAGGCCCTCATGGAGAATGCTGCGCAGGCTGAGATGCAGGGCTTGCAGGAGTCCAGAGGGCATGGTCACCGGATGTGGGTGCCAGTCTCCCCACTCTTCGGTGAAGCGTTTCCAGGTTTGCAAGTTGAGATACCAGCCGGGTTTCTTTGTCTTGCGGATGAGTTCCCAGGCCTGCGGGCTGATCGCGATGGGAGCCAATCCAGGAGGTACCTCGAGGCACTTTTGGGTGGAACTGACACAGATGCCAATATTCCACTCGTCGAAGCGGAATTCGACTCCGCCCAGTGAGGAGATGGTATCCACGATCAGAATTACGTCGTATCTATTGCAGATCTCGGCGATCTCGCGCAGGGGGTTGAGCACACCTGTCGACGTCTCACTGTGGACGATCGCGGCAACCCTCACATCTCTTGCTTTCCTCAATGCGTCTTCGATGCGCGGCGGATCGATGGCCTGCCCAAGTGGAGCCTCGACGAGATGTACCCGCTCCGGAGACGTATACGAGGTTGCGATCTCGTGCAGTCTCTTGCCGAAATGACCGTTCGCCGCGATCAGAATACTCTTGCCATCGGCAATCGTGTTGCCGATGGCTGTATCCAGGGCAGCACTCCCTGGTCCAACGATGAGATAGAGATCCGCGCGTTGTGCCAGCATGACTCTCTTCATCAGCTCAACGGTCTGGTTAAAAAAGTCGGTCCATTCCTCGCCGTAGTGAGCAACCAGAGGCTTGCCCATCTCCGCCAATATCTCGGGCTCCAGTTCAATCGGGCCAGGAATCATCAGCTTGTAGCGTTTCACGGTGCCTCCTCTTCTTAGAATCTTCTTAGCCGCTCCGCGAATGCCTGCTTAGCACAGCGCGCAATGACTTGCGACAACTTCTGAGGGTGGTGCTTCACGGTGAGCTTTCCCTCAAGCTCTACAATATCCAGCAAGTCGCTCTCGACGACCTCAAGGGCATACTCGTTTACAGCATCCAGATCGTTCCATACAGGCGAGGCTTTCTCCAGGCGATAGCGCTCTTGCAAGTCTTGGGGAATCGCTTCTCGATTCACCACCACACAGTCGAACGTGGTCAGGTCGATGTAGTCGTTGAGGACCCGCAAATGGTCCTTCAATGTGAACCCCTCGGTCTCGCCGGGCTGGGTCATGAGATTCGCGATATGGAATTTGATGGCTCGAGACAACTCGATCTCGCGGGCGACCTCATCCACAAGCAAATTGGGGATGAGGCTCGTAAACAGGCTCCCTGGACCCAGAATGATGAGATCGGCCGAACGGATCGCTGCAAGCACCTTGGGGTAAGGGCGAACTCGGGGTTGTGACAGCGACATCCGAACGATGCCCTTCTTCGTTTGGACTATGTCGAACTCTCCTCGGGCCAGCGAACCATCGGCCAGCTCCGCCACGAGTTGAACGTCTTCCAGGGTGGCTGGCAGCACTTGTCCACGCACGTTAAGCAGTGAGCTGAGTTCTTCGATGGCACGATCGAAGGAGCCTGTCATCTCCTGTAGGCCAGCCAACACCAAGTTCCCCAGAGAGTGGCCGTTGAGAGCGCTTCCCCCGCCTGTGCGAAAGCGATGCTGAAAGAGCTGGGCCATCTTCGATTCGTCTTCCGCCAGTGCGATCAGGCAGTTACGTATGTCGCCTGGGGGCAGGATGTTCATCTCCCGCCTGAGTCTTCCCGAACTCCCTCCGTCATCCATGACCGTGACGATCGCCGTGATATTTGACGTCAAGTGCTTTACGCCACGGAGCAAGGTCGAGAGGCCCGTGCCTCCGCCGACGGCTACAATGTGAGGACCTCGACTCAACAGCCGCTTGCTGTAGATCACTTCCGAGGCTCTTCCTTCAAACTCCGGCGAGATGCCCCGTATGATCGAGCGCACGAGTTGATTGACTCCCAAGATGACTCCACCCAGACCGACGATGCTTAATCCGGCAATGAGAGCATAGAGCGCCAGGCCGGAGCCGGAGAAGAGTCCAGAAATCATCCGCAGATTCTCCCTGCCGATCAGTCCTATCAGACCCACGATCAGCAAGAGCGCCGAGAGTCCAATGACCAGTGCCCAGCGCTTCACACCCATGCCGGGGTAGAGCCATTTGGCCACTTGCCGCAGCACACGCCTGTTCACGTTGCCCATGCCATCTGTGCGTCTTTCATCGCGGGGCCATGCATCCGGATCTGGATCTTGACCCGATCTGAGCCCAGCATCGTTCGCAACTCTTCCAGAAGCGAACGGGAGAGTTGAACATGCAGATTCCCTCCGGCTTCGACTGTCTCATGAGCCTCGCCTTCGATGATATGAAGATAAACCTTCGATTGGCCTGCGTGTTTCCTCAACGTCTCGCGGAGTCTTTCCAAAGTGGGTTCTTCCACGGCCGCAACAGGCAGCAACACGTGAAGTTCACTCTTCTTGTCGAGTTCCTCCAAAGACAGGATCTCCTCAGCAATCAGGCTCCGTCGCCCATTGCGACTTCCCAGTTGTCCTTGGATGAAGAGCAGGTGATCTCGCTTGAGCAGGGAACGATATCGCTCATATTGCGCAGGGAATACGACGGCTTCCGCTTCTCCGCTGACATCCTCCAACGTGACAAAGGCCATATCCTTGCCGCCTTGTGTATGAATGATCTTCACGTTCTCCACGCGGCCACCCAGCTGTAGCTCCTGACCTTCTGTAGCTTCTGCCATGGCACTGAGCGCGCACGTGCGATAGAGAGCCAATCGGTCCTCATAATCCTCTAAGGGATGCCCGCTCACATAGAGTCCCAAGAGTTCCTTCTCGAAACTGAGCAGTTCCCACTTGGAGAATTCTTCATTCACCGTCGCTCGTGGGGCGGCGTTTCCTAGAGGAGAGATCTCGCCCACACCAAAGAGTGCTGCTTGGCCACTGCGGCGCTCTCGGTGGGCGCGTCCGGCCAATTCCATACCCATCGGAATAAGCTCCAAGAGATATTTGCGCGTACCCATTTGGCAGAAGGCTCCCGCCTTGACGAGGCTTTCGAGCACCTCGCGGTTGAGCTTATCGGCCTCGACACGCCGGCAGAAGTCGAAGAAAGACTCAAACGGACGCGCTTGACGGGCCTTCAATATCGCCTCGATGGGGCCGTGTCCAACGTTCTTGATTGCGCCCAGTCCAAAGCGAATGGCGTTGCCGGTCTTGCCCTCCCGCGGTGTGAAATCCGCCTGGCTCTCATTGATATCCGGTGGGAGCAGCTGAATGCCCAGCTCGCGGCATTCGTTGATGTACTCTCGCACACGGGCCGAGTTGCCCGCCACACTCGTCAAGAGTGCTGCCAGGTAGAATGTGGGGTAGTTCGCTTTGAGATAGGCCGTCCAGTATGAGATGAGAGCATACGCTGTGGAGTGGGCTTTCACAAAGCCGTAGCGCGCGAATTTCTCAATATCTGTAAAGAGGGATTCGGCCTTCTGGGCGGCGATCTCGTTCTTCACGCATCCCTCAATGAACTTCTGCCTCATCTTTTCCATGAGTGCCCTGTTCTTCTTGCCGATGGCCTTCCGCAGCGTGTCTGCCTCAGCCAGGGAAAAGCCCGCCATCACGCGAGCCATCATCAGCACTTGATCCTGATAGATGGGCAACCCATACGTGTCCCGAAGAATTCCTTCGAGTTTCGGGTGAGGGTAGGAGATCTTCTCGCGCCCGTGCTTGCGCTCGATGTAGTCGTTGGCCATACCGCTCTCTAAAGGCCCAGGGCGATAGAGCGCGAGCGTGGCGATCACGTCTTTGAACTCTGTGGGTTCCAGACGCTTGAGCATCTCGCGAATGCCGCTGCTCTCCAGCTGGAACACTCCTGCGGTGCGGCCCTGTTGCAGCAGGCTATAGGTCTTGGGGTCTTCCAGCGGAATATCGCGGAGCTCCAGCTTCTGGCCCATGTGTTGGCGAATGAACTTGAGCGTATCTTCGAGCACGGTGAGATTCCGTAAGCCCAGGAAGTCCATCTTGAGCATGCCGATGGCACCTACAGAGATCATGTCGTACTGAGTGACAACAGCGCCATCGCTCAAACGCATGAGTGCTGTATATTGCGTGATCTCGTTGGGTGCGATGACCACGCCCGCGGCATGAGTGGCGGGGTTGCGGACGAGCCCTTCGAGTCTACCCGCCACTTCCAACAAGCGCTGAATCCTCTCATCGCGCTCGCCGAGCTCCCTAAGTTCTCTCGAGGCCGACAAGGCTTGTTCGAGGGTAGCCCCGAAGGGGATGAGTTTGGCAATTCTGTCGGCATCCGCATGCGAGATGCCCATAGCCCGCGCCACATCGCGTACGGCGCTTCGCGCTGCCATCGTATCGAATGTGACAATCTGGGCCACGTGATCCGTGCCGTACTTCTCTTCTACATATCGGATCACTTCGTCGCGGCGGCGCATGCAGAAATCGATGTCGATATCCGGAAGCTCAATGCGATCGGGGTTCAAAAAGCGCTCGAAGATCAGTCCATACCGAAGTGGATCTACATCGGTGATGCCCAACGCATAGCAGACCAGGCTCCCTGCTGCAGAGCCTCTTCCCGGTCCCACCGAAATCCCGCGAGACTTGGCAAAGCGAATGAAATCTTGAACGATCAAGAAATACGAGGCAAAGCCCATGTGCTCGATGATCTCAAGCTCATGACGCAGCCGTTCTTCGATCTCCGCCGTGAGTTCCGGGTAACGTTGCTGGACACCTTCCCACGCCAGCTTCTCGAGGTAGCGATCCGCGCTCGTCTCCGAAGGGGGCAGCTCAAAGTAGGGCAGATGCCGATGACTGAGATCGAGTTCGAGCTGGCATAGTTCAGCAATGTACAGCGTAGTTTCAAGGGCCTCCGGCATGTCTGGGAAGATCTGAGCCATCTCTTCGGGGGACTTGAGATAGCATTCGTGACCATAGCTGCGCCGCTCGTTGGACTTGCTGGAGCCAATATTGATGAAGACTTCATGAGCTTCGTGATCCGCACGGGTAAGGAAATGCACGTCGTTGCTGGCGACGAGGCGAGCACCGATTCGTCGAGCCAGTTCCATCAGTTGGGGTCTGAGCCGCCGTTGGTCCTCCAAACCATGGTCTTGGAGTTCCATGAAGAAATATTCATGCCCAAAGATCTCTTGAAACTCCCGCGCCGCAGCACGAGCAGCCTCTAAATCCCCCCGAAGAAGAAGCGTGTTGATCTCGCTCTTAAGACACCCGGAAAGTGCCAGCAGGCCGTCGCTGTATTGGCGCAGCAGCTCTTTGTCCACGCGCGGGCGATAGTAGAAGCCTTCCAAGTAGCCGAGACTCGTCAGCTTCAAGAGGTTTCTATACCCTGTGGCGTTGCGAGCGAGCACGGTGAGATGATAATACTTTTCTGTCTGCCGCTTCTCGAAGCGGCTGCCGGGAGCCACATAGAGCTCGCAGCCGATGATCGGCTGAATGCCTCTTTCGCGGGCCTTAAGATAAAACTCGATCGCCCCGCAGAGCACGCCATGATCCGTAAGGGCTATCGCAGGCATCTGGAACTCTACAGCTCGGTCCAACAGCTGATCAATTCGGCAGGTAGCATCCAGCAAGCTATACTCTGAGTGCACGTGCAAGTGGACGAAACTCATGGCCCACCTTCGATGAGAATATACTTCTCTTCGCCCGGCTTGATCAACCCCAGCTCACGACGAGCCAGATACTCGAGATAGCCCAGATCGTCCTTGCGAGCGAGGAGTCCCCTCAAGTACCCATTCTCCTCAATCAGTTCCTCTTGTTGGATTTGAAGCTTGTGAAGTTCTCTTTGGAGACTCACAATCGCCTGTCCTCGCAGGAAGAAGAGCACACCGAGGGCCACGACCCCAATGAGAATGGCGATGGGCACGATCCGAAGATTCATCGCGGATCTTCCCCTCGAGAATCGAGAATCTCGCGCGCATGAATGTGAGTGATCTTCATGGGTAATCTCAGTATAGGGTGCGGCTCAATTCCGCGGCAAGTCCGACGGGCTTTCTCAGGGTGGACATCGCTCCCGGAAGGGTAACGCTGTTGCCGATCCGTCAAAATTCCCATACAATCCGGTTGCAGCTAGTCCCAGCTCATCTGTGAAATGATTCATCATGGCAGCCATCAGCGCGGAAGGACTGACAAAGCGGTTTGGAGCGGAGACCGTTCTTAAGGGTGTCACGCTGCAAGTGGCCCGAGGCGACCGCATTGCACTCATTGGTCCCAACGGTTCTGGGAAATCAACTCTGCTCAAGGTGCTCACCGGGATCGAGGAGCCGAACGACGGTCGGGTGAAAAGGGCCAGCTCCGTAAAGATCGGTTATCTCGCTCAGGAGCCCCAGTTGCATGGGGCCGACACACTCTATGAAGCCGTACGGGCCGCGAAGCAAGAGCTGCTCCGAAAAGAGCACGAACTTCGAACGTTAGAGGCGAAACTGGCAGCAGAGTCGGACAGCGAAGAACTGCTGCACCGATATGATGAGCTCTTGGAATCGTACCGCCTTGCAGGAGGCTATGAGTACGAGAGTGAGGTTCATCAAGTGCTGGCGGGACTGGGCTTTTCTCTAGAAGATGAGAACAAGCCCGTTGCCCATTTGAGTGGAGGGGAGCGAGCTCGTGCGGCGCTCGCCAAACTCTTACTCGAGGAACCGGAAATCCTGCTCTTGGATGAGCCCACGAATCACCTGGATTTCGACGCCCTCGAATGGCTCGAGGAGCATCTCGCAAACTGGAAGGGCGGCTTCATACTCTCCTCCCACGATCGATTCATGATCGACAAACTGGCCGATCGAATCTGGGAGCTGGAAGTGGGTCGACTTACAGAATATCCAGGCAATTACTCAAAATATCGCGCGATCAAGACCGAGCGGGTAGGGCATCAGCAGAAACGCTACGATCAACAACAGGAATTCATCAAGAAATCAGAGGAATTCATCCGGAAGAACATTGCCGGTGGACGGTTCCGAGAGGCGCAAGCCAAAGCGCGGCGCAAGCAACTCGAACGACTAGAGCTCGTAGAGGCTCCACCGGTCACGAAATCCATTCATTTCTCCATTCCGTTAGGAGAACCCAGTGGTCAGCGCATTCTCGAAGTAGAAGATCTCCTCATTGGTTATCCGGGTGCGAATGGCCAGCCCCAGGTGCTCTTTCGCATCCCACAAGCGATACTGGAGCGGGGCGAGCGCGTGGCTCTCATCGGGCCCAACGGTTGTGGCAAGACCAGTTTCCTGAAAGCATTGGTCGGAGAACTTACGCCTTTGGCAGGCAGACTCCAAATGGGACATAACGCCATTCTTTCGTACTTCCGCCAAAGCCAGTGGGAAGAGCTCGCTCGTGATCAGACGGTCTTGGATGCGCTCATGGCCGGGAAGCATCAGACCATCAGTGAAGCGCGCGACTTCCTCGGGCGTTTCCTCTTCTCCGAAGACGACGTGTATAAGCGTATTGGGGAGTTGTCGGGCGGTGAGCGCAGTCGCCTCGCGCTGGCTCGCTTGGCGCAATTGGACGGGAATTTTCTCGTGCTGGATGAGCCGACCAACCACTTGGACATAAGTTCACGAGAAGTGCTGGAACAGGCACTGCATAACTACGAAGGAACGGTTCTGTTTGTATCCCACGATCGGTACCTCATTCAGAGATTCGCCACCCAAGTCTGGGAGATCCGTGACGGAGAGTGCTACATCTATCGCGGAAGGTACGAAGATTACCTCCGCAGACGTACCGGTGAGGGGACGAAACGAGGAGCGCAAGAGCACAAACAACAAGAGAAAGCTCCAAGACGTCAGGCTCAAACACCAAAGGCAGGCCACGATGAGAAAGTAAGACAAAGGGAACGCAAGAAGCTGGAGACACAAGAAGCGGGACTGTCTCACGCCGTGACGGAATGGGAAGGCACGATCGCTCGGATCGAAGAGGCACTGCAAGAGGCTAGCTACGCGCAAGATCACGAACGCCTGCGTGAGCTCAACAAGCAGTATCAAGAGGCGAAAACGCGCTTGGATGTGATGTATCGAGAATGGACGGCTATTATGGAAGAACTCCAGAGGCAGATTCCATCATCACAACATGAGTGATCGAGGATGGAGATACAGTTGGGCATGGCTCACTCTGGGGCTCGTCGCTTTGAGCGGGTTTAGTGGTTGGTCCCAGGAGCAGCAACCCATCGGTGCGATTCCCCATCTGCGCCCTGTGATCGCGGAGAGCCATCGCGACGGCCTGCTGCTGGGACTGGATTTTGCATTAACTCTGGAAGGCTTGGGGTTGGAACTGGAAGCAGGCGGAGCCTATGGCGTGTTGAGCCAGATGGGACGCTTCCGAACGGGCCTGCAATACCAGAACGCTCTGAGGATCTCCTATGGAGACTGGCCGAGCAGCTTGGTATTCGGTCGTCAAGGCGAACAGGGTATTCATGCGTCGCTGGACCTGCTGGCACTCAATCGACTGCTGGGGAGTGAAGGAGAGGGACTTCTTGGCGCAGTTCTCCAGCAAAGCCAGCTCCAAGGAACGGGATTCTTGGGGCGCCTCTGGCCAGGGGAAGGCGAGATGGAAGGTCCGGATGTGCGATACTTTCACCTGAGCGGTTTCCTTCACTGGCCACTGCCGCTCGGCATCACTCTGGAGACTCGCGGAGAGTTTCTGTTCGGTCAGCCTCTGACCGACCTCGAAAGCTCCTTTCAGACTTTCTTTAGCTCGACCAGATTGTGGGTCGATGAGACCACGTTGGAGTTTCGCCTGGGAGAGTTAGATAACCCCGCCGACCTGCCAGGCTTTCGCTTCAATCTGGGGCTTCGCAGCTATCCCGCTTCGTTTGCGGGCCATCGATTCTTCTTGTTCTCGCTCGAACAGGGCTTTGAAGTGCTTTCAGCTCAGATCTTCCAGTTGGATCTCAGGGACATTCTGGGAGAGAGGCTCGGATGGATTCCCGTGCGACTCCGCCTGCTCTCGTCGGTCTTCTTCGAGGGTGGCATGGTATTGGGCGATGGAGAAGAGTCGAACGAAGTGCTCTTCGGCTGGGGGACTTCGCTTAGCTTCCCGGACCTAAATGTGAATATCAGTCTGGCCGTCACCCGCGACGGCGTTCCCGTATTGACCGTGGAGGCTGGGGTGCTTCCCTGAAGATCCGAACCTTAAGGAGAGAGGAACGTACGTGTACGTGAGGTCGTGGTTGATCTGGGTACTCGCAGCTGTCGCAATATGGTTCATCACTCTCGACGGAGCACCTACTCCTTTGCCCTGGGGAACGCAGGCTTCGGCTCGCAACTGGCAGGCTCTTAAGACCGAGCACTTTGAGATCCTCTTCCCGGATGATCTCTTCGAATTAGCGAAGGAAGCCGCTCTCCTTGCGGAAAGAGCTCATGAGTACTGGGCTCAGAAGCTCCAGTATTCCGAGCCGGCAAAGACCTATATCGTGCTGACGGATCGTAGCGATGTCACAACAGTCGTCCGGAGCATCTTTCCCCACAACGTCATGGTGATCGATCACCCGTATGGGTGGTCCACTGAACTGTGGAGCTCCCCGAGGGAATCGTGGCTTGAGGAGATCATCTTTTCTGAATACGGACGTATCGTTGACGCGACGCGAGTGGAAGGAATCACCGCGGATCTGCGGGCGATCTTCGGGAGTCTCGTTGCCCCCGGTCTCGTGAAGCCGCTCTGGTGGCGAGAGGGTCTCATCTACCGGACTCATCGCGATCCGGGTCTTGCCGAGATGAGCCTCCGGGCCATGGCTGAATCAGAGCGCTTGCCTACTCTGGCGCAATTGAGTTCCCCGTACACGAAGAAGGTTTGGCCTTCCGCTGACGTACAAGCCTACTTCGTTGGGTCCGTGCTGCTGGCGTATCTGGATGAAACATACGGTCATGAAGCGATTCAAGAGATCAGCCGAGCCTATGCGACCAATCTCCTGGGTTCTTTCCTCTCAGGTCCATTGAGTATCGCGACGGGTCAGTCCTCTGAAAAAACCTATCAGGACTTTCGGTTCTGGGCAGAGGAGCGCTCGGCCCGGCTTCAAGACGAGATCCAGAGCCAAGGCGGGGTAACCGCGCGAACCCCTCTAGGCTCCCTGGATTTCTGGAGTGTCTGGCCCGCGGAATCCCCGTTGGGTGATGCCATTGCCTACTATCACCAAGATCCACAGCGTAGCTCCGGCTTACGCTGGATCCGGCCCAACGGGACAGACGATCAGCCACTGCTGGCTTGCGAATGTGGTCCGCCAGCCTGGCTGGATGCGATCACACTGACTTATCCTAAGCTCGGCATCACCCATGGCTCTCGCGTCTATGATCTCTACCTGTATGATCTTGAAAGTCGGCGCGAGGCGCGTCTCACGTATGGCGAGAGAGTCTACCAGGTAGAATCCTTCTTAGATGGCCGCCGTTTGCTCTTCGCTCGCAACGGCACCGCAGGAACAAGTGCGTTGGTCGTCTTCGATCTTCTTACTAAGAGCCGTCAAGTACTCACGGAATTCGATAGGGACCAACGCGTCCACTCCATGAGCATCTCTCCGGATGGAAAACTCATCGCGCTCTCCCTCTGGAAGAGTGAGCAGGGGCAAGATATATATCTCATGAATAGCCAAGGAGGGGAACCGATTCCTCTGACCCAAGACCCAGCTCTCGACTTCGATCCCGTCTTCTCACCCGATGGCCGTTTCATTCTCTTCTCGTCCAACCGTGAGGGCATTTTTGATGTCTACGCTCTTCGCCTGGGAGATCGCCAGCTCTTCCGTGTCACCCGTTCCCTCAGCGGCAGTTTTGACCCTGCCGTCTCGTCCGATGGACAGCACCTCCTCATCGTAGGCTACACGGAAAACGGATTCAGCCTACAGCGTGCGGAGTATGACCCCGCCCGTTGGAGTCTCAAGCCGCCTTCGAGCAACTCAGCCAGCGTGAAGACGCCTCAGATGGCCAGTGCACTCTCTGCTAAGGAAGTTCAAAAGCTGCGACCGGTGATCTACGATCCAGTGCCTGCACTGATCCCGACCTTCTGGGTGCCCTTTGTCGGAATGACGGAAGTGGGGTTCTTCACGCAAAACGAAGATCCGCTTCATCGACATCGCTACGACCTCAACGTGGGATTGAGTACCGACACGTTCGAGTTTTTCTACGAGTTTGGCTACATCAATAACCAGTTCTTTCCCGCCCTTCACTTCCGTGTGCAGGGGAGCCCTGTACAAGAGCGTCAGGAGTTCGCACTGGAATTCCCCTGGGGAGAGAGCTTGAACCGTGAGCGTGTCTTGACACTGGCTCTAGGGCAAGAGCGCGGCGCGGCCGAGGTATCTCTCACGGAACGACTCATGGATGCGCAAGGGTTCGACCTGTTCCAGCGCCGCTCCTCACTGGCGATCCAGGGCAGTCTGACATGGCCCTTGCAGGGACTGGCGCGTCGGTTGACTCTGGAATGGCGTGAAGAGTTTCAGCTTCCGTTTGAGAATCCCGTCGGCCCACACGAGTTTCTCTTCCGAGCCGGTGCCGCCTGGAGCGATCGCGAGGAGTTCCGTCTGGGAGGTGTCAGCGGGAAGTATCCGCTGCGCGGCTTTGCGAACATCTCCGTAGGATCCGAGCTTGTTTCGATGACCGCAGAATATCGATTCCCTGTATGGGCCATCGAGTGGGCGTGCTGCGGGGACTCCATTTCACCCCTATTTCTTGACGATCTTCGCGGCAGCCTATTTGTGGATGCCGGAACGGTCGGATCGACTCTAGAACTCGATCAAAGTCGGGTCGCTTTGGGAGCAGAACTCCAACTCCAGGTCGTGCTGGGATACGGGCTCATGACTGGCTCGCTTCGAGTGGGTTTTGCTTACGGCATCGGCACAGCACAGCCTCAGGTCTATCTTATGCTCGAGCCGCGCTTCTCAACGACAAGCTAGCTCAAGACCATTCTGCGCACTGGGGTCTCATTTGGAGATCGTGCCAGAGCGCGGAGGTCGCGCACGGATCACTTGCAGGATGCCACCCAGAAAGTGGCGCTCGATCTGTAATACCACGAGATCTGCGGCTTGTACCAGCGCCAAGATATTCCGATTCGGATGGCAGCCGTACTTGCCAATCTGGTGGGGCGCCAATAAATCCAGAAGGCGGCAGACCCAGCGGTATCGGCTTCGACCGTGCTCGAGCAGCAAGATGCGTCCATTGGGAACGCTCACCCGAGACATCTCTGCCAGGGCTTTGACCGGATCGATCACGGTGCAGAGCGACAAGCTGCTCACTACCGTGTCGAAACTAGAACTGGGGAAGCTGAGTTCATGGCCATCCATCTGCAAGAGCTTCACCTTAAGACCCATCTGGGCTGCTCGATGTGCTGCTGCTTCAAGCATTTTGGGAGAGATATCCACGCCCGTGATGTCACAATCGCGTGGATAATAGGGGAGATTTCGGCCCGTTCCGATGCCGATCTCCAGAACTCGCCCATGAGCCGAGGCCAGAAGCTGTCGGCGAAAACGCTTCAAGAATAAGAAATCGCTCAGTGCAGTACGGCGATCGTAGCCCGAAGCCAACTGATCGTAGAGGACTCGGATATGATGAGAGTCAACGGTTGCTCTAGGCATATCCCTCTAACCTCTCAGAGATCATAGCGGACTCTCGTGAGAGTTGTCAACTGCTTTATCCCGCTTCCATTTGACAGAGATCTTTCGCTTCGGCTATTGTCAGAGTGTTGTAGAGGGGAGTCCACTCATGCACCCAACAGATTTCGACTTTCTTGGATTGAGCGGTCGTATTTGGCTGGCAGCGATGCTGTTTGTGAGCCTTGCACTCTTCTCCTACGTCATGTGGAGGCGATGGCAACTGCTTGCCCGGGGAGGCCCAGAGGATCGCTTTCACGAATGGGGCAAGCGCCTTGTCAACACATTCCTCTACTTCTTCGCGCAACGAGGTCTCTTCAAGGATCTATTCGCAGGCTTGATGCACGCCTTCATCTTCTGGGGATTTCTCATCTACGCCGTGCGTACGGTCAGTCTATTCATTTCCGGTTTCGCTCCAAGCCTCGATATTCCCGTGAACGTATGGGGCAATCTCTACTTCTTTGCGAAAGACGCTTTCTCTCTGCTCGTGATGCTGGGGTGCCTCTATTGGCTCTATCAGAGGCTGATCGCGAAAAAGGCGCGACTTACGCTCTCCGGAGGAGCCATCTTCATTCTGTTGCTGATTTTCATGCTGATGGTCACAGATCTGCTGCTCGATGGAGCGCTCTTTGCGTTGGAAGGCAATCCACGAGGTGCTTGGGCGTTTGCCAGCGGTACGGCTGCATGGCTTCTCACCCAAGTTGGGCTGAACGAAGCGGCGCTCAGCTCCCTGCATTTTGCCTCTTGGTGGTTCCATCTCTTCTTGATCCTCGTCTTCTTGAATTATCTTCCTATCTCGAAGCACTTTCATATCATCACAAGCTTGCCTAACGTGATCTTCTACAAGACAGCTCCCCAGGGGCGCATGACGAAGCTGGATGTGGAAGGTGCGTTCGAGCGCAACGAAGTATTGGGTCTTCAAACGATCAAAGACCTCAGTTGGCGGGACATCCTCGATCTCTACAGCTGCACGGAGTGTGGGCGTTGCGAAGCGGAGTGTCCCGCACACATCTCCGGCAAAGTCCTCTCGCCCAAGGAGATCATCCTCGAACTGAGGGATCACGCCTATGAAGAAGTCCCGCTCTTTGGCAAAGCCAAGGAGCCGCAAGACGTCGTGCCACTGGCTGTGAAACCGGAAGAGATTTGGGCTTGCACGACCTGCATGGCTTGTGTGGCTGCCTGTCCCATTCAGATCAATCAGCTGGATAAGATTTTGGCCATGCGACGAAACGAAGTCATGATCAAGGACAAATACCCGTCGCACTTCACGGATGTTTTCAAGGGTTTCGATGGGCGAGGCAATCCCTGGAACATGACCGCCGAGGTGCGACTGGAGTGGGCAAAGGGGCTCAATGTCCCGGTCATGAGCCAGCTACAGCCGACAGGCGCGAATCCGGCCACGGAAGTGGAGTATCTCTTCTGGGTGGGATGCGCAACGGCCTTTGAGCCGAGGAACCACAAGATCGCCCGAAGCCTTGTTCAAATCTTGCGCGCCGCGGGTATCACCTTCGCGATTCTGGGTGAAGAAGAGACCTGTACCGGCGATCCGGCGCGGCGCATCGGTCATGAGTATCTCTTCCAGATGCAGGCGCAACAGAACATCGAGAGATTCAACACCTACGGCGTCAAGAAGATCTTGACCGTCTGTCCACATTGCTACAACACCTTCCAGAACGAATATCCAGATTTCGGCGGTCATTACGAAGTTGTACATCATTCACAGCTCATTGCCCAGCTTGTCAAAGAGGGCAGAGTCAGACTCACAAAAGAGGTACGACAGACGATCACGTACCACGATTCTTGCTACTTGGGTCGCTACAACAAGGTCTATGATGCACCGCGAGCGACGTTGGATGCCATTCCAGGCACCCGGCGAGTAGAGATGAAACGCTCCCGTGAGAAGGGTATGTGTTGCGGTGCGGGCGGAGGACTCATGTGGGTAGAGGAGGAGCCCGAAAAACGGGTGAACGACCGACGGCTCATGCAAGCGATGGAAGTCAAGCCGGAGATCGTGGCAACGGCCTGCCCCTTTTGTATGATCATGCTCGAGGATGGCATCAAGAACAAGAGTCTCCCCCTACAAGACAAGGACATTGCCGAACTCGTTGCCGAATCGATCGAGGCAGGCCAAGCTCCGTGAACGCAATTACTTCACTTTGGCTCCCAGTGGCACATCCCGGTCGGGCAGGAGCAAGACCGGCTTTCCCTCGGACGTGGAAGGGCAGAGGATCATCCCTTGGCTTTCGATGCCTCGAATGGTCTTAGGTTCGAGATTGGTCACGATGGGTATTTTCTTTCCAACAAGACTCTCCGGTGCGTAAGATTTCGCAATACCTGCCACAAGTTGCCGGGTTTCGCTTCCCAAATTCACCGTCAACTTAAGGAGTTTGTCAGTGCCGGGGACGCGCTCTGCTGCCGCGATCTCTGCCATGCGAATGTCCAGCTTGAGAAAATCGTCAAAAGAAATCATCCACTCGCCTCCTTCGCGAAGCATACGCCAATCCTGAGCTTAGCTGTCTTCTTGGATACCTTGCACATTCTAGAACAGATCGCTCAGCATGTAAAGCCCGAGCTTGGAGAGGCGCGGCCCCAGGATGAAGAGCTGTCCGTGGTAGCGATAGTCGATGCACTCCAGGCGTTCGTCCACCCGGCCGCCGCAATGGATGCAGTCATCATAAGGCTTCATGGCTGACTCCTTTCTGTCTGGCTTTTCCATTTCGGCATTGTCGGAACATACACAATGATCAGCACGAGCCATCCTGAGCGGTTACGTCCGCAGACCACGTGAATGGGCTGCCCTCCGGCATCCCCATAAACCAGGCACGAAGGTCCGCGAGGATCTTGAGGATAATCCTCCAGAATGCGTCCATTGAGCAAAGCTTGTTCGACCTCTGCGATGCTGAGCCCCTCGTTGCGTCGTTCTTCATCCGCATTCCCTGGCACTCCACAACGCTGTCAGGCACAAGCAAGGAAGAGCCAAGCTAAACCACTACGGCTGCTGGTTCTGGCACGGAGTAACCCTCCGACAGCAATGCCTCGATCATCGCGCGGCGTGCTTTGCGCAAATCGACCAACGCCTCTTCGGGTGTGGTTCCACTGCCCAGCACGCCCTCAAACTCCGGATGCGAGGCAATGTAAACGATCGTCCCGTCGTCTTGACGCTCGGGTTCGATCTGCACCCTCCAAGGCAATCGGTCATAATAATCTACGTCTTTCTTCATGGGCTTCCCCCTTTCGCTTTCTGTCTCTCCAAGAGTTGATCAATGATGCGTACGGCCGTGGTCGGATAGCCCTTGGGCAGAGATTTTTTGCGCGCGACAGTAGCTCGTAGGTCAGGGTGAGCAGGGTGGACGTAGACACGGTGAGGGGCCCTGGGGCGTGTGATCTCGCGGAAGCTGAAGCTACGATAAAGTCTGTCCAAGTCATCCTCGCCCCAGCCGCTGCGTGTGCGGCGCATTCGCTCCAGAAGGTCCACATCGCCATCGGCCATGACCGCTCCATTTGTCGATTTTTACATCTTAGACAGTAGGCCGGTACTCAGGCAACTAGACCGCCCGATTTAATCTGCCTGAATGTTGGGAGTGGCCTTCAGCTCTTGCCTTTAGCTGAGAGCTGATTGCTGACCGCTAGTTGCTTCCTTGCGTCTATGGCAAACACACCTACCCATCGAGCACGCTGGGCCGGTTCCGGGGTGATTGCCAAGGTTGTCCATAAGATTCTTCGAGCCACGGGGAATCGTTGGCCAGCTAGCTTCTTCTGATCCGATAGGTCCGGGCATCAATGACCACAAGCGCTTTGCGCAACGACTCCCGATCATGTGACTTTAAGAAATCCAATAGAATCTGATGAACTCGTTGCTGGCTCGTGGCGGTCACCCGCAGTACAAGGATGCCTCCATAGCGCTCCGGGGGATAGGTCAGGATATTGCCAAATCCCTTGTCGTTTGTGACCAGCACGGCATCCAGTGACTGAGCCAGCATCAGCACTTGATGGTCAGCGACCTTGGCCTGCCCCAACTCCTGGAGCGTGATGGCCTCATGGCCTTGTGCTCGAAGAAGTTGAACGGTCTTGCCATAGACGCAGTGATCAGCCAGAATCTTCACGCTGGGCTTGGGGTCTCCGGTTCGTAGATATGGAACTCTTCGCCCTTAAGGAACGCATTGGCGAAGCCCACGCAGGCCAGTACGTCCTCTTTGGTGAGATCCGGGAAGTATTCCTCGGAAGTGATCTGCTCAATGGGGATACCAGCGGCTAGGAGATCCAGCACCTGTTCGACCATGATGCGGGTGCCGGCGATGCGGGGCTTGCCGTGGCAGATGTTATGGTCGACTTCAATGCGTTCTGCGATCTTCATGGGTATCACCATGTTGATTGTAGCGAATTGGCAGTCAGCTTTCAGCCATCAGCTTTGAGTCTTTCGTCTCTGCTGACAGCGGATTGCTGACCGCCAGTTGCTTCCTTGCATCTATGGCAGACACACTTGCCCATCAGGCACGTCGGGTCGGTTCCAGGGGTGATTGCAGGGGTTGCCCATACCGTTCTGATTGCCTGAGGTGTTGTTGCCCGCAATCATCCCGATCATTCACCCTGACAGTGCAGTGATGTTCCAGAGCTTAATCGTATGGTCCATATAGCCAGCGGAGGCAAGGAGCCTCCCATCGGGACTGTAGGCTACCGAATTGACCTGGTCGGTGTGCCCTGTGAGGGTGCAAACTTCTTGTCCTGTGGCCACAGCCCACAGCTTGATTGTCTCGTCCCAGGAACCTGAGGCGAGCTGCTTCCCATCTGGGCTGAAGGCTACGGAGTACACCGACCCAGTGTGACCGGAGAGTGTGTGCACCTCTTTGCCCGTGGTCACCTCCCACAGCTTGATAGTATAGTCACCAGCACCGGAAGCGAGGAACTTTCCGTCAGGACTGAAGGCTACTTGATGGACACCGTAGGTGTGGCCAGTGAGAGTGCGGATCTCCTGACCCGTGGCCACCTCCCACAGTTTGATGTCGTCAGTGGCGGTGGCGGCGGCGAGTAACCGCCCGTCCGGGCTGAAGGCCACCCAACAGACTGAGAAGGTGTTGCCAGTAGTTAAGGTGCGGACCTCCCGGCCCGTGGCCACCTCCCACAAATAGACCACTCCTTCCCCGGAGCCGGAGGCGAGAAATTGTCCGTTAGGGCTGAACGCGATCCCCCACTCGATAGTGCAGCTACCGCTGGGGCTGATGGTGCGGATCTCCTGACCCGTGGCTACATCCCACAGCTTGATCTCTCCTCTCCACGTGCTACTGTCCCAGAACACGGAGCCGGAGGCGAGCAGCCGTCCGTCGGGGCTGAACACTACTGACAGGACTGTGCTGTTGTGGCCGAGGGTGAGGGTGTGCACAGTGGGTACGTTTAGTCTCAACTCACGCTTGGCAGTGTTTATTGGGGTAGCGAAGTTGATTCCCTCCACCCTGATCCCGGGGACATCGGCCCTGCCGAAGACGACTCCAATAACATCACCTTCATCATTGAGGAGCGGTCCGCCGCTGTTGCCTGGGTTGACGGCAGCATCAATTACAAAGACTGTGCGCCCACCGCCAAAATCCACACTGCCACTAATGTTTCCGGTGCCAACAAGAAAACCCATACCCAAGGGATAGCCCATGACGATGATGGAGTGCCCAATCCTGATGGTATCCGAGTCGCCTAAGCTCACTGTGGGAAGGCCGCTGGCGCTTACCCTCAGCAAGGCCAGATCGCTGCCCCCACGGTCATACGTCTCATCATACTTCCTACAGTTGCTCTGTAGCTTGAGCCATTCGGCAACCGAGCTTCGATGCTGCTGGCTCCCCGCACGACGTGGTAAGCAGTGAGAACTGCCCCATCCGATGTGATGATAAATCCGCTCCCTTGCCCCTTATCCGTCACGATTTCGACGACCGCCGGCCTGACACGCTCGACGATCGCTGAAATATCTTGCTGCGCGCTTGCGATTACCCCCACTCCAGGAAAACTCCCCGATAGAATCAACACCGACAAGAAACCGAGTATCGCTGCAAGCCTGAGACCACGCTTGAGCATGGGCGCCCTCCTTTTCTGGCCTAGATGTGAACTCTTTCAAACCCACATCCGGGCCTACTCCCATATGATAACACGCTCTTAATATCTGGCAAGAGTGTAGATGGGGTCCTAGGAAAGCTTGGCTTGAAGATCTCTGTGTTACGCCTGCTCCTTGGCTCCCGGCACCAGAGGTATGATCCCCTCAGCCCGCGTAAAGTGTTTCGTATCGAAGGTATACACCCGAGAGAGTCCATGGCTCTTCATCCAATAAGCGTGGTACGCATCAATGAAATCCACATTCTTCTCTGCATAGAACAGAATGGTTTCTCCAATGAGCTCGCCATCCTCCACCTCCAACCCCGGCGTATTCAAGATCGCCAACACTTTGGCCTTGATCTCCTCGCGATCCAGCTCATAATAGGATTCCAACGTCCAGACAAGCTCTGCGATCACAAGCGCGCTCGTTTTTAGGGAGACTTTCCCGTCTGCTGCTCGCCGCAGTAGCTGCGCAACCGCCTCGGCCTGAGCAGGGACATCACTAGTGAGAAAGCGCAAGAAGATGTTGGTATCGACAAAGCACGGAGTCATTCATGCGCCCTTGCGGGTCATTCGGCGCTTGACTTGTCGGCGGATCTGATCGAAGTCCTCCGGCTGTCTACGAATCTGGATGCTCCCACGCAGGTCCAAAAGCGTCTGCTTCACAGCTTGTAGGATGACTTCCCCCTCCCGGCGAAGGAAGACCACCCGATCTCCAGCTCGCAGGCCGAGAAAGTCTCGAATCTCTTTAGGAATCGTCGTCTGGCCTTTGGAGGTCAGCTTGCTACCGATCATGGCCATCACCTTACCGTTTCATAATAGTATTACCAGATCAAGAATAGCTTACTTTCGGGAGGCTGTCAAATAACCTTAGCTTGAAGCTCTTTTTTGAGTCGTTCCAGCGCTTTCTTGCGATGACTGATCTCGTCTTTCACAGACGGTCCCAGCTCTGCCAGCGTCTTCTCATAGCCCTCAGGAATAAACACGGGGTCGTAGCCGAAGCCGTGCGTTCCTCGGGCCTCCTGAGCGATGTGCCCCTTGAGTTCTCCTTCAGAAATCAGCTCTTTCCCGTCTGGGAAATGCAGTACAGCCACGCAAACAAAGTGGGCCCTCCTATCTTCCACACCCTTCAGCAACTTGAGAAGCTTTTCGATGTTCTGCTGGTCCGTCGCCCTTCGACCAGCAACTCCTGCAAAGCGAGCCGAGTACACACCTGGCTTGCCTCCTAATGCCTCCACCTCCAAGCCGGCATCCTCAGCCAAGACGGCCAGCCCTGTCGCCTGACTGATCTGGCGAGCCTTTTTGAGTGCATTTTCTTTAAACGTGCGACCGTCTTCTCTTACGTCACGGAAGGGGCACTCATGATACGTCAGCCATTCCACGGGGAGATTCGCGAGAATCTGGAAAAATTCCGGGAATTTCTTGTCGTTTTTTGTCCCGAGCAGCAGCTTCACTGACTTATGAGCGCGACCGTCGCTCCACGATCTCCTCTACGCCATGAAGCTGGAGCTCCCGGGCGAAGTGGCAGCTGGAGTAGTGGCCATTCCCGGTCACATCCACAAGAGGAGGCACATCGTTCTTGCAGGGCTCCCATTTGTTCTTGGCGTAGTAAGGACATCGGGGATGGAAGACGCATCCCGAGGGCGGATTCACAGGGCTAGGCACGTCCCCTTCGAGAATGATGCGGTCCATCTTGATCGCAGGGTCGGGCACCGGAACTGCCGACAGCAACGCCTCCGTATAGGGATGCTTGGGTGACTTGAACAGCTCTTCCGTTTCGGCCATCTCCACGATCTTGCCCAAGTACATCACGGCGATCCGGCTACTGATGTGGCGCACCACGCTTAAGTCGTGAGCGATGAACAGATACGTCAATCCAAACTCTTTCTGAAGGTCTTCCAACAAGTTGAGCACTTGGGCTTGAATTGAAACGTCCAAGGCCGAAACCGGCTCGTCACAGATGATGAGCTGAGGGTCGAGAGCCAACGCACGGGCGATACCGATTCTCTGCCGCTGACCGCCACTGAACTCATGGGGGTAGCGCTTCATGTAGGCCGGGTTGAGACCGACGGCTTCCAGCAACTCGCGCACGCGCGCTTCGCGCTCCCGGCCGCGGGCCACGCCGTGAACCACAAGAGGTTCACCCACAATGTCGCCAATGGTCATACGCGGGTTCAAGCTGGAGTAAGGATCTTGGAAGATGATCTGCATCTGGCGGCGCAGGGGCTTGAGCTGTCTGGGGCGCAGTTTGGCAATATCGATCATCTGGCCATTCGTGTGGAAGAGGATCTGGCTGCCTGGATCGGGTTCGATGAGTCGCAGAATGGTGCGACCTGCCGTCGTCTTGCCACAGCCCGACTCGCCCACCAACCCCAGCGTTTCTCCCTTCTTGATGAAGAAATCGATCCCATCAACCGCCTTGACATGGGCAACCGTCCGCCGAAAGATCCCACGCTTCACAGGAAAGTACTTCTTCAGTTTCTTGACTTCCAGAAGCAATTCCTCATTCGCCACTTCCATTCACTCCTTCACGCACAGTACTCACTAATATAGCCAGCAGGCGACTTTGTGACCCGGCTCCACCTCCTCCAACGGAGGCATCTCCTTGCAGGTCTCCATCACGTATGGACACCTGGTCTGGAAGGGGCACCCCTTGGGTATGTTGTAGGGATCGGGCACCACCCCTTTGATGGGCTTGAGCCGCTCCTTCTTCTTCGTGAGCGCCGGAATGGACTCCATCAACCCCTGGGTGTAGGGGTGCTTTGGATTGTGGAAGACTGCATCTACAGGAGCGTGCTCGACGACCTTTCCCATGTACATGACGACCACATCGTCGGCCGTTTCCGCGATCACCCCTAAGTTGTGGGTGATCATCATGAGCGACATGTGATACTGATCTTGCAGCGTCTTGATGAGCTCGAGAATCTGGGCCTGAATGGTCACATCCAGAGCTGTCGTGGGCTCATCGGCGATGAGCAGATTGGGATTGCAAGAAAGCGCCATGGCGATCATGGCACGCTGTCGCATGCCACCGGAGAGTTGGTGAGGATACTCATCCACGCGCTGCTCCGGCAGGGGAATCCCCACTTGGCGGAGCATGGCGATGGCCAGTTCTCGAGCGTCCCGCTTGGTCTTCTTCTGGTGGAGCATGATCGCCTCCATGATCTGGTTGCCGATGGTGTAGACCGGGTTGAGCGAGGTCATCGGCTCCTGGAAGATCATGGCGATCTCGTTGCCGCGGATCGAGCGATACTCGCGGCCCTTGGCATCGAGCTTGGTGAGATCCGTGGGGGTTCCGTTGCGGTGGTAGATGATCTGGCCTCCGACGATCTTGCCCGGAGGCATGGGCACAAGTCCCATAATGGAAAGCGCCGTCTGGCTTTTACCGCAACCCGACTCCCCCACGACTCCTATAGTACCCTGGCGTTCCAGGGAGAACGAAACGCCATCTACTGCGCGTACGACGCCATCTTCGGTGTAAAAGTACGTCTTTAGGTCTCGTACCTCGATGAGCGTATCAGCGGCCATGGATGCCCCCACTTACGACACCAAAGAGAGAGCCAGTCCCAAGACCATAAAGAGAGCTGCCAACCAAGCTGTGGCGGTGCGCTTGGGATCGCTCTGCTCTTCGCGTCCGAATACCGTGTGGCTTCCTCCTCCTCCGAAGGCTCCGCCCAAGCCGGCGTGTCGGCTCATCTGCATGAGAATCAAGCCGATCAGCACCAGCGCATCCAGCACAAAGAGCACCAGAAGAAACGTTCGCATTCCGCTCGACCTCGCTTTCAAGACATTGTATCAGGCGGCTCTTGCCTTCTCAAATCCTCCCGCTCAGCGTTCAAGATCGCGAAGCCTGACCCACCAACGGCGGCCTTTGAGGTAGATGAATCCGAACAGCAATCCACCCAGATGCCCGATGTTGCTTATGCCAGGCTGGATGCCGGTGATCGAGGCCACAAAGGCGAACCCGCCCAAGAGGAGCACCGCGTACTTGGCTGGGATCGGGACCGGGATGAAGAACAAGTATAATGCCTGATTGGGGAAGAGCATTCCAAATGCCAGCAGCAACCCGTAGACCGCCCCTGAAGCACCAATCGTGATGTTCATGCCGGGCTGGCCGGTCCAGAGGGCGATCACCACCACAGTCAGCCCCGCCCCTATGCCCGTAAAGAAGTAATAGACCAAAAACCGCTGCATCCCCCAGACCGCCTCGAGCGCATGGCCGAACAACCAAAGAGCCCACATGTTAAACAGTATGTGCCACAGGCTGCCATGCAAGAACATGTACGTAACCAGTTGCCAGAAGACATCGGGGATCTCGGGAGGCGTGATCAACCCAAAGGTCAGTTCAAATGGAGTGATGCGTGAAATGTCGAAGAGGTCAAAGAACCCGGAGCCCCCCTTGGGCTGCTGGATGATCTGGATGGCATAGACGATGATGACGGCCAAGACGATATACTGAGTGGCGCTGGCCAAAGCAAATGTCGAGCGGAAGCGGTTCATTCCTCCTCCTTGGGGGAGACGATGAGCGTGCCTTCTTCGCGAGTAACCGTGACCAGCCCCGGTCTTGCCCCCTTCGGTTTCCTCAAGTATTTCACTCGCGTGTATGTGACAGGCACCTTCGTGGAGCCGCGCCCACGGGAATAATACGCAGCCAACTGAGCTGCGCGCAACAAGACCCGTTCTGGAGGCACAGCACCGCGCTGATCGCTCATAATCACGACATGGGCTCCCGGACGATCTTTGGCGTGCAACCAGTACTCTTCTCGATTCGCCTGCCGGATGAGCGCGTCGTTCTGGCGGCCATTCCGTCCGACCAGCACCAAGAAACCATCTATTGGGTAGCGCCGAGGACCTGAGGATACCGGTTGAGATCTTTTCTTACTAGATCGAGATAGAGAACCCTCCAGTTCTAGCTCGGCTTGAAGCTCTCTTAACTCCTCGAGATTCTCCGCCTGCTCCAGTTGCACTCCCACGTTCTGAAGATAGCTGATCTCCATTTCCAGTTCGTGCCGTCGCTCCGTGAGCTTTTCAACTCCGCGCTTGAGCTTCTTGTAGCGTTCATAGTAACGCTGGGCATTGGCAGCCGGATCAAGGGTCGGATCGAGCGAAATGACCCGCTTGCCTCCCCTCGCAAGATCCTCCACCTCGATCTGCCGCTGGCCTTTCTTAATCTGCCGAAGATGAGTGATCAGAAGATCTCCACGCTCTTTGTACTCTTGGAATCTCTCGGCATCTGCCAGATCCTTCATCAGTTGGCTGAGAGCTTTCTCTGTCTTGTTGAGGCGGTGCTTGAGCTGCTGCGCGAGGACGCGAGTGAGTCGCTCGAATGGCTCTTGATGGCGTTCCCGATGGCAGGCGTCCAACGCCTGAGACATGCTCTCGAATCTTCTCACTTCGAGCCGGGAATAACTCACAAAGGGAAACGGCGTGCAGTCAAAGGGTTCTCCCGCTTTGAGATAGACGCAGGGCTCCAGGTTGCCCCGAACGATTCGGGAGAAGAATTCATCAATAACTTCCCAGAGGGCACCCAACTCTTCTTTGCTCAGCGAGGCGATAGTCTCTTCGGGCTGTAGCCGGGCCCTCAAGACGATCTCGCTCGCGCTGCGGGGTCCAATGCCATCGATGGTGCCCAGAAGACCTTGCTTGACACTCTTGTCTGCGTGAGCCTGGAGAGCCTGAAATAGTTCCTCTTTCGTGGCCATACGCAGATTCAGCTTGTCTTGAGGCGATGGTGGCGCATAGTGGGCATGAGGAACGAGTTTGCGTTGGCCGCTCGTGACTTTGAGCGCTCCCACGACGGCGTCGTCTTTTAGAAGAATCACGTTGCTATGAGATCCCATCAATTCCGCGCGCAGCACGTAGACACCCTGGTGGCAGACGACACTAAAATCCACGATGCGTTCCCAGTTTGGCTGGTGAATCTCCTCAATCCTCCCACCTTTTAGATGCTTGCGCAGCAACATGCAGAACGGCGAAGGCACCGACGGATTCTCGTACTTCTGCTCCGTGAGATGCAGGCGCGCGTCCTGAGAAGCCGCGATGAGTAATGAATGCTTCTCTCTGGTGTAGAGCTTGAGAACGAGAAGATCCGCAAGTGGTTGATAGATCTGTTGGATGAAACCGCCCTGGATGCTCTGGCGAAGTTCGTTGACCACCGCTGCCAGCGTGATCCCCTCAACGTGCATAGCAACTCATTATAGCATCCCGCAAGGAAGCGAAACAGAAACACGAGCCATGAAACAAATGAAACTCTGTAACGCCAAAAGAGTAGATGTACATGGATCGACCCATCGAAAGGGGTGACATACGATGATGACTCGGCTTGGAACGTTGAAGCTCTTGGTCATAGCGGTGCCTTTAGGAGTGCTGCTCATCTTGGGAGCTTCGCAGACGGCGAACTTCCCTTCGCGAGTGGGCGGGAGTGAGGATGCGGTGAATGCAGTTTGCATCCAACCGAGTAAGATCTTTCGCTTGACGTTGAACGAACAGGATCGCGCGCGGATCAGCGCGCTTCGAGTACGCATCGCGCCTTCTGTGGACCCTTCGATGCTGCGCTTTAACCCAGGCATTGAGGAGTTGGACTACGATGCGGAGGATGGCATGCTCCAGGTTCGCTATGCCGCCCGAACTCTACAGATGGCCACCGCACTTCGAATCGAGCTTTGTGGGGCAACTCCCCTGCATGAGGTCCGGGAGGCCTACTGGATCGTGCGTCAGCTGGGCCGGCCGGTCACTCAGCGTGTGGAGGCAGCTCGCATCGATTGGGAGTGGAAGGACAGTGGAAATCAAGCTGTTCCCAACTCGCACCTCGTGCTCAAAGAGCTCTCTTGTGCAGGCGAGCCTCTGGTTCAGCCCTACCAGCTCGTGGCGCAAGACGAACCGCTTTGCGTGAAAGATCCTGCAACTCTAGCGCAGATCCAGAAGCAGATCAACGACTTGCAACTAGAACGAGCTTCGTTCACGGGCAAGTTGAACGCTCTCTTCTTCGGTGAGCGACAGTTCGAAGAGCGACTGGCAGCTCTTACAGACGCCATGCAGAAGCTCTATCTTCGTGCGCCCTATGCCGGGATGGTGCTGGGAGTAAGCTATGACCAGCGCAACGGTCTTGCGTGGATCCAGATCCAAGTGGAACAAGACATGGACATTCGTGTTTCGCCATGAGCTGCTTTAATGTGACCCATCCCGATGGACACGGAGGGTGACAGAGTCATCTCACATGACAAACGAGATGAGCCCCTGTCACCCTTCTCTTTTCAGTTGACAAGCTCTACTGCTCTCGTCCATAGTGGAAGGCCATGCACCGATTGCGATATCTGACAGCCGGCGAATCTCACGGACGGGCGCTTGTGGGTATCCTCGAGGGAATGCCCGCAGGCCTTCCTATCAATCGAGAAGCCATCAACAAACAACTTTGCCGTCGGCAGCAGGGTTATGGCCGCGGCGGGCGCATGCTCATCGAGAACGATCAAGTCGAAGTTCTTGCGGGAATTCGCTTTGGCAGAACGCTCGGGAGTCCCATTGCCCTTGTGATCTGGAATCGCGATTGGGAGAACTGGAAAGAGCGAATGGACCCTTGGCAGGAGCCTCCAGATTATAAACCCGTGACTGTGCCCCGTCCGGGCCATGCAGATCTGGCCGGTGCCATCAAATATCAGCACCGAGACATTCGCAATGTTCTTGAGCGAGCCAGCGCGCGTGAGACGGCCATGCGCGTGGCCCTCGGTGCCATCGCGCGCCAGCTCCTAGAACACTTCAACATCACAATTGCCAGTCACGTCACACAGATCCACAACGCGCAGAGCGATGTCAGCCACAGCCAATATGACGATCTAGACATGCTGAACGAGAAAGCCGATGCCTCACCCGTTCGTTGCCTCGATCCCAGCGCGGAGAAAGCCATGATCGCCCGCATTCAACAAGCCATGGCCGACAAGAACACCGTCGGCGGGGCCTTCGAAGTGATCGCACGGGGTGCGCCTCCCGGCTTGGGCAGCCACGTCCACTGGGATCGCAAACTTGATGCCCAAATCGCTCAAGCCATGATGAGCATTCAAGCCATCAAAGCCGTGGGCGTGGGACTCAGCTTCGAGGTGGCCTCCACGTGGGGCTCAGAAGCTCACGATGCGATCTACTACGAACGAGAGGCCGGCTTCTATCGCAAGACCTCGCGGGCGGGCGGCATAGAAGGGGGCATCAGCACAGGGGAGCCCATTATTATCAGAGTGGCCATGAAGCCACTCTCTACCTTGAGCCGTCCCCTCGACTCTGTTGATATCATCAGCAAAGAGCGGCAGGAGGCGCACATAGAACGTTCGGATGTCTGTGCCGTGCCCGCCGCCTCCGTGATCGCCGAGAACGTTCTTGCGCTCACGCTCGCAGATGCCTTTCTCGAGAAGCTGGGTGGCGACTCGATTGCGGAGATCGAAGCCCGCTACAAACGCTATCCCCGATCCATATGAGTTGCCCTGCAAAGCCTGATTTCTATAGTAGAGCACGAAACATCAGCCAGAGAGCACCGATGACAACAGTAAGCAGTGTCAGAGGCAGTCCCACGCGGAAATAGCTCCAGAAGCCGATATGAACACCGCGAGTTGCAGCGATCTCCAGGACGATCAAGTTCGCTGCCGAGCCAATGATCGTGAGGTTGCCCGCGAGAGTCGAGGACATCGCGAGAGTCAGCCAGGAATCTGAGCCAACCCCGGTATGCTCTAGAAGCGGCGCCAAAAGCAGCACAGCAGGCACGTTACTCACAAGATTGCTGGCTAAGACGGTAATCCCTGCGAGCGGCATCAGTGAGCCGAATCCAGAACTCTCCGCAGAAAACCAAGGCTGAACCCACGCCATAAGCTTCTCAACCCAGTTCACCTCCTCCAGACCGCGCATGACAATGAAAAGCCCAGCAAAGAGCAGCAAGAGGGTCCAATCCACCTGCTGAAGGGCCCGGCGGGGACGGTTGCTGCTCAACACAAGAAGCAGAGCGGCGCAGAGGATGGCCGCCCACTGGGGAGGAGTTCCTGCCAGGAGCAACGCGAGAAAGAGCCCCATCACGACGAGCCCTACGAACAGAAGCCCACGCTGCCGCACAAGGTCGTGATACTCTGGAAGACCTTCCTCCCACAAGGAGATGGGTCCCCCAAGTTCACGCCGAAAGAGGAGGCAGAGCCCAGCGAAGATGATGACAAGATTCACCAGAGCCACCGGTCCCAAGGCAGCGGTAAACTCCAGGAACCCCAGCTGACCCCGTAGGCTGATCAGCATGTGTTGGGGATTCCCGATGAGTGTGGCGACGCTACCCGCATTGGCTGCCATCACTAACCCCAAAAGATACGGCAGTGGATTCAGCTGGAACCGTTGCGTGAGACGCAGTAGAACGGGCGTGAACATCAAGCTAATCGTGTCGTTCATGAAAAGAGACGAAAGCAGGCCACTGGAAGCCACGACCAGGCCCAGCAACCCCCGGCGACTGCGCGCCCGACGCAGAATCCATAGTTCGAGAACTTCAAAGAAACCGGCGATCTCGAGATGTGCTACCAGGATCATCATCCCCAAAAGGAATACGAGTGTGTCCAGGTCAATCGCCGCATAAGCCTGCTCCGGAGTGAGCACCCCAAAGAGGCACATGGCCACAGCACCGACCAACGCACCCGCGGCTCGACTGATGTGAATAAAAGGCAGCTTCTGAATAGCGATGATGATGTACGTGATGAGAAAGATCACAAGTGCCGCTAGCTCCATCAGTGATCCTCCCGCCATACAATGCCTTCGGGCAGTCTTCCCCTCAACACCCGTGGGGGATCGACGGTAATGTCAATTACACTCGAACTCACTTGAGTCATGGGCTCATCGGTGGCAACGATGAGGTCCACAGCATGTGAGAATCGCTCGATGATCTCGTCTATGGAAGGTAGCGGCGGCTCGCCAGAGCGGTTGGCGCTCGTGCCCACGAGCGGACGTCCGGGAGCTTCATACACGAGCCGGAAGGAACGACTCGCGGGCACTCGTAGACCGATCTTGCCTTCATGGCTTACACACATGGGTGGAGCCATAGGGGAAGCTCTCATCACCACTGTGTAGGGACCGGGCAGAAGCCTTTCTAGCAAATCACGCTGACGTCCCGTAAGTGGGGCTACATACTGCTCGATAACCGAAACGCTCGCCACGTGCACAGAGAACGGTCGCTCCGGAGCGCGCCCTTTGATTCTATAAACTCGCTCAACGGCTCTGTCATTGAAGGCATCGCACCCTAACCCGTAAATGGTGTCTGTAGGGAAGATGAGAATCTTCCCGCCGTGCACGACTTCGCGTATCTGTTCTTGTTCTTGTTCTGATACAGCAAGACCCTGCTCGGCACGCAGATGAAGAATGCCCGCTGACATGGAAGATCATCCAGCCACGACGAAGTGGATCACGTCACCATCCTGAACCGGGTATTTTTCACCCTGCCGATGGAATTTTCCCAGCTCACGAAGCTTTGCCAGAGAACCGTGCTGTACGAGATCGTCCACGCGCACCACATCCGCGTGGATGAAATGCTTCTCAAAGTCGCTGTGGATCTTTCCTGCGGCCTGCCGCGCCCCCATTCCTTGTGGCACCGTCCACGCGCGCACTTCTGGGCCATCCACCGTGTAGAATGTCACCAAGTGAAGAAGCTTATACCCGGCGCGTACGAGCTTTTTCAGCCCCGATTCACCAATACCCCACTCTTTCAGATACGCCTCGCGCTCCGTTGGGACTTCCGTTGTCTCACCCACCTCCATTTCGAGCTTCCCAAAGATGACAACTGCAGCTCCACCTCGTTCAGCAGCCACTTTCTCGACGACTTCGATATACTTTCGCTCTTCTCCCACATTGGCGGCATAGAGAACCGGCTTGAGCGTGAGTGGGCTGATCTCTTTGAGTTTCACTTTCTCTTCGGGGTGAAGCTCCAATTGCCGAAGGGCCTGGCCACGCCCCACCGCGTCTATGAGTCTCTGATAAAAGGGGATCTCTGCGCGAGCGGTCTTGTCACCCACGCGCGCCTGGGATTCGACAGTTTTTAGTTTTTTCTCCAACGTCTCAAGGTCTTTCAACAAAAGCTCTGTCTCCACGAGTTCGATGTCGCGCCTCGGATCGAGAGTGCCCTCCGGATGGACGACGTTGGGGTCCTCAAAGCATCGCACCACATGCACCATCACATCCACGTTGCGGATCTCCGCTAGAAACTGATTGCCCAGACCCTCGCCTCGATGGGCTCCCTTTACAAGACCTGCAATATCGATGAACTCAAGCGTTGTAGGGACTTTGCGCTTCTCCGGAAACAGTTTCGCCAGACGCTCCAACTGCTCATCCGGAACAGGAACGATGCCCACTTGCGGTTCCATGGTACTAAAGGGGAAACTCGCGACTTTGGCGCCGGCGGACGTGAGGGCGTTAAACAGCGTCGACTTTCCGGCATTGGGAAGTCCGACCAGCCCACACGTAAAGCCCATGTTCTATGTTTTGTGCAGCTTCTGTTTCACCAGTTCGACGATCTGACCAGGGGTGCGTGCTACCGGAATGCCCTTGGCTTCCAGGGCCTTCGCCTTCGCTTCTGCCGTTCCCAAGGAGCCCGTGATGATCGCTCCGGCATGTCCCATGCGCTTACCCGCCGGGGCCGCGAATCCTGCGATATATGCGACAACGGGCTTGCTCATTTGACCCCAGATGAATTCTGCTGCCTGTTCCTCGTCGCTGCCACCGATCTCGCCCACGAGCACGACCAGCTCCGTTTCTGGGTCTTTCTCGAAGAGCTCCAACATATCGATGAAGGAGCTGCCAATCACAGGATCACCGCCGATGCCCACAGCTGTCGTCTGCCCTATGCCTGCTCTTGTGAGCTGATCAACGATCTCGTACGTCAGCGTGCCACTGCGTGATACGACGCCGACGGGTCCTTTCGTGAAGATCTGCCCCGGGATGATTCCAATCTTGGATTTGCCCGCCGAGAGGAGACCGGGGCAATTCGGTCCAATGAGGCGGGCACCGCGGATTCTCACAATCTCATAGGTTCTGAGCATCTGGTGCAGGGGAATGCCTTCGGTGATGCACACGATGAGCGGGATACCGGCATCCACCTCTTCGATGATGGCATCGCTCGCAAAGCGCGCCGGGACGAAGATGGCCGCCGCATCGATCCCGTGTCTTCCCATGGCTTCCGCGACGCTGTTGTAAATGGGGATTCCGTCAAACGAGCTGCCCCCCTTGCCGGGGGTGACGCCGGCGACGACTTTCGTGCCGTATTCGACCATGCGCTGGGTGTGAAAAGACCCTTCTTTCCCCGTGATTCCCTGCACCAACACTCGTGTATGTTCGTCGATGAGAATGCTCATCAAACGCCCCCTTCGTACGCCTTGAGTATAGTATTGTGTTCCGAGCAATTCAAACGTCTTAGCGCCTTGACTTCGAGTTGGACGACAGAGCTATAATTGAAAAGCCATGCGAAAACTTTGGATTCTGCTTCTCCTCATCGGACTTACAGGGTGCGGAGCCACAGCCTCTCGCCAGGCCGCGCAGTCCGCGTCAGAAAGCATCATCGTTTACTTCAATAATCCACTTGCAGGACTTCCAGACATGACTCATCTGTCCACTCAAGCCAACGGCCTCGATCAAGTTCTCATCGATCTCATCGATTCCGCCGACTCGTCGCTGGACATCGCGATGTATCATCTGACGATGCACGCTCTTCTGGACGCTCTTGAGCGTGCCTGCACTCGCCGCGTGACGATCCGCCTCGTTCTCGAAGCCGGGCAATCCCGCCCTCCAAGACTTGCCAGCTGTGTCCAACTCAAACTCGATGAGAATGAGCGCCTGATGCACCACAAATTCATGGTCGTCGATCAACGCACCGTCTGGACGGGTTCCACCAACTGGACGGAATCGGGCTTCTACTTCGATGCGAATAACTCGGTGGTGATCCAGAGTCAGGCCGTGGCGCGAGCCTACGAGGCCGAATTTGAAGAGATGTACTCTGCCGGCCGCTACGGCTCCTCCAAACGGGATACAAACGACGAGCGTTTCACAGTGGATGGCATCGCCCTGGAGGTGTATTTCTCTCCGAGTGACCAACCGCGTCAACGCCTGCTCGAGCTGATCCGCCGCGCACAGGAGTCTATACAGATCGCTGTCTACGCCTTCACGGATTCTGCCCTGTATGACGAGTTGTTGGCAGCCTATCGAAAAGGCGTACGCATCGAAGCCCTCTGGGATTTTCTCAATCTGGCAGACTGTCAGTTCTCGAAAGCCGATGATTTGGAGAAAGCCGGCATTGGTGTCTCGGAAGCCAACCCGGGACTTCTCCATCACAAATTCGCCGTCATCGATGATCGCATTGTGATTACCGGCTCCGCTAACTGGTCCCAGAGTGGCATGGAGAACAATGATGAGAACATACTTGTCATTCACAGTGAGGAGATCGCACAGCAATATCGAGAGAGTTTCGAACAACTCGTGGAAGATACACGAACGTATGAACGGGACAGTCATCAACCTCCCCGTGTGGAAGTCCGTCACTTCGACGTGGTGCGAGATGGATCTCTCATTCAATGGCACCCCTATGCCCTGGGGGTGATTGACCGCTATGAGATATGCCGCCTAAGCGATTCGACAGCCTCGGCCTGTGAGCAGAAGTATGAAGCTCCGGGTTGGGCTTGGTATTTTATTGATCGGGAAGTCACGCCGGGCCGCGAATATGCCTATCAAGTTCGGAGTCAGACTGCAGATCAGTGGACGGACTATTCGAATGTCTATCGCACATGGGTACCAGACAATATTCCTTCGCTCGGCCCTGAACAAGCTGGAGAAGATCTCCGACTCTATGAGGGCAAAACGGTCACTGTGCGTTTCCAGGTCGTCAACAAGCCAGAGCCTACAGGGCGCCAAGGCCATGTCTATCTCAACGCAGGGGAGGACTACAAGACGGACTTCACGGCCTTCATCCCTGCCTGTGCACTGGAGAGATTCACGGGAAGTGGCCTCGATCTCTTTGGACTTCAGGACCAGATGGTTGAGGTGACCGGAGAACTCGAAGAGTACAACGGGCCGGAGATCGTGGTCACTGGACCCTGGCAGATCCATGTCTTGCCATGAAAAACGGCGGCCCTGGGGGGAGGGCCGCCGAGGATATGGTGGAGGGCAGTGCTCTTCCGGAGGCAGAGAAGAGCCGTTCCTGTCCCTACGGGTTACTCGCTACACGAGCATTCATCATTCTACGAGGGAAGAGGAAGATTCTGACACTCTTTAGCCACACTCATCCCATCAGGTGTCTTGGCTATAGCGATTCTTTGAGTTGCAATAGCGAGGATCATTGTCTATTCTCACTTCGGCTATGGTCACGGGACGCGAGATTGAGATCTTGACAGGACAGCTTGGGCGTTTCCCAAGGGGCGTGCGCACCATTGAGAGATACTGTCCGGCGAGACATCCTCAAGTGATCCGCGTCTACCCGCTCCTCGATGAGAGGCCGTTCCCGACGCTCTTCTGGCTCAGTTGCCCAGCTTTGATCCAGCAGATCTCTCAGCTGGAATATCAGGGTCTGATCCGAGTCATCGAAAAGCTCATCCAAGACGACGCATCCTTGCGTGCCCGTTACCACGAGAATCATCAGGCCTATATCCGGGAACGCTGGGCGGAACTGACAGAACGTGATCGCCGCTGGATAGAAGCCAAGGGCTTGGCTTCTGTCTTCTTGAAGCGCGGGATCGGAGGATTACGAGATTGGAGCCAAGTGAAGTGTCTTCACATGCACTATGCCCATCACCGAGCGAGAGAGAACGTGATCGGGCAGTGGCTCGATGAACACTACGCGCTGGTGGAGTGTGCAACCAACAACCGTGAATAGCTAGAGCTTGCGGTTTTCTTCTTTGAGCACTTCTTCAATTCGTCTGGCGCGCCTTTCTACCAGATCAAGCTCAAAGCGCAACTCGGGCGTGTGGCGTAGCCGAAGCTGCTTGGCAAGCTCAGAGCGAAAGAAGCCCCGATGCCCGTTTAGTATTTTGACCACTTCTTCTTCAGAGGAAGCTTCTCTCCCCGTGGCACTCACGTAGATCGTCGCATAGTGCAGATCGCTCGAGACGCGAACATCCATCACGGTGACCAGCTGCAGCCGAGGATCGCGTGCTTCATATTGTAATATCTCGCTGAGACGGCGCTTGATCTCCTCACGGACTCTTTCCAGCCACTTCCGGCTCATGACTAAAGGATCTCGCTCTGGCAGTCTTCTACGAACACTTGGGGATTGTGGCTGATGAGGGAGACAAGATGCTGGATCACACGTTGGTTGAGACGTCCGTCGTTGGAGACGAAGGCCACACCGAGGACGGCCACGCGCCTGTTATCCAATTCGTCCACCTCTGCAATCGAGACGTTGAACTCCTGTTTGACTTTGGCGATAAGACTCTTAAGAACGCGCCGTTTGTCTTTGAGGGAGGAAGTCTGTGGCAAGCGCAGCGTCATCCGCGCAATTCCAACGCGCATATACTCTCACCCACACCCCGCGGATGGAAAGTCTCCCGCCTACAAGGACTCTTTCAGGCGGAGCGTGAAGGCTTCGATTCGATCACCGATCTTGATCTCATCAAAGCCCTTGATCTTGATGCCGCACTCTTTGTCTTTGGAGACATCGCGCACGTCCTGATCGAAGCGTTTGAGGCTCTGGATCCGCCCTTGGAAGACGACCGCTTTGTTTCGAAGCACCCGGATCTGGGCACTGTGCGTGACTTGCCCTTCCTTCACATAACAACCGGCGACCACACCCACCTTGGGGATCTTGAAGACGTTGCGCACTTCGATCTCACCGAGCGTGACTTCTTCATACTCCGGTTCGATCAGGCCCTTGAGCGCGCGGCGCACATCGTCTGTGAGCTGATAGATGATCTCATAGGTGCGGATCGTGACGTGCTCTTGGTCTGCCAGTTCCTTGGCCTTGGGATCGACATCCACGCGGAAGCCCAACACACCGATTTCCCCTTCCGAAGACGCCGCCAGCAGCACATCGCTCTCGTTGACGTGGCCGACGCTTGCGTAGATGAACTCCAGCTTCGCACCGTCAATCACCATGCCCTGCAGTTCACTCTGAACGGCCTCGAGCGACCCGATCGTGTCGGCTTTGAGGATGAGCTTGAGCAGTCCTTGCTGTGCAGCAGCTTGAGCCAGCACATCTTCCCAGGTGCGGTGCGTACGCTGGAGGCGCGCCTTCCGCTCCTCTTCCTTGCGTGCTTGTACTAGCTGCCTTGCATGGGATGGGTGTTCGACTACCTCCAGGGGAATGCCTACTGCGGGTACTTCCGAAAGTCCTAAGATCTGCACGGGTGAGCTTGGGAGCGCTTCCTGAATGCGCCTTCCTCGATCATCCAGGAGAGCACGGATACGACCTGATGCTGTCCCGGCAATCACCGTCTCCCGCTCTCGCAGCGTACCATCCTTGATGATGGCCGTAGCCACCGGACCGCGCGTAGGGTCCAGATAGCTCTCGATGATCGTACCTTGGGCGGGCCGCTTGGGATCCGCTCGCAGTTCTTCGAGCTCAGCGACGAGCAGAATCATTTCCAGCAGTTCGTCGATCCCTTGGCCCGAGAGTGCCGAGACGGGAACGGTGATGGTATTTCCGCCCCAGTCTTCCGGTGTGAGCCCCTCTTCATGGAGCTGCTTCTTAACGCGATTAAGATCCACTCCGGTCTTGTCGATCTTGTTGATGACCACGATGATTGGGACTTGAGCGTGGCGGGCATGGGCAAGAGCCTCGCGGGTCTGTTCCATGACGCCGTCATCCGCTGCGACGACCAGCAGGGCAATATCGGTCACTTGAGCGCCTCGGGCGCGCATGCCCGCGAAGGCCCGATGGCCGGGTGTGTCGATGAACGTGATCTTCTGCCCTTGAAACTCAACTTGGTAAGCACCAATGGACTGTGTGATGCCGCCTGCTTCCCCCTCAGCCACGTGGGTCTTGCGGATCTGGTCGAGCAACGTGGTCTTCCCGTGATCGACATGGCCCAGTACTGCCACGACCGGCGGGCGAGGTTGTCCTGTGGGTTTTACTTTGGGCTTGGGCGGTGGCGGAACTACCTTGGGCTCTTCGGGTGTAATCTCCGGCTCGACTGCTTCTTCTACGGCAACCGCTGCTTCCTGTGCGGCTTTTTCTTTCTCTTTGCCAGGCGGGGGCTCTGCCTCAATCACCCCGACGGCGGCTCGAGGAGTTCCAGCAGCCGCTTGGCCTTTCTTGTAGAATGCTTGGACTCTCTCGTACTCGTCTTCCTCAAGGGCACTGAAGTTGTTCGCTTTCTCTATGCCCAGCTCTTTGAGATCTGCCAATAGCTGCTTACTCGAAATCCCCAACTCTTTTGCAATCCTAAAGACCTGCTTCCTCACTATTCTCCCTTTCGCGAAACGAATTTCGATGTGGGTAGAAGCCCGTCACAGACTACCAACTGCTGCCGATCTTGTCAAACAGCGGCAACACGGAATCTCCCGATGTATAATATAATAGTGTTTCGTCTTGATACACGGGCACAATCCTGACAGAAGGAGAAATCGACATGTCGAAGATGAAGCGGCAATACATGCCAAAGTGGATGCGCAAACGCAAGAGGAAGCTGGCTGCCCGGCGTCGCCATCGCAGTCGCTTGGCGCGAAAGATTGGCCGGGTCTAGGTGCTTTTGTGCGCGTGCTTCCGCCTTGTCGTTCTCTAGTTCAGCTCACCGTAGATGTCCGAGTATTTCTCACGGATATATTCTAGATAACTCTGGGCTTCGAGTGGCTTTTGGGTGATTCTCTCGAGCAGTTCCGTCGAAGTGAATTTTCGTCCGTGACGATGCACGTTCGTGCGCAACCAGCTCAATAGCTCACCAAACTGGCCCGACTCGATCTGCCGAGCCAGAGTGGGAATGTCCTGCGTTGCTTGCTTAAAGAGCTGGGCCGACATCAGGTTTCCCAGCGAGTAGGTGGGGAAGTAGCCCAGATATGCCTGAGACCAGTGGATGTCTTGGAGGACACCCTGAGCATCATTGGGCGGCACAATACCCAGATACTCCTCCATTTTCGCGTTCCAGACTTTCGGGAGATCTTTGACTTTGACCCGGCCTTCCAGCAGGGCATTCTCCAGCTCAAAGCGGAGCATGACGTGAAGATTGTAAGTAACTTCATCGGCCTCAACGCGGATGAACGAAGGTTCCACGCGATTGATTGCCTGATAGAAACGCTCCAGGCTCACGTTCTTGAGCTGAGCCGGAAAGAGCTTCGTCAGGCGCGGGTAGTAGTGACTCCAGAAGAGACGGCTACGCCCGATGAGGTTCTCCCATAGTCGCGACTGAGATTCGTGCACCCCAAGCGATGTCCCACCGGCCAGAGGTGTGCGTTCCAATTCCGGCGCGATTCCCTGGTTGTAGAGTCCATGACCGCACTCGTGGAGCGTGCTGAAGAGACCCGAAGGCAGATAGTCTTTGTGGATGCGGGTCGTCAGCCGCACATCTTTGAGGGAAAACGCCGTCGTGAACGGATGAGCGGATAGATCTTGTCGGCCGTTCTCCAAATGGAAGCCGAAATCCTTGATCACTTCGATCCCGAAGTCCCACTGGGCTTGTTCGCCGTATTCTTGGTGGAGGAACGAGTCATCGGGTTTTTCGCATGCGGCAATCGCCTGAACGATCGGGACCAGTTCAGCCCTAAGGTCAGTGAAGATCCTCTCGACATGCGCCGTCTTCATGCCGGGCTCGTACTCATCGAGCAGCGCATCGTAGATGCGATCTTCGTACCCCAGGGCTTCTGCCTTTTGAATGCAAAGATCGACGACCTTCTCCAGATGGGGACGAAAGAGGGCGAAGTTCGAGGTCTCTTTAGCTTCCTTCCATGCTTGGCGGGCCAGCGCTCCCGTGCGGGCAATCTCCGCCACAAGCTCCGCGGGGATCTTCACGGCCTTATCGTAGTCGCGTTGGGTAACGCGTATGAGGCTGGCCTCATCAGAATCATAGTCGAGCTGGCGGGCGTAGGGAGCAAGGGCTGTGAGCAGCTCCCCGATCTCAGTGGAAGTGAAGAACTCGTGAGCGAGTTTACCCAGAGTTGCGATCTGTTCGGCTCGTGCTCTTGCTCCGCCCGAAGGCATGTACGTCTCTTGGTCCCAACTTAAGACGGCCGCAGCAGATTCCAGATCACTGACTCTTGCCAATAATTCTTTGAGTTTGCGGAGTTTCTCTTCCATGTGCTCATCCCTCTCTACGAAAGGTAAACTCCAGCATAGCGATAAGCCTTCCAGGCCGCAACATCGCTCTGCGTGAGGCACTCGCACATTCTGTACTTCTATGCTATACTCAGCGCGATCACCAAGAGGGAGGATTCCAACTGTGGGACTCACACTGGCAGAGCAGATTCTTTCGATGAAATTGGGGCATGAGGTGAAGGCTGGTGATATTGCACTTTGTGAAGTGGATATGGCCATCGTGCAAGATGGCACCGGCACGCTCACCTTCGACGTGATCCGACAACTCATGGGCCGCGATTACTTGAAGCATCCGGAGCGCGCGATGATCGTGCTCGATCACCTGGGGCCACCGGGACGGCCCGAATACGCCAATATGCACGGCCGCCTGAGGAAGTTTGCAGAAGACACGGGATGCATTCTGGCAGAGATGGGTGAGGGGATCAGCCACATCCTGCTCACGGAGCGCTACGTCAAGCCGGGAGATGTAGTCGTGGGAGCCGATTCACACACAAGCACATCGGCTGGCATGTGCGCCTTTGCCACCGGAATGGGCTCGACCGATACGGCTGTAGCTATGGCGTTGGGCAAGCAATGGTTCCGCGTGCCGGAGACGCTTCGCTTTGAACTGAACGGTGATCTTCCCCACGGGGTCTATGCAAAAGACATCATTCTTCACATTATCAAACTCATTGGGGAAGATGGAGCTGCCTATAAAGCCATGGAATACGGCGGGGACTTGGTGAAAAAGCTCTCTATGGATGCACGCTTCACAATCACCAGCATGGCACAAGAATGTGGAGCCAAGCTCGGACTCTTCCCTTCGGATCAGCAGACGAAGCGTTGGATGAAGCTTCATGGACGCGAAGCCCAATGGAAGCCGATCAAGCCGGACCGCAGCGCCAGATACGAGAAGATCTATGAGATTGATGTCTCGAAGCTGGAACCCATGGTTTCGGAGCCGCACACTCCCGGCAATGTGGTGTCCATATGCGAAGTGGCTAAGAAGAGAGTAAAAGTCCATCAAGTCTTCTTGGGAACGTGCACGAATGGCAGACTGGAGGACCTTGCCGTCGCAGCAGAGATCGTGAAGGGACATCAGGTACCCAAGGGCACGCGCTTTCTGGTGTACCCTGGCTCGCGCTGGGTCTATCACCAAGCTCTCAAGAAGGGATACATCAAGGCGTTGGAAGAGGCAGGAGCTATAGTAGCCCATGCGGCTTGCGGGCCGTGTCCGGGCATGCAGTTTGGGCTCTTGTCAGATGGTGAAGTCTGTGTCGCAACTCAGAACCGCAACTTCAAGGGACGCTTGGGCAATCCCAACTCATTCGTCTATCTCGCTTCGCCTGCGACAGCGGCAGCGACCGCCATCGAGGGCATGATTGCTGATCCCAGGCCCTATCTGAAAACCGGGCAGAGTGAAGTCCAGACTCTAGAGGAGGCGTACACGCCATGATCATCCGAGGCAAAGCCTGGAAGTTTGGAGACTATGTTTCTACAGATCTCATCGCACCGGGACGCTATGCCAATCTCCGGGACAAGATGGATGAATTCGTCAAACACGTCTTGGAAGACGCCGATCCCAAGTTCGCTCCGGCTGCTCTTGAGAGCAAAGAGAAGTATATCGTTGTAGGTGGGCGCAATTTTGGTCAGGGATCTTCTCGGGAACATGCAGCGAGGCTGATCAAATTGTCTGGCGTGCCCATCGTCTTGGCAAAGTCCTTCGCTCGCATCTTCTATCGCAACTGCTTCAACATCGGAATGCCCGCTCTTGTGGTGGACACCGATCAGATTGCCCAAGGAGATGAGCTTGAGATCGATCTCTCGCAAGGCATGATTCACAACAAGACGAAGGGGACGCAGCTTCAGGCCGGGCGCATCCCACCGGTGATGATGCAGATCTTAAACGAGGGTGGCATTATCGAGTACATCAAGAAGCACGGCGATCTGGTGTTTGAGAAGGCTTAATCAAGGAGTGAAGACCATGAAGCTCAAAGTCAGATCCCACAGATCATTCTTGATCTCGTAGACCTTGGCGTCGTCCACTTACTAAAATCTCGTCCAAGGAGGAACCTATGGCCACGGCCAAGATCGTCTGGAACCGGGGACTGCAGTTTGTGGGATCATCCGGTAGCAATCATGCAGTTGTGGTGGATACGTCTGCCGATGTAGGTGGCTTCAACGCCGGGCCCAGCCCAGTGGAACTCGTGCTCATCGCCGCGGCAGGTTGCACCGGCATGGACGTGGTCTCGATCTTGAAGAAGAAGCGCATCGATTTCAACGATTTTGAGATCGAAGTGAATGAGGAACGAGCCACCGAACTACCGAAGTACATCAAGAAGATTCACCTGACCTACAAGATCTGGGGCCAGAACATCTCGGAAGAAGCGTTCAAGCAAGCGATCGAGCTATCGCTTGAGAAATACTGCACCGTGTCCAACACGCTTAAAGGGCGAGCCGAGATCTCCTACGAGTATCACATCAATCCAAAAGCGTAAACATGGCGGTCATCCGCGTTGAGCATCTGACCAAGCGCTTTGGCACTCTCGTTGCCATCGATGATATTTCGTTTGAAGTCGAGCAAGGTGAGATCTTCGGGATGCTCGGCCCCAATGGCGCTGGTAAGACCACAACTCTCGAGGTCATCGAAGGATTGCAAGAGCCCACCTCCGGGCGCACGTGGGTCTTGGGATGCGACTCACACAGGGAAAGCAAGAAGGTCAAGCAGAAGATCGGCATCCAGCTTCAAGCCTCAGCGTACTTTGACTTCTTGACGCTGGCGGAAATCCTCGATCTCTTTGCCAGCTTCTACCGAACGAAAGTGGATGTCGATCAACTGCTTTCCATCGTCGGTTTACTCGAAAAGAAGAACTCTCTGGTCAAGCATCTTTCCGGCGGCCAGAAGCAGCGATTCTCTATCGTTGCCAGTCTCGTCAATGATCCCGAGGTCGTCTTTCTGGATGAGCCCACGACCGGGCTTGATCCTCAGGCCCGTCGGCACCTTTGGGATTTTATCAGGGAGATCAATGCGAAGGGCAAGACGGTCATTCTGACGACGCACTACATGGAAGAGGCCCAACTGCTCTGCGATCGCGTCGCAATTATTGATCTTGGCGTGATCGTGGCGCTCGACACGCCGACCAATCTTGTTCATGGTTTAAAGTCGAGCTACCGCATCAACGTGATCACGGAAAAGCAATTGCCAGCAAGCGCGTTCCAAGCTGTTGAAGGCGTGCTGAGCGTCCAAGAGATCCGCGATCATGCCCCGAAATATCAGCTGCGGGTCACCAAAGCTTTGGACAGTCTGCCGTCGCTACTCAAGGTGATCGAGGCCGAGAAGATTCCACTCGAAGACATCGAAGTCTTGCCCGCCAATCTGGAAGACGTCTTTCTGGAACTGACCGGCAAGGAGCTGAGAGATTGACTTACCTCAAGCTGTTTATCGCTTCGCTCAAGATCATATTCCGAGACCGGCTCACGCTCTTTTGGGGTTTGGCCTTTCCGGTCATGTTCATCGTCATCTTTGGGCTCTTCAACTTCGAAGGTGGAGGCACAGCTCGGCTGGCAATCATCGATCAAGCCGGCACGGATGTATCGAAGCAACTCATCGCTGCGATGCGCCAGATCAAGTACTTCCAGCTCCATGACGACATCACAAGCGAAGCTGCTGCAAAGAGGGCGCTCAAGGACGGGAAGATCGAAGCCGCGATCATCATCCCTGAGTCGTTCCGTGCTCTGGGTTCAGACGGCACACTTTCAGAAACGATTGAGTTCACCGTATACTATGACAAAGCGAACCTCATTGAGTATGAGTTGGTGCGCAGTGCACTCAATCAGCTAGTGAACGAGTTGAACTTGAAGTTGATTGGAGTGCCCAGGCTCTTTGCTCTCAAAGAAGAATCGCTCGAAGCGCGCACCGTGAAATACATGGATTTCCTCCTGCCGGGGATCATGGGCATGGGTCTTATGTTCAACGGGATCATCTTGATTGCCGTGGATATGACGCGCTACCGCGAGCAGCGCATCTTGAAGAGAATTCGCAGTACACCGCTTCCGCCCCGCACCTTTATTATTAGCCAAGTGCTGGCGTACCTCGTGCTCGTCTTCCTTCAAGCGTCGTTGATTCTGGTTGTGGGGACAAGCCTTTTTGGCGCGACCATCCACGGAAACCTCGTGAATCTGTATGCATTGACGCTTGTGGGCACACTGATCTTTCTCAATCTCGGCTTCATTGTCGCTGGGCTGAGTCGGACGGCCAGCGGAGCGAGCGGCCTGGCTCAAGTGATCGGGATGCCCATGCTGTTCCTATCGGGGGCGTTCTTCTCGACGGACAATCTGCCTACAGCAGTGCACTCTTTAGTGCAATTTCTGCCGTTGACGCCGTTGCTGAAAGCCCTACGCGCAATTTCGATCAATGACGCGCCGCTTACGTCCCTAGGACCGGAGTTACTCTATATTGGGCTCTGGCTGGCTATCACGTTTTTTGTCGCGGCCCAAGTCTTCAAGTTTCGGGCAGATTGATTCCGCCCAGAACATCCAGAACATCGAGTTCTACCACTTGTGCACGTGTGCCCAATAACCCTGAAAGACTCGGGCGCGTGCGAGCCTCATCTCCGGAAATGAGCTCTTTCACGTAGAGTCCGCCATCGCAGACAATCTCGATGAGGGCCGCGCACGGTCCTGTGAGTCTTCCGTCGATAGCAAGAACTCTTCGGGTTCTCACAAGATCGGCCCGCCGATGGCGCACTCGGCGAGGAGTCCGCTGCTCAATATCGCCAATCAGCTGATGCAAAGCATGTTGCAGTTCTTCTTCATGAATTTCACGACCCAATGCGACATCCGCACGATACGATTTCTGAGCTTCCAGCTCTTTGATGTGCTCGACAACCTTGCTCTTGACGAAGCGAAGCGCACCCACCTCCACTTTGCCCTGTGCCAGTCTGTTGATCTCTCTCGTCAACAGTTCCAAGTCCAGACTTCGTTTTCGAGGCGATGTGATTTCCAGAACGAAAGGCCGCCCGCTACCCAACATGCGAGCGTCTACATCCTCCCGTCCCGCCGCATGAAGCGCATGTGCCTTCCCTTTTGCTGCCCTTAGTACGGGTTCAGCAATAAGCTCTTCTACGCTCTCTGGATACGTCTTTCCCGTGTAATCGCACTCCTCACATCCTCGCCCACGACACGTACGGCAGGGCCACTTCGTCTGCGGAATGCCTCGTACGAGCTTACGATACCGGCCATAGAGGAAGAGCGAGTGGACTCGCACTTTCAGTTGATTGCGCTCTAGATCCATCAAAAAGACAACTTCCGGCTCTCGAAAATCCACCAGAATGGGTTGACCACGAGCGGACATGATGATCCCAAAGCGCTTTCCCACCTCGCGATTGAACTCTTGCTTGATGGGTTCCGTACACTGAACGCCAATGTGATACTTCTCCCAAAGCGATCGCTCCGCGGCCTCGATCTCCAAGGGAATGCGGGTTCCCATGAGATATGTCTGAAACTCGTAGCCTTCTATTCGCTGCAGAGCTTGCTCCACCCAACGATCCACGGTTGTGAAAATACTCTGACAGATCGAGCACTCTTGTGAGGCCACGAATGGCTGGCGCTTGTGCATTGCAGCAAGAACTCGCAGAGCCTTCCCGCGCTCTTCGTTCGTTAACCCCGTGCCCGACTTGGCAAAGCAACGCCCGAGACAGCGGTTGCAGATCACCTCCTGTCGCAGGATCTCCTGGGCCTTCGCGAGCAGTTCTGACATGGTCTCCTCTCTTGCGCCATTATACCGTGTTTGACGAACCAGTCGCGCGCCGTTAATGTAAGGGGATGAAGATTCTCGCGCTAGATCTGGGCGAAAAGCGCATCGGACTGGCCATCAGCGATGAGACGCACACCGTTGCCCGCGGACTTGCTGTCTATACGCGCCGCTCATGGCAGAGTGATCTTGAGTATCTCAAGGGCGTCGTTCAGAGCGAAGGCGTGGAGTTGATCGTCGTTGGGCTACCGGTCAATATGAATGGGTCACCCGGACCCAAGGCCGAAGAGACTTTGCAGTTTCAGAGCCAACTGCGAGAAGCGCTGAAGCTTCCCGTCGAACTGTTCGACGAGCGGCTCACCACCGTCGAAGCAGAGCGTGTCTTACTCGAAGCCGATCTCAGTCGCCGGAAGCGCAAAGGAATCCGGGATCAACTGGCTGCAGTTTTGATCTTACAGGGCTTTCTGGATCGCCGTCGAAGATCCATGTCTAGAAGCAACCTTACGGCATCTTGAACTTGAGGGCTTGTATGCGGTGGTTGCCCTCATCCGCAATGTAGATCACCCAGTTCGAGTCGACCGCAAGATCCACAGGCTCCGAGAATTCTCCTTGGCCACTGCCCGCACTGCCCCATTGAGCCAGTAGCCTGCCTTCACGCGAGAACTTGGCAATGCGATGGTTCCCTTTATCGGCCACATAGACGTTGCCTTCCAGATCCACTGTGACTCCTCGGGGTTCAAGAAACTGACCGTCGCGCGAGCCTTCGGTGCCCCACTGTCCCAAGAAGGCGCCATCAGTGCTGAAGGTCACAATGCGGCGGTTGCCCGTATCGGCCACATAGATAGTATCGTTTTGGTCAACAACTAAGTCCATGGTGTTGCGCAGCTGACCTTCGCCACTCCCCTGGGTGCCCCAGCGTCGCAGAAAGGCTCCCGTGGGGGTGAAGGCTTGAATGACCCCAGTCGTTTGATCCGCTACATAAACGTTCCCGTTGCGATCTACAGCGACCCCTGTTGGGGAATTGAATTGTCCGGGATCGTTGCCGAAGCTCCCCCAATGGAGTAGATACCTCCCCTCGGAACTGAATTTCTGAACCCGCCGGTTTCCTGCCTCCGCCACATAGACGTTCCCCTGACTGTCCACGGCAATGCCCAGAGGACCATCCAGTCGACCCGGCGCACTGCCGCGACCTCCCCAGATTGCGATCAGGGTTCCATCCGACGAGAACTTCTGCACTCTGCTATTGTCGAAGTCCGTGACGTAGATGTTCCCCTGACGATCCAGAGCGAGTCCCCCTAGATCTTTGAACTGCTCATTGCCGCTGCCCAAGCTTCCCCACTGCGTGACAAACTCGATCAGCGAAACGGCCTCGAACGTGAACTCTTTGGGGAAGCTCGTGTTCCCAGCGCCATCGGCCAACGTGACCTTGAGGGTGACCCGCTGGGCAATCTTGGAGAAGACGAAAAACTCGAAGACCCCTTCCTTCTTACCCTCGACTTTAGGATCGAAGCTGAACGACGCAAAATCTGTGGCTTCCACCACCTCGAACTTGGCGAGCGTGATGTTGGCGTCCGTATCCCGAAAACTCACCCGACCGAAGACCTTGCTCCCATCCGAGGGGATCTGCTGGGGGAAATCGATGAAGAGCACCTCTGGAGCGAGAGGGCTTCCTCCCCCTCCTTGCTGGGCCCAGGTGGGATCGAATCCCGTGAGCAGACCCAGGAGCACCCCAACCCATGCTCTAGCGGTTAAGCTACGCAGGCACACCTGCATGGGGACCACCTCCTGCCATCTTCACTCTAGTCCTGCTCCTGCGACGAAGTCAAGTGCCTTGTCCATAAGACTTGACGGCACACCCGTGGCAGAGTAGACCCATTGATCTGGTTGCCGAAAGTTGTCATGATAGTGTCAATCTTCACACAAAATTGAGGAGGTCCATATGCAAGCAAAAGACTCCGAGGGGGGCATCAGCCGACGTGCGTTCCTCAAAACTGTAAGTGCCACATTGGGCACGCTCGCTCTGGCACCACACTTCGCCGCGGCTCAAAGTTCGGCTCTTCCCATTAAGATTGGGCTTCTCTTGCCTCTCGTCTTCAATCTCCCGCTGGGTGTATCCGCTCAGCGAGGAGCCCAGATCGCCGAGCAAGAGATCAACGAAAGCGGAGGTATCCTGGGGCGGCAGATTCAGCTCATCATTCGGGATGATCAACTCGATCCACGGATCGCTTCCCAGCGCTTCGAAGAGCTGGCCACCACTCAGCAATGCATCATCATCGTCGGAGGGTTTCTGGATGAGACCGTCATACCCCTGGTGAATAACATGTTACCCCGCCTGAAGACGCCGTTTTTGAATACCGGCACCTCCACGCCGAAGACGACGGACAAAGTCATAGAAGATTACAACAACTTCAAGTACTACTTCCGCTTGATGATCGACTCTGATTTGCTCACTCAAGATACCGTCCGTGCCGCCAAGGGCTTGCTGGTGGACGAGTTGAAGCTGAAGAGAGTGAGCCTCGTGATCGAGGATGATCTCTTCGGTCGAGACTACCAGGGCTTTTTGCAGGAGCAACTTCCCGGCGCAGGCTTGAGCATCGTCTCGGCCTTCCGCTTTCCGGGCGAGAGGAATTTCGATTTTAGCGCCGGTCTCTCTCAAGCCTCGCAGTCGGGATCAGAGGCATTCATCGTGTCGTTCATTCGGGATAACGGCTTTGGGTTCGTCCGTCAGTGGTATAACTTGGGGCCTCGTCTGCCGGTCTTGGGGATCAACGTCTCCGGTCAGGCATTCGAATACTGGGCCAACACGGAGGGCAGAGTCATTTCCCACGTCTATGCCGATGCCGCCACGGGAGCCACGGCGATCACCGACCGAACTCTACCCTTCTTCCAAAAGTATGTGGAAGAGTTCAAGACCGCTCCGGCACAACCGCTCTACATGGCCTATACGACCTATGATGCACTCTTCGTCTTCCAGCAAGCGGTCGAGCGTATCGGTGAGCCTCCCCCGGACCCCACGAATGCGAGCGCCTATAGCAACTACCGTGAAGAGCTGATTACGGCTCTCGAAGAGACAGATCTCGTGGGAACGGTCGGGCGCATTCGCTTTCAAGGCAAAGACGATCCTCGACCCCATGATCCCTTCACCCGAGATCCCGCCTCGGGAGAGGTCTTGGTCGTGCCCAAGTGGGTCCAGTGGCAAAAAGATGCCGCCGGAAGACCCGATCGCCGGGTTGTCTGGCCACCGGAGTTTAAGAACTCGAGTTTCCTGCTGCCGCCAGCGGCCTGAACGAGCTGAGCACAGTAGAGGGCGCACACTCTACAACCCATGCTAGCTCAGTGAGACTATGGAGCAAATCCTGCTATTGGCCGGGCTTCGCAGTGCGGTCTACGCGTTGCTGGCTCTAGGCTTTACACTCCTCTTCGGGGTTGCAGGGGTACTGAACCTAGCTCACGGAGCTCTACTGATGATCTCGGCCTATGTTGCATTTACAGCGTTCACCATCCTGGGGCTTCCTCTTGTCCTGGCCGTGATACTAGGAGTGTTGGCCACATCGCTCGTAGCCGCGGGACTTTATCGAAGTGTCATCTGTCGTGTCCAGCATTCGTCCATCCTGACGCTGGTGGTGACCTTGGCCATTGCCCTGGTGCTGCAAGAGGTGGTTGCCATGGCCTTTGGCTTGGGAGCTAAGAGCCTCCCGCCTCCTTTGGGTGGAGTGAGCACGGTCGCGGTAGTGAGGGTAGAGAACGTGCAGATCCTCGCGTTCGTCGTCTCTTGGCTGGCTTTGGGAGGATGCTGGCTCTTCATGGAGCGCACGCGCTCCGGCAAGGCCATCCGAGCCATGGCGATGAGCGGCAAAGGAGCGGCGCTGGTGGGCATCGACATCGAGCGCACGTACACAGCAACGTGGGCCCTCTCCGGAGCTCTGGCTGGGCTGGCGGGGATATTCTTTTCCTATCCGGGAGGGATAGACCCACGCATGTGGATGGATCCCCTGATCATCTCGTTTGCGATCGTCATCTTAGGAGGGCTGGGAAGCTTACCGGGTTCGCTCCTTGCTGCCCATCTCGTTGGGTTCGCTGAGACCTTCACCTACTACGCGCCACAAGTCCACATCCCGCTCGGTGCTCCCTGGGTGGGCGTCCCTTCACTGCTGCTCACCGTGCTCATCCTCCTCTTCCGCCCTCAAGGGCTGCTGGGGAGGTCCGCACCATGAACCGCAGGAGGCAATCGCGTGCTTCGTATCTTGTCTTTGCTAGCGTTGTGGGCACGCTCGCCTTGCTGCCAGCTTTCAACCTCGTGCCCAAGGAGTGGTATGCACCTCTCATCTTCGCCAACTTCTTTGCCATCTTTGCCATGAGCTGGGATCTTCTTGCCGGTTATGCAGGTCAGATGAATCTGGGCCATGCGCTCTTCATCGGCGTAGCTGCCTATACCAGCGGTCTGGCAGGCACCCACCTTGAGTGGCCGCCCTGGGTGACGATCCCACTCGGTATGGGCACATCTGTCATCGTGGGAGCCCTGATTGGGATCCCTGCCATCCGTCTGCGAGGGCCCTATTTGGCGTTGGTCACGCTCCTCGCACTGATCGCTGTCTACAAGCTGGTTCTCATCTACTCCGATGTGACAGAAGGGATCTCCGGGATGAGTTTCACACCGAAGAACTTCTTCCCCCCCTTGGGGTACGATGTCCCGCTGGAGAGAGTCAAGCTCGTGACGTACTATTATTCGCTGGGTCTTATGGCATTGATTGGTGCTGGATTGTTGGTGATTGCTCACTCAAGATGGGGCGCGATCTTTAGGGCGATTCGTGACAATGAAGCCGCCGTGGAAGCCTCAGGGCTGAGTCCAGCCAAATTCAAAGTGGTGGCGTTCATGGTGAGCGCGTCGGCAGCGGGCCTGGCCGGGGCCGCCTACGTGCATCTTCCGGTACTGGCGGCTCTGCAGCCTGCAGGTCTTGATGGTGTCCTGAGCCTCGATCTATCGCTCTCGATCATTGTGGCCAGTGTCGCGGGTGGCTTGGGAACGATCATCGGGCCGCTGATCGGAGCGTATATCACAAAACTTGGCCAGCAATACCTAAGCGCACTGCCTTCCCAAGTGGAGGCGCTTCACATTCTCGAGGGACAGGGATGGATTTCGCTGCTCTTTTGGATCCTGCTCGTATTCCTCGTTCTCTTTGCCCGGAAGGGTCTTCTTCCCCTGCTCATGGGAGATCTTCTCTGCAGGCCGGTAGACGAGATCCAGATCCACACAGGGAGGAGCCAGCAGTGAGCGCCATCCTGGAAACCCACAAGATCAGCAAAGCCTTTGGTGGGTTGCAGGCCGTCCACCAGCTCGATCTTAAGGTGGAGCAGGGCACGATCATGGGGCTGATTGGGCCGAATGGAGCTGGCAAAACGACAGTCTTCCACTTGATCATGGGAACGCTCAAGCCCGATCGCGGGAGAATTCACTTTAAAGGGCACGACATCACTCACCGAAAGGCGCATCAGATCGTCGAACTGGGGATCGCACGAGCCTTTCAGAGCGTCCAGTGCTGTCCAGGCATGACGGTCTGGGAGAACCTCGAACTCTGTGCTCTATCCAACCATCTTTTCCCACAGATGCTCCATGACCGAGCTCACATCATACACGTGGCAGAGCGACTCGGGCTCCTGCCCGAACTCGACAGGCTGCCAGCCATGCTGCCCTACGCCGGCCTGAGGCGCTTGGAGATCGCCCGAGCCATTACTACGGAACCGGAGCTTCTTCTGCTCGATGAACCCTTTGCCGGCCTCACCCCAAGCGAAGCGGATGAACTCTCACAGACGATCCAAGAGCTTCGGGCGCAAGGGATGACGGTTGTAATTGTGGATCACAACGTGCGAAGCGTGATGCGCCTGGTCGATCGCGTTCTCGTGATGAGCTTTGGTGAACTGATCGCCGAGGGCCCTCCAGAGGACATCATAAAGAACCCCATTGTGCAGCAAGCGTATTTGGGCAACGATCACCCGTAACAATCACCCGTTGAAGCGATTCATCACGGCCTCAACGTCGTGCTGAAAGAAACAATCCATCGCATCCGCCGCGCGAGAGAGGTACTCGTCCAACCGCTTCTCTTCTTCCGGCGTGAATTCTCCTAGTACATAGTCTGTGAGGTCTTCGTGAGCGGAAGCTGCTCCGATCCCCATTCGCAAGCGAGGAATCTCCTCGGTTCCGAGCTCTTCTATGATGGACTCCATGCCGTGATGTCCTCCAGGTCCGCCACGCTCTCGGGCTCGAAGAACGCCAAAGGGTAGAGCATAATCGTCATAGATGATGAGGCACTGCTCCGGGGTCAACTGGAATCTTTCGCAGATCGTGCGGACGGCCAGGCCACTCCGATTCATGTAGGTCGTGGGTTTGGCCAGCAGAACCCCGCTATGTTGGTAGAGGATGGCCGTCTGCGATTCGATGCGTTCGGGTTTTCTCTGCAAGCGATCCACCCAACGATCAATCACCAGGAACCCCAGATTATGGCGCGTGCGCTCGTACTGAGGGCCGGGATTGCCTAAGCCAATAGCCACCTTGCGGATTCGCGCAGGCATGAAGTAAAGCTCTCAGTAAGCCCAAAGAGCTTCTTGAGATTACTTCTTCTTGCCCTCAGGCTCTTGCTTAGCCGCCTTGGCAGGCGCGCCTTGGATAGCTTCCTCTTTCCCCTCGCCAGGAGCGGCAGCTCCTTCCGCACCCTCGGCAGCGGGCACAGCACCCTCCTCCACAGCTACAGCCACGGGTGCCACCACCTCTTCCTTGCGCGGCGCAAGGATGGTGACGAGCACTGTCTCCGCAGCGGTAACGAGCTTGACTCCTTCTGCTAGCTTCACATCGCTGGCGTGGAGAGCTTGGCCAATATCCAGCTCCGTGACATCCAACTCGATCAGTTCAGGAATGAGAGCGCTCACTCCACGCACTTGAACGACGCTACGAGCCTGGTCAACGACGCCTCCGCTCTTGCGCCCTTTGGACTCACCACGAAGCCGGATGGGTACCTCCACCGTGATGGGTCGCGTGGTAGGAGGCCGATACAAGTCGAGATGGATCACTTGATCCGTCAGAAGATCGTATTGGATTTCCTTGATGAATGTATCGTACTTTTCACCATCGAGTTTGAGCGAGATGCGCGAGCTGCGGGTGATCCTTCCCAAAAGAGCCTCCAGCTCTTTCTGGGCGAACGAGACCAAATGATGTATCTCTGGACCGTAGATCACGCCTGGGACGTGCCCTTGGCGCCTCAACTCTCTTGGGTTCTTCTGCGTACGAATCTCAGCACTCAGTTCATAAGCCATCTGCATGACCCCTCCGCACGGTCTTTTATCATAGCGAATTTCGTGCGGAAACGCCAATGAACCTCAGTAGTGGGGGAAGAGCTTGCTGACGGACTGCTCCTCGTGAATGCGTTCAATGATATCCGCGAAGAGCTTGCCCACGGAGATGTGGGTTAGCTTGGGGCTGATCGGCGGGGGAATGGTATTGGTTACGATGACACTCTGAAGCCGTGAGTTCTCGATCCGTTGCATGGCATCGCCGGCAAAGACCCCGTGCGAGAACGCAGCATGGACTTCCCGTGCTCCACTTGCCAATAGCAGATCTGTGGCGGCCAGTACGGTCCCACCGGTCGAGATGATGTCATCGACGAGAATGGCTCGCTGGCCCTCTACCTCGCCGATCACGTGGCGCGCTTGCACTTGACCGGTCTTGTCACTGAGCCGTACCTTTTCTACGATGGCGTAAGGCAGACCGAGGCGTTCCGCCACACCACTGGCTCTGCGAGCGGCACCCACATCGGGAGCCACGATCACGGAGCCTTGATCCAGGCCCTCGCGTGAGAAATAGTCGGCGAAGATGGGATCGATTCTCAGGTTGTCCACTGGGATATCGAAAAAGCCCTGAAGTTGGCCAGCAGGCAGATCGAGTGTGAGAACACGGTCGGCTCGGGCAGTCTCAATGAGATTGGCCACGAGCTTGGCGCTGATGGGCACACGCCCGATGTGCTTTCGGTCTTGGCGGGCGTAGCCATAGTACGGGATGACGGCCGTGATCCGCCCAGCAGAGGCGCGCCGCAACGCATCGAGAATCAAGAGCAGCTCCACCAAGTGCTCATTGACCGGAGGCGAAGTCGATTGAATCACAAACACGTCCGCACCGCGTACGGTCTCCTTGATGTGAACATTGATTTCACCATCGGGGAAGCGCCCAACTTCCGCATCACAGAGCGGAACCCCTAGACAAGCACTGATCTCCTCAGCCAGAGCAAGATTGGAATTCCCCGCAACAAGTTTGAGCTCGCCCCCCATGTAGTTCCTCCTCTTCCGGGTTCTTCAGCATAACGAAACATTGCAAGATGCGTCAACTGCTGCTTCGCACTTTACTCATAGCGTAGCGCATCCACCGGGTGCAATGAAGCTGCGCGACGCGCAGGCAGCGCACCCGCAAGCATCGCCAAGCCCATCGAGAATAGCAGAGAGAGCCCAATGAGCGACGCGCTCGCCTCCGGCGCGAATCCCGGCGCACGAGCTGCCTGCGCTATCAGGGTAGCCATGGTCGTCGCCAGCCCCATTCCCAAAAGGACTCCCACTATTCCCCCAAGAAGCCCCAAGAATCCCGCTTCCATCAAGAAGAGCGTCAGGATTTGGCTCTGACGAGCACCTAACGAAACCAGGACGCCGATCTCTCGGGTTCGCTCCAAGACGGCCATATACATGGTGTTCATGAGCCCAATCCCTCCGACCAGAAGGGCCACGGCGGCAATGCCCGTAAGAGCAGCCCGCAGCACCCCCAGCACGATCTGAACGATGTCGGCGAGACGCTGGGAAGTCTGCACGGTAAAGCTTCCTGCCATGGAACTCGAACGCAGCTCTGCTTCCAGGGAAGTCGCCAGCACTTCCACGTCATAGCCGGATTGTGCCTGAACCCAGACGAGTGACGCAGAGTTGACTCGCCCGGTCAGCTCCCACATCTCTGATAACGGGACAACGATCGCTCCCTCCATCTGTGAGTCCCCTGTGGGACGAAGCACGCCGCTGGTCCAAAATTCCCGATCGGATACGCGAATGATTTCACCTACGTGTAGATTCAAATCACGTGCCGCTCTCTGAGTCAGCAAGACTTCCTGGCTTCCAGCAGTTGGCAGTCTCCCTTCTGCCAGCTCAAAGCGAGCAAAGAAGCGATCGGCGTTGTTCATAGTCTCTGGAGAGAGCCCCAGAACGATCAGAAAACCCTGAGCGTTCTCCGTGGAGACGGGGAGCGTCTGGCGAAGCATGGCTCCCAATTGAGCGACTCCAGGTACTGAGCGAAGACTCTGCCATGCGAACTCCATCGATTCCGAGGGTGAAAGCCCACGACTTACCCCCGGCAGGATGAGCACAAGGTCGTGTCCCAGCCGCTGAAACTGCGCCTCCAACACTCGCTGCAGGCCACCGGTGAGCCCAAGAAGCCCCACCACCGCTGTCATCCCGATCCCGATTCCCACAACTGTCAACACGGATCTCATCGGACGGCGCAGCAGGTTCCCCCATGCCAAGTGCAGTAGATCCAGACTGAGGCGAAACCGCGATGGTTCACTCACGATGCTCAAACTGGGTCAACTTTAACTCAAAGACCTTGGCATACAACCGACCCGACTGCTGAGCCAGTGGAAGAAGCGAGGCACAGACATCGAATGAACCCACCGTCTCACCTGAGCTACGCTCTTCTTGCTGCTCAATCCACGGAGGAAAGGGCAAGGTTGGATCTTCCGTGATCGCCAGGAAGATGCGTTGAGTGGGTCTGTCAGGCTGGGTCAGCATGCCACAGAGGACCGACACACCGGCTATCGTTTCACGTTCCGCGCTGGCGAACCGCGCTCCACTCGGCAGTATGAACGAAGTCTGTGGCCGAAGATTCTTGCGGTTCTCGAGAAGGGCTCGCACCGCTTCATCCTGAATGAGCAGCTGCGCTTGCGCGACTCCACTGGTGACGCCCATCGCTAAGTCTTCCCGTCGAGCCGTCACTCGGTTGGTGCTGGTGACGGTGAAGAGATCTGCGGATGCCGGCTCGATCTCAAAACTCAACGTGATCGGGTTCTCCAACTCATTTGTGGTAATCTCATAGGTAGCCTGAGTGAAGCCACCTGGATAATCCTGGAAGTAGTCACCAGTCTGTGCCAACACCCAGAACCCCACACCCATAACACTCCAGAAAGTGGCCTGCAAGAAGACACGAAGCACCCTTCGCATACGAGATCACCCGAAGCGTATGATAGCTTGCGGATCTTCCGCATTCAATGTCTTGGGAAGATCGAACACACCTAATGTAATCGAGATCACCGACGCGGGAAGCCGAAGGAGCTATAATTTCTGATGTCCCTCTACTCTAATTTCCTCTCACCACCGCAAGTGGAGGACGAAGCCCCCGCCACAGGCGGGGGCTTTCTCTTTCATTTATTGTCCTCAATGGCCAAGAGCTCGATACTTCTCCTCCATGAATCGATAGACTTCGACATCTAAGACGTCGGGCGTCTGAAGTCGCCGCATCTCCAGATTCTCCACGTTGTGGAAATCCTCAAGGGCCTGAAGGGTCAACTCGTCCAGGGTGCTATGGATCGCACCCCGGTAATAGCCGAGGGCGCGAAGCATCTTCTGGATCGATTTGACTTCACTCTTGCCCAGCTGGATCTTCTCCGCCGTCTTTCCGAAGTAGAGCTGATGGAGTCGCAGCAAGCGTGCCAGCTCCTCGATGGGCTGAGGGTGATCGTCCACCCGCAAATCCATCAGGCGATCGGTGAACCCTCCATACCCACCCTTCTCCCTCACGAGGAGAAGCGCCGCCGATTGCTGACCGCGTTTATCCCCTCCTGCCTGCTGACCGGCCCGAAGGGAAGCGATGAGACGCTCCGCGAGTGAACCGCGGGTTCCCTCGAAGGCTTCCGCCATGGCGTGTACGACAGCCTCCCCCGCTAGGATATTCCCCTGACAGGCATAGCCCGGTTTCTCTGTATGGCCCGCCCAGGGATAACACTCCTTGCCGGTGAAGGCTGCCGAACGACCCTGGGAGTCTATCAGTGCTACCTGTCGATGTTCGCGACCCTCATCGTCGGAGAGAAGTCGGTCCAGCGCTTCTTTGGCAGTAAGACCCGAACTCAGCAATCGAAGCCCTCGGGGGCCATAGCTCGTGTTCGCATAGGCTTGGGTTGCGACGGCGCCTACATTGGCCTGAGCCCACGGCACGACGGAGCCCACCGCGAAGAACTTCGACTGAACCGCGACGCCCCACTCCTCAGATTTGAGATCGCAAGCGACGATAGAGAATGTCAAAGCGTCTTCGCCTGATCGATGAGTTTTTGCATCTCCGTCTTTTCCGCACCCTGCAAGCTACTCAGGAAGTCGGCGCTCAAGTCTGTGTACTTGCCCACGATGATGAGCCCCACTTGTCCCAAGGCAACGTGCGGGATGCAGAAGTAGGGGTAGCTCCCTTCCGGTCCGCTGAACGTGAACGCGAACGTACCATCCTGGTTCACCAGCTTGGAATCCCATGAGGCCGCGCCCGCGGGCAGTCCATCCGCTTTGCCGTTCGTCTTCGTGTAGGCCGTTGCGCTATGAGGACAGCCGCTCTTGCAGACCCAGCGCACGGTATCACCGACATTGATCTTGAGCACGGCGGGCTCGAAGTAGAACTTCCCGCCCTCAAGCTCCATCTGGACTTCCCAGACTTTTCCCTGGGAAGCCGCCTCCACGGTGATGGTAAGAGTCTTGGTTGCCTTGGCTCCGTCAGAGTCGGTCACGGTCAACGTGACGGTGTAGGTCTTGGGTTCAACATAGTCGTGATTGACTTTCTGGCCTGAGCCTTTCTGGCCATCGCCGAAGTCCCACTCGTAGCTGGCGATCGTGCCATCGGCATCCTTGGAACCGCTGGCATCGAACTGCACAGTCAGCGGGGCTTGACCGCTCGTGGGTGTGGCCTTGGCGTCCGCTGTGGGTGGAGCGTTCTTTACTTCCAGTTGGATGCTGACTTCCTTGCTCTTGGCCTTCTTGTCATCGGTGGCCACGACCTTCACGGTGTAGGTCCCCGCCTTATCATAGGTGTAGGTGATCTTGGCGTCCTGCGTGTCCTTCTTGCTGGTGGGTTTGTTGTCACCGAAATCCCAGGAGTATGTTAGCTTTTGGCCCTGAGGTAGATCTTTGTCTTCTCCTTTGACTTCAAAGGAGACGGCTTTGCTGTTAGATGTCGCTTTACCCTGAGTTACCTGTGGGCTGGTCACGCTCACTGTGGGCGCTTGATTGCCCGGTCCACAGCCTGCCAAGATGAATCCGACGAGAGTTAAAACTCCAACCAGTACGCATAGCTTTCGCATATGTAGTGTCCCCTCCCCTTTGTTAGTGGACGATTACGATTGCGATGTTGGATGAGCTTGCACGTCGATGCGATAACGCACGCTATGTCAATGATGGCGAGTTCGTTCCTCCTCAGGCCATCCCTCCTTTCCCACCAGAGGCAGAAAGCTGCAGAAACAGAGTTCTCTCTTATCCAGTTCTGCTTCGTGACGTTCAATCAGCCAGAGTCTTTGCACTTGTCGATCTCCCACGGGAAGAACCAACCGGCCGCCCTCGGCCAGCTGCTGGATCAACGACGGCGGCACCTTAGGGACCGCACCGGTAGCAATGATCGCACTGTACGGTGAGTATTCTTCCCAACCCACCGTACCATCGCCCAGACGAAAGTGCACATTCTGATATCCTGCAGCCTTCAATCGCGCTCGCGCCTTCTCCAAAAGCACGCGAGACCGCTCTATAGTGTAAACGTCCGCTGTCAGCTCTGCAAGAATGGCCGTCTGATAGCCGGAGCCGGTCCCGATCTCCAAGACTCTGTCGCTCTGTTTGGGTGCCAGTAGCTCCGTCATCAGTGCCACAATATAGGGTTGGGAGATCGTCTGACCATCTTCAATGGGTAGGGGGTGATTCGCATAGGCTTGGTCCCAATACTCTTCACCGACGAAGCAGTGTCGGGGAATGCGGCTTATGACCTCAAGCACACGCTCATCCCGGACGCCTTGAGCGCGCAACCGTTCGACCATGAGCTGGCGGTCTTTTTGAGGCGAACCGCTAAACGACTCCTCCGCCCCCTGCCGATCGAAATTCATCCTGTCACTATTCTAATTCAAAGTGAAGCGTCAATCAACAGAGGAGTCACTTAAGACTTCGGCTCTTCGTCGCGCATCTTGAGCTTGTATTCCCGTCGTCGCTTGGCCTCCTCGTAGCGCTGCTTCTCCTCATACGTTTCCGGCAAGACAGGAGGCACAGGTGTAGGTTGACCAGAATCATCCAGGGCCACAAAGGTGAGATAGCCGTGGGTTGTGGGTTTGCGCTCTCCGGTCAAGGGATTCTCCGATTCGATCCAGACACCGACCTCCATGGACGTTCGGTGGGTGTAGTTGACCGCCGCCCGGATGACCACCCACTCACCGATGTGAATCGGCGAGAGGAAACTGAGATTATCAATGGATGCTGTCACAACCGGTCTTCTCGCATGGCGGACTGCAGCCACTCCTGCAGCCATGTCCATCCAAGCCACCACCGTGCCCCCGAATGCAATGCCGAGAGGATTGGCATCGCCCGGGCGCACTACCTGGACCATCTCCACGAGCGATTCACGGACGGGTTTGCCTTCCATAGTAATAATAGTAGTTGTAGTGGTTCATTTTAGCATCTGGCTTACTCTGCGATCCAACTCGTTATGGACAATCGCAATGCAGTGATCGGCGTGAAGAATTACCGGGCCTAAACTCAATCGTGGGTAGCCGGCCATAAGAGCTTCTTCGGAAGAGTGGAAATCCTGGTGATCGCTCAAGACGAAGGCGACTGGCTCCTTGATCTCTACGCTGCGAAGGTCCTTGCCGTGCTCATGGAGCAGATAGAGTGCGATTCCTTCTGCTTGGAGTTTGTCTAGAACAGTCTGCAATCCGCCGAGGGAGACGAAGACGCCCGGCGTGCTCTCGCATTGCTCACCGGGGCGTACGTTGGGTAAAGCCTCCAACGCTCGTTTGATCAGGGCACCCGTGCTGTGCTCGTCAGGGTTCAAGCGTTTTAGCCGGGAACCCTCCAAGCGCACGGCCACTTGATCCCTCAAGACCAGATAGACCTGGACAGCAGTGCGAATGCCGTGCGAGAGACAGAAAGCAGCCGTCACGCAGCGACAAAGAATGTCGAGTCTTCCGGCGCTTCCGGGCAGGTCATTGAGAGTGAAGTGAGGCGTGATCGCAGCCGTATGGCCCAAGATGACGAAGGTACGTCGGGCTTGAGCCATTTGCTCATCCCCGCCAGTAGCTTCTCGTCAGGAGCACAATCACCGGGAAGATTTCCAGACGCCCAATCCACATGAGCGCTGTCAGAAGAAGTTTTGACGTCTCCGGCAGAGTCGCGTAGTTGGCCATCGGTCCCACAATCCCGAAGCCGGGTCCCACGTTTCCCAGGGCGGAAGCAACGGCGCTCACCGCGTCCAGCACTTGAACTCCACCCACGCGCTCTAGATCCAACATGAGCAGAATGCTTCCCAAGGCGAAAATCGTCACATAGACGATGGCAAAGATCATCACGCCTTTGAGAGCCTCCTCGCTGATCACACGTGACCCCAATCGGATGGGTATGACCGCTTGCGGGTGCAGGAGCTGCCGGATCTCGCGCCATATCAGCTTGAAGATGAGCAGCGTCCGGACGAGCTTGATCGAGCCCGCCGTGCTACCGGCGCTCCCACCCAAGAACATGAGTGCCAGTAATATCAACTTGGCAGTCGAGCCCCATTCGTTGAAATCTGTACTGGCATAGCCCGTCGTAGTCATAATGGATACAACTTGAAACGTGCTATACCGAAGTGCCTCTTCTACTCCCGGATACAGGCGCAGCAAACTCACGAACAGCAATAGACTGGCAAGAAGAAGGGTCGCCATGTAGAAGCGAAATTCCTCATCTCGAACGAAGATGGAGCCAAAGCCCAGCTTGGCCCGATACCCTCGATAGAAGAGTGCGAAGTTCGTGCCCCCCACCACCATGAAAAACGTGATGACCCATTGCGTGAGAGGTGAGAAGGGCTCTATACTTCGGCTCCGTGTGCCAAAGCCTCCTGTGGCCAGCGTCGTAAACGTGTGTGCCACTGCTTCGTATAGAGAAACACCCGTAACAAGCAGGACCAGCACTTCGGCCAAGCTCAAGCTGAGATACACTTTGCCGATCGTTCGGATCGTGTCGCGGATATGGGGAGCCAGTCGTTCCATCTCCAGGCCGGGGACTTCCGCTTCCACCAGCTGTCGTCCCCCCACGGCAAGCCTGGGCAAGACCGCAATGGCCAACACGATGATGCCCATTCCCCCCAGCCATTGACTGAGAGCGCGCCAGAACAAGAGAGATCGGGACTGGGACTCTATGTCAGCGATCACAGTGGCACCAGTCGTAGTAAATCCGCTCATGGACTCGAACAGCGCGTCGATCGGCGAGAGTACCCCTAGCCATACATAAGGCAGGCATCCAACCAGGGCAACCAGGAGCCATCCCAACCCGACGACTAGAAACGCCTCGCGGGCTCTTATTTCTCTGCTCGTGCGCGTGAGCACCCGCAGACCCGTGCCCAGCAGCAACGCTACCCCCAGAGACAGCAGCCAAGGCCAGAGAATCTCGCCATAAAAGAACGCAACTGCCAGAGGCAAGAGGAAAGCCAAAGCAAACCACTGAAGGAGAATGGCGATGACATGGACAGAAGATCGGACGTCAACGACCAACTTCATAGCAGTCGCTCGACCTCAGAGGCCGCTTCCTTTTTGCTGAAGATGATCACGCGATCCCCGGATTGTACGGCGTCATCGCCCCGAGGGATGATCACCTGTTTCTTCCTCACGATGGCACCGACGATCGCTTCTCTGGGAAGACACGATTCTTTGAGAGGAACCCCGACCAGCGGGCTCTTGCGGGAGACGGTCATTTCGACCACTTCCGCTCGATCCCCCTCCAAGACGGATACCCCGGTGATGCGGCTCTGGGTGAAGCGGATGATCTCTTCGGCGATCACCTTGCGAGCGCTTACTGCCACGTCGATCCCGACGCGCTCGAAGACCTTGATGAAGTGCGTATCCACCACTCCTGCAATGACTTTCTTGACACCCAGGCTCTTGAGGAGCAACGCCGAGAGGAGGTTCTTCTCATCTCGATCCATGACACACACCCCGGCTTCGCACTCGCCGATCCGCTCGGCTTCCAAGAACTCGAGGTCCGTGCCACTGCTCTGAAAGACCTGGCTTCGTGGGAGTTGCTCCGCCAGCCAGCGGCTTCGTTCGCTTTCTGCTTCGATGAGTTTCGGTCGGAGTCCCTGCCTTTCCAAGGTGGCGGCCAGTCGGAATCCGATCCGACCTCCGCCAATGATGACAATGTTCTGCGGCGTCGATTGTCCGGTGGCCTGTCGATTGAGCTGACCGACGGCCTCGGGAATCCCGACGCTGACCATGAGATCCCCAATCTTGATCACATCGTCCCCTTTGGGGATGATGACCCTGCCGTCGCGGATGATGCTGGCGATCATCGTTCCTTGCGGCAACTCCAATGCTCGGAGCGGCTGTGCCACCAGCGGAGATCCTGCTTCGATCAGAAGCTCTGCTAAGAGGATACGGCCCTCTGCGAAAGCGTGGACTTCGCGTGCCGCCGGGACGCCGATGATCTGAGCGATGAGTTCTGACGTGAGCACTTCGCTGCAGACCATGAAATCGACACCCAACCGTCCACGCTCCCACGTGTCGAGATACTCCGTATCGTGAACACGGGCGATGGTGAACGCTGCACCCAGCTGTTTACTGCCGGAGCACGCCACAATGTTGGCTTCATCGATGTTCGTGCACGCGATCACAAGATCGGCCTTGTCTGCACCCGCCTCCTGCAGCACCTTCAAGCTGGCGCCGTTTCCCTCGACGGTCATCACGTCGTATTCGGCGAGGGCTTCCAGGTTGTCCTTATCGCGCTCGATGACGATGACATTGTGGTCATGCTGCAGCGCCTGTGCGATGCTCTGTCCGACCTGACCCGCTCCAATCACTACTACAAGCATGGGGATCACGCTACGTGAATGCGCTATTGTAAGACCAGACCGAGGGACACGTCAATGTCCTTCTTGCCGCTTTGACAACGGCTCGCACGTTCCGGTATGCTGGATGGCTAGAATGAGTTTTTCTGAGAAACTTCTTCGCATCGCCCGCCAACAGCGCAGTTGGCTCTGTGTCGGACTCGATCCGGATCTCGATCAAATACCTCCCTCCCTCAAAGAACATCGTGGGCCGAAGGCAATCCTTGAGTTCAATGGCCAGATCATTGACGCCACGCATGACCTCGTGTGTGCGTATAAGCTCAATAGCGCCTTCTATGAAGCCTTGGGACCGCAGGGTCTTGAGATCCTAAAAGAGACGAGAGAGCACATTCCCGCAGAGATCCCCGTGATTCTGGATGCTAAGCGGGGAGATATCGCCAACACGGCCCGCAAATACGCGCAAGCGGCATTCGATGTCTACGGGTGCGACGCCGTCACGGTCAATCCCTATCTAGGGTTTGATTCGATTGAGCCGTTCCTCGCTTATCGCAACGGCGGTGTCTTTCTACTCTGTCGCACCTCCAACCCCGGAGCGCGCGACTTGCAGGATCTCACATGCGGGCATCAGAAGCTCTTTGAGATCGTAGCAAGGAAGGCAAAGGACTGGCAGACTCAAAGTGGCAGGGAGATTGGCCTGGTCGTCGGAGCGACCTACCCGGATGAGCTGCGAATCGTGCGGGAGATCGTGGGAGAAGAGATGTTCATCCTCGTGCCCGGTGTCGGTGCCCAGAAGGGGGATTTAGAAAAGGCCGTTCGCGCGGCTGTAAACTCACAGGGCGAGCGGGTTATCATCAATATCTCGCGAGGCATCCTCTATGCTTCCAACGAAAAAGACTTCGCGCAAGCGGCTCGCCGAGAGGCTCAACGCATAGGCGATGAGATCCATCGGTATCTCAAGGGTAGCGCATCGTAGAAGTAGCTTTGTCCTGGTCTGCCATTTATGTAAAAGCGCCCATTCCATCTGGCTCGAGAATTCTGATCCAACCCCGCTCACGAGCGATGATTCCCCTGCGCTGGAGTCTCCCCAAACAACTCGAAACCGTCTGAGGGCTTGTGCCCACCATGGCTGCGAGCGTCTCGTTAGTCAGTTTCAGACTTCTACTGCCCACGGCATCGTGAGAGTCGAGTAATCATCCCTGCTCAAGTGGGTTCTGATGTTGCATTTCTTGCACATACTTACGGATGGCTTCGACGACCAGGAAGTTGACCGACCGCCGCTTACTCAGAGCCAAATGCTTCAACTGCATGATGGGATCTTCGCCACGCAGCGTCTTGGGAATATAGACTGTGAGCTGCCAGTCGTTCTTGGCTTGAGAACGTTGCACTCTCATCACCTCCCTTTAGTTCCTTTCGATTCAATTCCGTAGAGGACGTGTATCCATCATATACACATAGTTACACCTTGTCCATCAAATCTTTGATGGTTCTCCCATCGCAAGTGCGATGCTTCTTCCATCAAACACTTGATGGTGTGGAAACTCTGGCTGCGCTTATTGTGAGGGCAGGAGAGTCGAGCGCTCCTCTCTAAACCCAAACTCCTAAAGGAGGAGATAGACAATGTTGCAGCAGAACCTCAAGTTGGTCGGCTTAGCAGTCGCGTTGGCGATTGTGGGAATCTCAAGCGGTTGGCCAGTTCAGGCCCAAGAGGGCGTGACTCTTGATCCGGGTACGCTCAACACGGACGAAGCAGCTGGACAGGCGTTAGTTGCTGAATTGCTGTCGCAGATGATCGCATCGGGCTACGATCCGCGGGCGTTTGACTTTCCCAAAGCCGTGATCGATCCCCTTGGACGAGCGATCTTCGTGCCCGTGAAGTTGACGGACGAAGTCAAAGAGCAGATCCAAGACTTCACCCAGAACGAGCGTGGCCTCCTGCTCATGGGTCTACTCTACGTGCGCCAGACAACGGAGATAAACGGCCAGATCTACTCCAAAGGCCTCTACCCTGTGTTCGCCGCAAACTCGACAGCAGCTGATACAGAAGGTCCTAAGAAAGGATCACCCAGCGATGGCCAGCTTCTGGTAAGAGTCGGTCTGGGAGGAGACTTTGCCGGAGGAGGTGGCGTCATAGTAAGTGGCAGAGTTTGCATTAAGGTGGAGATTCCCCCCTTCTTCGTTGAGGTCTGCGTCGGAGGTACAATCTTCTAGTTCGACGGTCGAGGGCCAGCTTGGGAATCCGGCTGGCCCTCTTCACATTTCTGTCATGCCAAAGCCAGCAACTCAGGGAGCCTCGCTGGGAAAGCTTCGAGAGTCAGCTGCCTTTAGGATTTCGAGAACCTTCTGAAGATCCATGCTTTGGATGCGATGCCAAATATCTTCTCCGGTCAACTCGCTGAGGATGCGGGCCGCATCTTTAGCTGTAGGACGGCTCAAGCAAATGACGTATAGAACACAGCGAGAGAGCTGGCTCACCCTATGCCAAAGCTCTCGAATCACTTCCTCACCATAGCGCCTAGCGATGTCGAGCCAGAGGGCCAAGGAAACCGCATAGCCTGCCCACTCCTCTGGGTTACGTGGCGACAGCAAGTTCTCCGATTCAGCTCTTCGGACCAAGAATTCCCTCGTCAAGTCGTAAACGCTGTTCCCCTGCGCGAGAAGAGCCTCCACTCGCTGATACTCGCCACGCATGAACCGCTCCAGCCCTTGTGGGAAGAGTTCCTGAGCGACAAGATAGCCCGCGTACTGCGCTAATCCATCTCCTATCCAGCGACTGGAACGGTCGTGATAGAGTATCGGTGCGATTACTAATTCTACACTTTCATGAGGTACCACCCAATAAACAAAAAGATCTGTTATCGCGTCAGCATCCCTGAGGCTTTTCATGTCGGGGGGGACCATAAGCGGAATGGCGATAATCCCCTTGAGGATTACACTACCGACCCCAGGCTGCTGAGGGACGAGCACGATCGATGGCAGATGAGGATCGATTCCCAGATGTTGTCGAATCAATCGGCGGCTCCTGAAGAGTATTTCAGCTATGTCTTGGGCAACTTGCTCCTGTCCCGCCTCATAGTAGATGATGCCCTCTGAAGTTTCGATTTTCTTCATGTCAGAAAGAGAGATCTGTTGAGTCGTCCCCTCTCCAATGCTCCACATGGAGGTTACACTTGCCTGATAGATCATAGGCCACACTTGCCAGATGAGCAGGGTCAGGGCGGCAATCACCAACACTAGAATCTTGAGCATAGTTCCCTCCCTTCCATTCAATTCACTACAGAGATCAACCCGATCATATAGTCATACGTTCTCGTCGTCCATCAAATCTTTGATGCTCTATCCGTCGCAAATACGATGCTATTTCTATCGAGTTTTTGATGGTCCAAAGCCTTCCATTGGAACTACCGTGAGGGCAGGAGAGTCGAGCGCTCCTCTCTAAACCCAAACTCCTAAAGGAGGAGATAGACAATGTTGCAGAAGAACCTCAAGTTGGTCGGTCTGGCTGTGACCCTGGTGCTCCTGGGCAGCTCGCTCAGCATTGGAGCTGCTGTGCAACAGGATGCAACTCTTGATCCAGGTGCGGTGGATACGGACGGTGAGAGCCAGCAGATCTTGGTCGCGGAAGCACTGGCAGAGATGATCGAACAAGGCTACCGACTCACAGACTTCGACATCGGGAAAGCGGTGGCTGATCCAGACGGTAAGGTGCTCTTTGTTCCCGTAAAGCATATGCCGCAGTCGCTGGAAGAGCTGCCTGCTTTGGTTGGGCTACTCTACGTCCGAGAGACGGTGAACTTAGACGGGCAAATACTACAAAGGGGATTATACCCCGTGATACATACCAATCGAGTTGACTCAACGGAGGAATCTCCACAGTCAAAGGCTGGCGAGTTGGGTGACCTGAGACGACCCATTCCTCTTCATGAAGCTGGATGCTACAATTACGTCACATTCAATTCCGATTTCCCCTACGTCCACTTCGGAAGAACATGCATAATTCCTGATGCACCGCCACCTCCGCAACCCCCTCAACCGTCACCGCAGCCTCCTTACAATAACGTGAACACCACACTCGCTGCCTTACTGTGTGCTGAGGGAGATCAGCTAGCTTGTGAGGTAATCGGACGGTAATGAACCTGGAAGAGTTGGCCCCCTTTCTTCAGCGCTGGTTGCTTGGGCTTAAGGAGGGGGGCTATACTCCCCCTTAAGAGACGAGCGAAGAAGGGTTACAATGCTCCGAATTCTCGCTATCGTCGGAGGTCTGATCTTGGGGTTGAGCTTAGCGTTGCTGGCGTATGCTTGGTTCAATCCGTCCCCCCCCTTGCCTCCAAACGTTAAGGTCTGGAGAGCTGGAGACCATACGCTTAAGTGGAGCGATTTCCAAAGTCCCCAAAGCGCTGCTTACAGTCCGAAGTACAAAACATACGTCGAATCGAACGTCGCAATTCGTATCAGTTCTGCATTCACATTTTGGGTAGTGCCCACCGATTGGAACTTCAGCCACTGGGAAGCCATTCCCATCGTCAGGACAATCGCGTACGTGGACCGAGCTAACTCTTTTGCTGAACCTGGGCTCAAAATCGATCAAAGCCTGCGTAGTCAACTTGTTCTTGAGCACGAACAAGGACACTACAATCTCCAAGAAGCGCAACGTCGTCGATTGCAGCGTGTTCTCAGGGATTTGCGAGGGTATGGAGAGACACCAGCAAGCGCGGTAGAGGACTTAGAACTCAAGTTCAGCAACGTCCAGAGCCAATTCCTAGGCAGCGATGGACAGTTCGATCGCGAACAAGGGGCTTACGATGATGACGTATACAATAACTACGGGGATCATATCGTGCAACAGGCCTGGCTCAAGCGAATACAAGATGAACTAAACAATCGTTCAGGTCCCTTAGATCCCGCTAAGATCCAGATTGAGGGACAAGCTATCACGGGTCA